>JAJDZN010000225.1 GCA_022824585.1 Bryobacterales bacterium | reverse complement strand
GGCCGACGGCCTTGCAAGCCAAGGCCTTCGCTCTGCTGGACGTGGACCCGGAGAAGATTGTTTCCAGTAAATTGGCAAGTTGATTTCGCGTAACTGATTCTGAAAGAACGAATTAGCTTGCGTTTTCGGTATGAAGTTCAGCCTAGCCGCCCCTTGCGGCAATCCGCGCCCTAGCGATAGGGCAGGTCGGCGCGCTCGTCCCAGCTGTCCTCGGTGCGAGCGAACCATTCCATCGTGAGTTCATCCAGCTCTGCCTGCACGGCGGCGTGCTCGGGCTTGCCCGCTAGATTCTGCAGCTGGAACGGATCGGCGACGTCATCGTACAGCAGCCAGGCTCGATCTTGGTTCCGGGCATAGGTGTAGCGCTCGGTGCGCACCCCGCGCCAAGCCGGAAACTCGGCGCGCTCGGTCGGTGTGTAGCTCTGGGCGTAAACGGACTCGGGAGGGGCAGCGTCCGGCCTCCCGCCGTGCTCGGGGGCCAGCATGTGACGCGACAGGTCCGTACCCGAAACGGTCTCGGCCGCGGGCAGTCCGGCCAGCCCCAGCAGCGTCGGTACCACATCGACATGAGACGCCGGCAGCGTCAGCTGCTGGCCTGCCGGAACCGCCGCCGGATAGTGCACGATGCCGGGCACCTGAAGCGACTCGGCCCACGGCTTGCGCTTGAGGACGGTGCCCTGGGAACCCAGCATGTCGCCGTGGTCCGACGTGATCAAGATGACGGTGTTCTCGAACTGGCCCGTGGACTTCAGCGCGTCGACGATTCGTCCGACCTCGTCATCGAGGAACGTGATTGCCGCATAGTAGCCGGCGATGTCCTGCCGCGAGCCCATTGCGCGGCCGGCCCGCCACTCGACGGGCCCGGTCCAGTTCTCCCGCATCTTAAGCAGGTTCGGGTCGTACATGTTCATGTACGCCGGCGGTGCCACGTAGGGGTTGTGCGGCGGCCCCCACTGGACGTAGGCCAAGAACGGCGTTTCGGTGTCGCTGCCGATGAAACCGATGATCTCGTCGGTGAACGCCGTGGCCGAGTAGCCCTCGATCTGGATCGGCTCCGGGGAGTCCCGGAAATACTGCATGTTCCAGTAGTTGTGGGTGCAGATGTTGGCGGCCCAGAAGTCGAACCCCTGGCGCCTCTCGGGCCGGACATAGCCCGGCAGACGCTTGCCGCCCTCCAAGTGCCACTTGCCGGCGAAAGCGGTGCGATAGCCGTTTTCCCGCGCGATCTCGGCTATCGTGATTTCGCTGTCGGGCAGCGGCGCGTCGTTGACATCCACGCCGTGCTCGTGGCCGAACCGCCCGGTCAGCAACGTTCCGCGCGCAGGGCAGCAGACCGGGCAATTCGCGGTGACATTCCGCAGCAGGGCGCCGTTCGCCGCGAGGGCGTCCATGTTGGGCGTCCGCACGTCCGGATTGCCCATCGCGCCGAGGTCCATCGCCCGCCACTGGTCGGGCATCAGCACTAAGACGTTCGGCCTGGGCAGGCGCGGGCCGACGCAGGCCGAGCCAGCGGCAGCCGCGGCGGAGGCGAGGAACGCCCGGCGGTTCATCATGTGGGCCAGAATGCCAGCCTCGCCGGAGCAGTGTCAACCACGGGATCGTTGCATGATCGAGGCATATGGCTGGAGCGGGTGTCGCCAAGATGGCGGCTACGACGCCAAATCAATCGGCGTAGTGCCACTTCGTGCCGTCCGGAGAATCCTGCAAGGTCACGCCGCGAGCGGCAAGCTCGTCGCGGATCCCGTCGGCGCGGGCGAAGTCGCGGGCCTTGCGGGCCGCCGCGCGTTCGCGGATCAGGCCTTCGATCTCCTCGGCCGGCACGCGCTGCGCGGCCGCGGGCTGCAAGACGTCGAAGATCTTGTCGAAGCGGTCCAGCAGGTCCCGCGCCTCAACCACGTTGGCCGGGCCGAAGCGGCCGCCGTCGATCGCGGAGTTGGCCGCCCGGATGTACTCAAAGACCGCCCCTAGCGCACCCGCCGTGTTGAGGTCGTCGTCCAGCGCCTCGCGAAACTGCGCGGTCGCCTTGGCGCTCTCCGCGCTGGCTTGCGCATCGTCCGCTCCGACGGAAGCGTCTGCCAGCCGCCGCTCGAAGTTGCGCAGCCGCTCGATCGCGGCCGCTGCCCCGTCCAACCCGTCGAACGTGAAATTGAGCTGCTTGCGATGCGGCGTGGCGACCAGCAGGTAGCGGATCGAGTCCGCGGAAAAGCCCCGCTCGATGAGATCGCGCAGGGTGTAGAAGTTGCCCAGCGACTTCGCCATCTTCTTGCCGTCCACGAGCAGGTGCTCGGCGTGCACCCAAAAGCGCGCGAACGGCCGGCCGGTGGCGCTCTCCGACTGCGCGATCTCGTTCTCGTGGTGCGGGAACTGCAAGTCCACGCCCCCGGTGTGGATGTCGAACGTCTCGCCGAGGTACGCCATCGCCATGGCCGAGCACTCCAAGTGCCAGCCAGGGCGGCCCGCGCCGAACGGGCTGGCCCAGCTCGGCTCGCCGTCGCGGCTAGCCTTCCACAGCACGAAGTCGCGCGCGTCATCCTTGCCGTACTCGTCGGAATCCACCCGCGCGCCGGACAGAATGCCGCTCGGGTCGAGCCGCGAGAGCTTGCCGTAATCGTCCAGGCTGGAGATGCGGAAGTAGGTCGAGCCGCCGGACTCGTAGGCATGGCCGGCTTGCGCGATGCGCCGGACCAGCTCGATCATCTCCGGAATGTGGTCCGTCGCCGCGGGCACGATTTCGGGCCGCTCCAAGCGGAGCAGCTGGCAGTCCTCGAAGAACGCGTCGACGTACTGCTTGGTGTACTCGCCGATGGGCACGCCAGCCGCTGACGCGGCGGCGATGATCTTGTCCTCGACATCGGTGATGTTCATCACATGCCGCAGCTCCCAGCCGCATTGCCGCATGTGCCGCCGGAGGATGTCTTGGAACGCAAACGTGCGCAGGTTGCCGATGTGGACGAAGTTGTAAACGGTTGGGCCGCAAGAGTATATGCGGGCGCAGTTGCCTTCGGCGGGCTCGAACGCCTCCACCTCGCGGCTGAGGCTGTTATACAGCTTGAATGCCACTGAGAGCCCGCAGTATGAGCTTATTGTAACGAGCCGCCTACAGCCGGTAGGCTTCGACGGCCGTTCCGCCGAGCACCCGGTCGCGCTCGTCCGCGCTGAGGCGCGCGGCAAAGCCGGCCACCAGCTCGAACCAGCGGGCATAGCCCACCGCCACCAGGCACACCGGCCAGTCAGAGCCGTACATGAGCCGCCGCGGGCCGAACGCGTCCAAGACGGCATCCATGTAGCGGGCAAACTCGGCCTCGCTCCAACGCTCCCAGTCCGCCTCGGTCGCCATTCCGGAGATCTTGCAGTAGAGGTTGGGCCGCCGGGCGATGTCTCGGATCGCGGCGTGCCAAGCGCCGAACGAGCCGTCTCGGATCCTGGGCTTGCCGATATGGTCGAGCACGAAGACCTGGTCGGGGTGCCGGTCGACGAATTCCAGCGTCTGGGGCAGGTGGCGCTCGAAGATCAGGATGTCGTACACCAAGCCCGCCTCCGTGACGGCGCGCACGCCGTCGTTGAAGTCCCGGCGCAGCATGTACTCGTCGTCCGGCTCGTCCTGCAGGACATGCCGGCACGCCCGCAAGCATGGGTCCTGCGCGAGCTCTTCCAATGTGCCGCGCACGGCGGGGTCGGTCAGCGGCAGCCAGCCGACCACCCCGCGGATGAAGTCGTTCTCGCGGGCGTGCGCGAGCAGGGCGCGGGTCTCGGACAGCGTCTGCCTGGCCTGTACCGAGACGACGCCGTCAACGCCGGCAGCCTCGATCTCCCGGCGCAGGTCGGCAGGCAGAAAATCGCGCCGCAGGGCCCGCATCGAATCGGAGATCCACCCGTATTCGACCGGATCGTAGCGCCAGAAATGGTGGTGCGAGTCGACGATCACGCGAATCGCGCCTCAGCGAGGGTCTTGGTTCTCTTCCAGGCCGGTGGGCCAGATCTGGTTGCGCACCGGGTCGACGAGCTCGCGAATCTCGTCGAGCAGCCCGTCCGGCTCTTCGAAATCGAACGCCTTCAGGTTGCGTTCGACATGCCGGCTCTTGGACATTCCCACCAGCACGCTGGCCGTGTGCGGGTAGTCGTAGCAGAACTTCAGCGCCGCCTCGGAGACATCGACGCCGCGGGCGCGGCAGTGCTGCGCCACCCGCTGCCCGACCTGCTGCACCTGCTCCGATGCAAGGTGCCACGGCGGCGCCCCGCGCTCGGTCAGGATGCGCAAGTGCAGCGGCGAGGCGTTGATCAGGCCGACCCCGCGCTCGGCGCAGATCGGTCTCAGCTCGCTGTCCAAGTCGTCCACCATCAGGTTGTAGCGGGCGTACGAGAGGATGCTGTCGACCTCGGCCCGCTCCGCCACGTCCCCCAAAATGCCCAGCGGCAGCGCCGTGATGCCGACGTAGCGACACTTTCCGGCCCGCTGCAGCTCGCGAGCCACCGGCAGGGCCTCGTTGATGACCTGCTCGCGGTCCACGAACTCGATGTCGTGCATCTGGTAGATGTCCACGTAGTCCGTGCGCAAGCGGCGGAGCGACTCGTCGATGCTCGAGCGCACGCGCTCGGCCGAGAAGTCGAACGCATCGAAGTCGTAGCGGCCGCACTTGGTGGCGAGCACGATGTTCTTGCGGCGTGGGCCGAGCGCCTGGCCGAGCCGCTCTTCGGAGAGCGTGCGACCGTAGTAGGGCGAGGTGTCGAAGAAGTTGATCCCCAGGTCGATCGCCATGTGCACGGCGCGCTCGCCCTCGCGCACGTCAATCTCCTCGAACTCGTTGCCCAGCGGCGACGCGCCGTACCCGAGAACCGAGACTTCAAGGTCGGTGCTTCCGAGCTTGCGGTATTCCATAGAACAGATCGGCTACCCTGCTGATGGCAAGGGATAGCCAGCTTAGCAGTTCCGGCGGGGCGGCCCGCCGGGAGCCGCCGAGACCGCCCAGTCCGATGACCGAAGGCCTGCCCGCCACCGAAGAGCGGAACCCCCGCTCGGCCGGGATCGACCTCGCCACCACCGCAGAGGTGTTGGCCGTGATCAATGCCGAGGACGCGCGCGTGGCGGAGGCGGTTCGGGACCAGATCCCGCAAATCGCCCGAGCGCTGGACGCCATCGTCGACCGCTGGGACCGCGGCGGGCGGCTGTTCTACTGCGGGGCCGGCACGAGCGGCCGATTGGGAGTGCTCGACGCAGCCGAGTGCCCGCCGACCTTCGGCACTCCCGACGACCGCGTCACGGCGGTGATCGCCGGCGGCGCGGAAGCGCTGCTGCGCTCCGTGGAGGGAGCCGAGGACAGCCCCGAAACCGCTCGCGCGGACCTGGAAGGGCAGGGCTTCGGCGGCCGCGACGCCTTGGTCGGCATCGCTGCCAGCGGACGCACTCCATACGTGCTGGGAGCGGTCGAGCACGCGGCCGCGATCGGTGCGGTCACGGTCGGGCTGAGCTGCAACCCGGGCTCTGAGCTAGAGCGGGCGGTCGACTACCCCATCACGCCGGAGGTAGGGCCGGAAGTGGTCACGGGGTCGACCCGCATGAAGAGCGGCACGGCGCAAAAGCTGGTGCTGAACATGCTCTCTACCGGGCTGATGATCCGCACGGGCTGCGTGCTCGGCAACTTGATGGTGAACGTCCAGGTCAAGAACGCCAAGCTGGCGGACCGCGCCGAACGGATCGTGCGCGAGGTCTGCGGCTGCGACCCGGAGAGCGCCCGCGCCACGCTGGACGCGGCCAGCTTCAACGTCCGGCTCGCTATTCTGATGCTAAGGCGGCAGCTGGACCGCGACTCCGCCGAGTCGCTGCTGGCGCGCTGCGGCGACAACCTGCGCCTGGCGCTGGAGGCAAACGATGACTGACCGATTCCACCCCACCCGAGAAGGGCTGCTCGCAGCGGCATTGGCGGCCGCGGCTTGCGCCGGCTCGCTGACGGCCCAGCCGCGCCGGCCGCTACTAGAATCTCCGACGGTGTCGGCGGACGGTCGCGTCCACTTCCAAGTCGCCGCACCGGACGCGCAGACGCTGCGCTTGCAGGCGCCGTGGGCCGGCAGCGACCTCGAGTTTGAGCGGGGCGAAGCTGGGACGTGGTCGCTAACCGTCGGCCCGGTGCCTCCTGCGATCTACAGCTACACCCTGCTGCTGGATGGCGTGCGCGTTCTGGATCCGCACAACACCGCGGTCAAGCGCTGGCTCGGGGGCAACGCCAGCCTGGTCGAAGTCCCGGCGCCCGAGCCGGTTCCGTACGACCTGCGCGACGTGCCGCATGGCTCGCTGCACGTGCACTACTACGCTTCCGAGGCGGGCGGAGCGAACCGCAGGCTTCTCGTGTACACGCCGCCCGGATACTACGACGAGGCGGACAGGCATTACCCGGTGCTGTACCTGCTGCACGGCTCGGGCGATGACGAGACAGCCTGGGCGGAGGTGGGAAAAGCCAACCTGATCCTCGACAACCTGATCGCTTCCGGGGCCGCCGAGCCGATGCTGGTGGTCATGCCGAATGGGCACCCGGTACCGTGGGCCGCGCGCCGCCGGGGCATCGGATCCGACAACACGCAGCGGTTTCGCGATGACCTGGTCCTAGGCGCGATGCCATTGGTCGAATCGCTCTATCGCGCCAAGAGCGGACCGGCCCAGACAGCGGTCGCCGGCCTGTCGATGGGAGGCGGGCAGTCCCTGTATTGCGCCGCGACCGGCCTGGACCGCTTCGCGTGGGTGGGGGCCTTCTCGGCCGCAGCTCCCGACCCTGAGAGCGACGCCGCCCAAGGCCTGCTGGCCGACCCGGAACGCGTCAACGCGAGCCTCGACCTGCTGTGGATCGCAATCGGACGCGACGACTTCCTGCTGGATCGCAACGAGGCGTTCGAGGCCGCCCTGGTCGAGGCCGGCGTCAACCACAGCTACCGCGTCACCGCCGGTGGCCACAGCTGGCCGGTCTGGCGCGGCTACTTGGCCGAGTTTGTGCCGCTGCTGTTCCGCGCCGCCGGCAAACCGTGACGAGCCGCGCGCGGGGCATAACCTAGACGGGCCAGTTTCCGTCATTACATTGACCGGCGCAGATGTTGCGCCGCAATAGGTTCTTGGCCATGCCGATCCCGATTCCAAACCGTCCTTGGCTGCGCGCCGGCGTGGTCGTGGCAGCCTCAGCGGCCCTGACCGCCCTGGGCCTGCAGTTGTACGGGCCCGCACCGGTAGAGCTGCCGACCGCCGAGGTCGAGCGCCGCGACTTCTTGCGCACGGTGCGCAGCCGCGGCGAGCTCAAGAGCGCCGAATCCGTGCAGATCACCGCGCCCCAGACGCCGAACCTGCAGATCGTCCAGCTTGCCGAGAACGGCAAGCCGATCGTGTCCGGCGACATCGTGGTGCGATTCGACGAGTCGGCCCAGGAAGACACCCTGATCGAACGCCAGACCGAGGTCCGGCAGGTGGACAGCGAGATTGAGCAGGCCGAGGCCTCGCATGCCATCACCGACGAGCGCAACGAGATGATGATCATGCAGGCGACGTACAACGTCGAGCGTGCCGGGCTGGAAGCCAGCAAGCAAGAGATCTTGGCCGAGATCGAGGCGGAGAAGGCCAAGATCGACGTGACCATCGCCGAGGGGGAACTCCAAAAGACCGAGACGACGGCCGATGCCAGCGACATGTCCCAAGCGGCCGACATCGAACGCTTGATGGAACGCAAGGGCAAGGCCGAGAGGGATCTCAATCTCTCCCGCACCTACCTGCGCAGCATGGTGCTGCGCGCGCCGAGCGACGGCATCGTCCACATCCTGCCGAACAACCGCGCCCAAGGGTCGTTCGGAACGGCCCGCCCGCCGTTCCAGGAGGGCGACACGGTATGGACCGGGGCGGCGATCGCCGAGATCCCGAACCTCGAATCGCTGCGGGTGGAGTTCCGCGTGGACGAGGTGGACCGCGGCCGCGTGGGCGAGGGCCAGGAAACCCGCATTCGCGTCGATGCGGTCCCCGACGTGGTGCTGGGCGGCTCGGTGAGCTGGCTGAGCCCGATCGCCACGCTGGTGTTCAACCGCCTGCCGCCCGAGAAGAACTTCCCGGCCTTCGCCGCGCTTGACAAGATCGACGAGCGCCTGCGGCCCGGCATGAGCACCACGGTGGAGATCATCGTGCAGCGCATCGAGGACGTGCTCGTGATTCCCAGCAAGGCGTCGACCCAGATTGACGGCAAGCCGACCGTCTTCGTCCAAGACGGGGCCACCTACCGGCGCGTGCCGATCGAGGTAGCCGCCACCAACGGCACCGAGATCGTCGTCGCCGCCGGGCTGCAAGAGGGCGACGTGATCGCCCTGGAGAATCCCGAGACTTCTCAGGGACGAACCCTATAGCGACACCGGAGACAAAACCATGACGAAGCTACTGTTGCGGATTGCGATCGTCTTCGTGGCCGGGGCACTCGCTGCCGGCGGCTACTTTGTGTGGCAGAGCCTGCCCGAGGACGAACAGCGCTTCGCCCTCGCCGAAGTGCAGCGGGGCGACTTGGTCGTGAAGACCTACCTGCGCGGCGAGCTGCGGGCCGTGCGCTCCCTGACCCTGACGGCACCCAATATCGGAACCCAGTCCCAGATCACGCAGCTGGCGCCGATGGGCTCCCTCGCCACCCGTGGCGACCTAATCTTCGAACTGGACGACTCCGAGCGCGTGGCAGCGCTGGAAGACAGCCTGCTGACGGTGGAGCAGATTCAGGAGAACCTCAAGAAGGCCGAAGCCGAGTTGGAGATCCGCAAGAGCCAGGACGAAGTCGAGATCGTCCAAGCGAATTTCCAGGTACGGCGAGCGGAACTGGAGGTCCAGCGCAACGAGCTGCTGGCGGATATTGACGCGCGCAAGAACGAACTCACCCTCGAGGAAGCCCGGCGGCGCAAGCAGAAGCTCGAGGCGGACATCGAGAACCGGCTCAAGCAGCGCGAGTCCGAACTGGCGGTGCTGCGCGAGCAACTGAACAAGGCTCAGCTGGACGTGGATCGCGACAAGCGCCGGATCGCGCAGTCGCGCGTGCTCGCGCCGCTGACAGGGCTGGTGGCGATCCTCCAGAACCGCTCGGGCGGGCGCGGCGGCTTCGGGCAGTCGCTGCCCGAGATCCGCGAAGGGGACCAGATCCCGGCGGGCATGTCGGTGGCGCAACTGCTGGACTTGTCCGAAATGGAGTTGCTGACCCGCGTGGAGGAGTCCGAGCGGGCCAACCTGCGCGAGGAGCAAGAGGTCCTCATCCGCCTCGATGCCATCCCGGACAAGACCGTGACGGGCACGATCAAGCGTTTGGGCAACACCGCCTCGGCGAACATCTTCTCCGGCGAAGCGGTCAAGAAGTTCGAATGCGTCATCGGCATCGACATGGAGCAGTTGCTCGAAAACATCGGCGCCGAGCGCGATCGCATCGAGCGGATCATGGCGACGGCGCGTCAGAACGCAGCCGTGGGCTACGGGGCGCAGCGCGGGAACGCCGCCGCGCGAGCCCCGCGCGGCGACGCGGCCAGCGCGCCGCCGGAGGGCCGCGGCCAGGGACAGCGCGGGGGAGGCAACCGAGACGGCCAGGCGGGGGCACGCGGCGGGGGACAAGCGCCCACGCGCCAGCAAGCTCAGAACGCCGGACCGGGCGGCGGCCAGCGTGCCCAGGGACAACGGCAGGGGCCGGGCACCGGGCAGCAGGGCGATCGCGCCCAGCGCGGCAGCGGGCAACAACAGCAACGCGCCGGGGGCCCGGCGCAAGGCGGGCAGGGCCAGCAGCGCGGCCAGCGGGGCGGACAGGGCTTCGACCCCTCGCGCATCCTGAGCCGCCTGCCGGAAGAGGCCCGCAAGCAGGCCGAAGACCTGCTCAAGGGCCGCAGCCCGCAAGAGCTCAGCAATGAAGAGCGCCAGCAGTTCCGCCAGATCATGCAAGCCGCCGGGGGCGGCGGTCGCCAAGGCGGCGGTGGTCCGGGTGGCGGGTTCGCAGGGCCGGGCGGTGGATTCGGAGGGCCGGGCGGCGGATTCGCGGGCCCGGGCGGCGGATTTGGAGGCCCGGGCGGCGGATTCGGCGCTGCAGGGGGCGCGCCCGGCGGTGGCGCGGGCGGTGGCGGACGAGGCGATCGCCAGCCTCAAACCGCCACGGCGGCTTCGTCCGGATCGGAGTTCAGCGAGTCCGAGCGGGCGGGGGCGCAGCTTCCCGAGCCGCCCCAGCAGGGCTCGGACGTGGAGGTGTTGCTCCGCCCAGGCTTGCTGGCCGATGCGGAGGTGACGGTCGAGCACATCCCGGACACGCTCTACATCCCGTACCAAGCGGTGTTCGAAGAGGGCGCGCAGAACATCGTCTACGTGCTGGAGTCCGGGCGGCTCCGGGCCAGGCGCGTCCAGCTCGGGCGCAGGTCCGAGTCCCAGGTGGCTGTCGTGGACGGGCTCGCCGAGGGCGAGCTGATCTCGCTCTATCGCCCCGACTCCGCTCCGGCTTCGCAGTCCAAGACTCCCGAGTCCTCGACAGGGCCGGCGTTCCCGGGAGGCTGATGAATGCAACTTCCCAACGTAATGCCCGAACTCCAGATGGGGATCGGGAGCCTGCTGGCCCACAAGCTGCGCACGCTGCTGACGATGCTCGGCATGATCTTCGGCGTCGGTGCCGTGGTCGCCATGCTGTCGATCACCGAGGGCGCCCGGCAGGAGATGATCCGCTACATCGACCTGCTCGGGGTGAACAACATCGTGGTGGAGGCCAGCGAGGCGCCGGATCGCGACACGCTGATCGAGGTGCGCCAGGTCTCGCCCGGGCTGACGTTCCGGGACGCCCGGGCGATCGCGGCGAACACGCCGAACATCGCCAGCCTGTCCGAGCGCAAGACGTTCCAGCCCACCAGCCTGCTGCCCAGCATGGACGGCGACCTCCCGACGCTGATCGGAGTCCGGCCCAACTACACCGACATCTACAGCATGTCGCTGATCGAGGGCCGCTTCTTCACCGACGACGAGCACTCCCGCTCGGCCCCGGTGTGCGTGCTCGGAGAGCGGGCCAAGATCAGCATCCTCGGCTACGGCAATGCGGTGGGCAAGTACGTCAAGGTCAACGAGGTGTGGCTGCACGTGATCGGCGTCACGGCGCCGCAGGCGACCGCCGAGTCCGACGTGGAGGGACTGGAGGCCGACGACCGCAGCAACGTCATCCTCTCTCCGCTGAACTCGGTCATGCGCCGCTTCGAGGACAACAACAGCTACCTCAAGGACGAGATTGACGGCATCTACATCCGCGTCGAGCCCGAAGCGGACCCCATCGAGACCTCGCAGATCGTGCGGGCCATCCTGAACACGACCCACAACGGCGCCAGCGACTTCTCCGTGCTGGTGCCGGCAGATCTGCTGGCGCAGCGCGAGCAGCAGCAACTGGTGTTCCAGATCGTGATGATCTGCATCGCGGGCATCTCGCTGCTGGTGGGCGGCATCGGCATCATGAACATCATGCTCGCGACCGTGCTCGAGCGCACGCGCGAGATCGGCATCCGGCGCGCTATCGGAGCGCGCCAGCGCGACATCGTGCGGCAGTTCCTGATCGAGGCGGTGATGATATCCATCCTCGGCGGCCTGATCGGCATCGCGGCCGGCTTCGGCGGCTCCAAGATCATCGCCGCCATCGCCGGCTGGGCGACTGTCGTGACGGTCATCTCGATCGTAGTCTCGTTCGGCGTCTCGGTATTCATCGGACTGCTGTTCGGCATCTACCCCGCCATGCAGGCGGCCAAACTCGACCCCATTGAGGCCATCCGCTATGAGTAGTGCTCTTCGCAAAGCCCTCCCCGCCCTGGCGTTCGCCCTGGCCGCCGGCCCCGCCGCGGCCCAGTTCGCGACGTTTCCGGACGGAGCTTACTTCCGGGAGCAGTGGCAGGCCGCCCCGTACGACGTCGAAGTCGGATCCGTCGGGCAGCTGGAGGACTACGTCATTGACGGCAAGCTCGAGCTGAATCTGAACTCCTACTTGCAGCTGGTGATGGCCAATCACCCGGACGTGCAGATCCAGATCCTGACCGTGCTCCAATCGGAGAATTCGATCCAGTCCGCCTTCAGCCCGTTCGACCCCACGCTGGCGCTGAACTTCAACGCGAACCGCTCGACGAATCCGTCGCAGGACCAGCTGCAGGGCGGCGACGTGATCAGCTCGCTGCGCCAGAACGGCGGCTTTACCTACCGCCACACGCTGGACACGGGCACGAACTACCAGATCGGCTTCACCGGCCTGAAGAGCGCCAGCAGCAGCTCGTTCCGGACGTTCAACCCCTCGATCCAAGACACGCTGCAGTTCAGCATCTCGCAACCCCTGCTGCGCGACCGCGGGCGAGGCATCCAGCGCATCCCGATCCTGATCGCGCGGGCCCGCTATGACAACTCGCAGTCGACGGCCAGGACGCGCATTCTCGCGCTGATCGCGCAAGCGGAGAACACCTACTGGCAGGTGGTGTCCAACCGCGAGTCCCTCAATGTGCAGGAGAACAACCTGGAGTTGCGGCGCAGGTTCCTGGAGCGCTCGCAGCGCGAGCTGGAACTGGGCGCGATCTCCCCGCTGGACATCTACCAGCCCGAGCAGAACTACGCCAACGCCCAGGTGAGCGTCACGCGCGCCCGCTACCAGCTGCAGCAGGCGGAAGATCGCGTGCGCCGGCAGATCGGGGCGGACCTGGACCCCGAGATCCGCAATCTGCCGCTGGTGCTGACCGAGTCCGCCGACCCGCCGATCTACATGCCCGCGTTCGAGCCGGAGGAGTCCATCCGCAAGGCGACGCTGATGCGCCCCGAGATCCGGCTGCGCAGGACGACCCTGGCGATCGACGACTACAACATCAAGCGCGACACCAACGCCCAGCGCCCCGACCTCGCCCTGACGGCCCAGTACAGCGCGACGGGGCTGGGCGGGAACCTCTTCCAAAACTCCGCCTTGGGTGCCGGCTCGACCCAGCTCATCTCAGCCAGCGGCTTTCCGGCGGCGATGGGCCAGCTGTTCCGATTCGCGTTCCCCACCTATAGCGTGGGGTTGCAGCTGAACCTGCCGCTGCGCAACCGGCGCGCGGCGGTGAACTTGGCCAACTCGGTGCTGCAGAAGAAGCAGAACATGTACGAACTGCGCGCCTTGGAGCAACAGGTCCGGCTCGAGGTCTTGAACGCGATCACGGGCGTGGAGCTGAGCAAGGCCGCCATCCAGCAGGCCGCCGTGGCGCTGGATTTCTCCCAGAAGCGCTTGGATGCCGAGCAGCGCAAGTACGACCTGGGCGTGAGCACGGCCTTCATCGTGCTGGACGCGCAGGATGACCTGGTGCAGAGCCAGGCCGACCTGCTCCAGGAATCGATCGGCTACCGCCGTGCGATGGTGACCCTGATGCAGGCAACCGGGGAACTGTTGGAAGCGCGGGGCATCACGCTGGACTTCAACTAGCGGAACAGCGGGCCTACAATAGGAACCAGGCGCCGGGGCGTGGCGCAGTCTGGTAGCGCGCCTGCTTTGGGAGCAGGAAGTCGGGGGTTCGAATCCCTCCGCCCCGACCATGGCTCAACGGTCCGACCCGGACACATAGGTAACAGAACGTACCGGAGACATAGGTTACAACTGCGCGCCGAACGGGTAGGCAAGGGCGTGCCGTGTTCTCTGCTCTGGGTCAATATTGGCCAGATCGGGCAGGAGCCAACGCGGTGTCTCGGCCAGGCCTGGCGCGTGGCTGAAGCCCCGAGCCGGCACAACGAAGGCCTGATCGTGTCGTGCTCGATTCAGCAGTGACGCGAGTACCGGCCGCTCATCCGTCGGCGGGATAGAGTCAAGGCCATTCCGTCCGCACGACTGTTGCGTCCATGGGACCGTATCCACCGCACACCGGGCTCCTGCCGGGCCTATTTCGCGAGAAGCGCCCGGAGATGGCCCTCGGGGTATTTGAAAGACTTGTAGGTGGGCGCAGACCCCTTGTATTCGGCGACGATTTCCTTGTCGCGCCCCACCTCGAGGACTTGGCGATGCACTGTGTTGCTAATGAGCGTATTGCCGTTCGACAAGCGTCGCGCCCCGCCTTGGAAAGGGGCGAAGTAGCTCGGGCTTTCCCAGTGCCAGACGCGCTCGGCGGTGAACGGCCGGCCGTCGTCCCTGGCGTACGCGCCATCGGGATTCACAGGCAGCCTGAACTCCTGAACATTGCTGGCGCCTTTGAGATCCTGCTGGCGCTGCAGGCCGCCGGGGCCGCCCCGTCTCAGCGTGCCGGGGCGGATGACGGTGTTGTTGTTGTGCACGATCAGGTTGCCCCCGCCGGGGGCTCCCGAGTCGATCCAGTTGGCGTCGTGCTGCTTGAGAAAGACCCGGTCGCTCGCGCTGCCCATGTCGTAGGCCTCGGGATTTCCGTAGCGAAACAGCAGGTCGCCTCCTTTGCCGCTGCGGCCCCCGGCAGAGGACGCCGCCTCTGCGGTCGTGGTGCTGTGATCGATGATCCAGATCTCGTTGTAGATGAACGAGCTGACGACGAGCTGGTCGAGCGCGGGGTTGTAGTCGACGCTGTTGAGATGCTGGCGCACGATGTTCATCGGCGCATAGCTGGTCGGATAGTGCGGGTCGACCCGCTCGGGATGATCTTTGACGACCCCGTAGTTCGGGGCGCCAGGGGCGCGGTCTTGGATGAGGTGATCCTTGAAGCTCCACTCCCACAAGACTTCGTGCGATCCGTCGTTGAGATCGGGCTTGATCTCGATCATCCCGTCGGACCACACGGTCTCGCTTTCGCCCGGGTCCCAGCCGATCGCACGGGCTTCGCCGGCAGACAGCGGCTCGTACGTCAGCAGCAGGATGTTGCCATTGGGCAGCGGAGTCAGGTCGTGGTGGAAGGTCAGCGAGCCCAGCTCCGAGGCACTCATCTCCCATAGGACCGCCGAGTCGGGGCCGAGGATCTGGACGGCATCGACTGCGACCACCGGCTGGCCCCGCACGACGCTGCGGTCGCGGATGCCCATGCGCAGGAGCCGGCCGCCGTCGAGCAGGTAGGCCGTGTGGCCGCCGCCGTCGAGGTCGCTTTCCCAGCGGTGGACTTCTACTCCCTTGTAGTCTGTCAACACCGTGTAGTTGTCGACATCGGTTCCGATCTCGTCCGCGCGATGCCAGAGCAAGTAGCCGCGGTCGACTCGGTCGTCGACCATCGAGACGACTTCGACGTCCGGCTGATCTTGGGCTGGCACCCACTCTGATAGAGCCAGGACCAGAACGAGGGCGGTCAATCGCTTCATAAACCTAGGCTATAGCGTGCACTTGGACGGGACCGGCCGATACGATCGACGAGAGGCTCCGGACAACCGGAGAGCTGATCCAAGAGCCGGCGCCCCTGACCGCCTTATCCACGCCTTCGGCGAGATTACCGAACGCCATGTCCGCTCTAGTCTTCTGCGTGGCGGCTGCGAAGGTCGCCGCAGCGCCGCCCGCCCGAATTTCGGCTGAAACCGGTCCGGGCGGTCACCCCTTCCTCGGGGGTTTCGGATCAAGGTTGCGGCCAATCTCGTCATCGGTGACGGTGGAAGATCCGATCCCCAGCCGCGGCACCTTGAGCCCGGCCAGCCAGTAGATCGCGTTCATGACCACCTTGCGGTATTCGTCGTTCTGCCAATTGCGGTGGAAGTGACCGCCGGTAAAGCCGAACCCGCGCCCGCCGTCCGGGCGCTCGATCGTCCACAACATGGCCTCGTCACGCCCCTTGGCGGCCTGAATGTGCGGGTAGGGCCCCTTGGGGTGCACGTACGGGCCGTCGCGGGTCTCGTCGCTAGGCTTGGCCACCAAGATGGGAGTGAACGTGGACCCGTCGATCTGTTTCGGCCCGGAGGCGTCGAAGCCCTCGCGGAAGCGCATGTTGAAGTACCACTCGTCCTCCGCGGCGAACGGCTTGACTCCGTTCGCGACCGGATGGTCCGGGAATCGCTCAAACGATGGCGTCCAGATCGGGTTGCAC
The DNA here is from genome assembly GCA_022824585.1 of Bryobacterales bacterium. Classification (GTDB taxonomy): domain Bacteria; phylum Acidobacteriota; class Terriglobia; order Bryobacterales; family UBA6623; genus VXMF01. The sequence continues at coordinate 6,991 of JAJDZN010000225.1, read as the reverse complement.
GACCACTCGTGCTCGTAGTAGCCTCCCAGCCAATCCGTGAATTCCTTGCCGGCATCGTCGGGGAGCACCTCGACGCCGTAGTGCATGCAGCCCAGCCCGGCGCCACGAGCGATCTGCCGCTCCATGATCGCCTGCCGTCCCTTGTCGGCCAGCGGATGCTTGCGCCCGCCATCGGAATAGATCACGATCGCGGCGGCGTCCTCGAAAGTCGCCTCGTCGGGCACCCAGCCGTTGTCGTGCCGCTCCACGGCCAGGCCCGGCACTTGCGCCAGGCGCTTCTCGAGCAACAGGCTGCCGGCCCTGAACTCGTGCATGCCCGGCGGATGGCTGGGGCTGCCGGCGATCAGCACCAGCTTGCGCGTTTCGCCGGGAGCAGCAGCGACTCTTCGGGCGGTGGCGGGGATCGCCGCGCTCGCCGTGAGCAGGCGGAGAAATTCGGAGCGAGTCATACCCTGAATCTTAACCCGTCACAGGCACCTACAATGGGCGTTTGGCACAACGAGGCGATCTACGCGTCCTGTCCCTGATCGCGAGCGCGACCGAGATCGTCTGCGCACTTGGCTTGCGCGACCGGCTGGTGGGGCGGTCGCACGAGTGCGACTATCCTCCCGACGTGGGGGACTTGCCGCAAGCCACGCAGCCGCGCTTCGACGTGCACGCCTCCAGCCAGGAGATCGACAGGCAGGTCAAGGCCCTGTCCAGCGAGGCGCGCGCCCTCGACGCGCTGGGCGTCTACGACATGCAGCAAGGGGCGTTGCGCGCGACCCAGCCAACCCACATCGTCACGCAAAGCCAGTGCGATGTCTGCGCTGTGAGCTTGCGCGACGTAGAAAGGGCAGTTGCCCGCGAGGCCGGGTGCAGCGCCGAGATCGTATCCCTGCAACCCAATTCCCTGGCCGACATCTGGGAGGACTTCCAACGAGTGGGAGACGCATTGGGACATCGCGACGCAGGAGCCCGCTTGGTGTCGGACACCAAGAGCCGCATCGATGCAGTCGGCGAGGCTGCCCGCGATCTGCCGTCAAAGCCCACCGTGGCAGCGATCGAATGGATTGACCCGCTGATGGCCGCGGGCAACTGGATGCCGGAACTGGTCGAAATCGCCGGAGGAAGGTGCCTGTTCGGCAGCGCGGGCGAGCACTCTCCTTGGATCGGCCTCGAGGACGTGCTGCAAGCCGACCCCGACGTGATCCTGCTGAGCCCGTGCGGCTTCGACATTGAGCGCACGCTGGCGGACGTGCCGATCCTGCAAGCCGAGCCTCGCTGGCCGTCTCTCAAGGCGGTTCGGCGAGAACAAGTCTTCGTCGCAGACGGCAACCAGTTCTTCAACCGCCCCGGACCCCGGCTGGCCGAATCCGTCGAGATCCTGGCCGAGATCCTTCACCCGGACCGATTCGACTTCGGACACAGGGGCGAGGCTTGGGTAGCGGTACCGCGGAGCGCCTGAAAATCCAGCGCCGACGCCCTTACAGGCGCACGCCCATGTTGCGGCCGCGCAGCGTCACTGTAAGCTCGAGCTCCGCGTCCCCGCGCAAGACACGCAGGGCCACCCGATCCCCGGCCAGCTTGAGCGAGAGCGCCTGCTGCATCGAGGTCTTGTCGGTGACGGGCACTCCGTCGACGTCAATGATCACATCCCCGCCCCATGGCACGCGGTAGTTGCCGACGATGATGTCCCGGCTCGCCCCGCGCAGGCCCGCCTCGGCGGCCGCAGAATCCGTAGCGACGTCCGTGACGAGGTACCCGGTCGTGGGAAGGCGCAGCGCGCGCGACCAGCGCCGCGTCAGGAAGAATCCCTCCACCCCCATGTCTTGCGGCGGCTGCGCTCCGCCCTTGACGAAGCGCAACAGCGCCTTGGCACGGTTGATCGGCATGGCGAAGCCGATGCCGATGTTGCCGCTGGGGCCGTAGATGGCCGTGTTCACTCCGATCACGTTGCCGCTGGAGTCCAGCAGCGGCCCGCCGCTGTTGCCGGGATTGATAGCCGCGTCGGTCTGGAAGAGATCTTTCAGCACGCCGCTGCGATCTTGGATGGAGCGCCCAGTCGAACTGATCACTCCCGTGGTCAGGGTGCCTTCCAAGCCGAACGGGTTGCCGATCGCCAGCACCTTCTGGCCCACCTTGACCCCGTCGGAGTCGCCGAGCGCGAGAAACGGCATCGGGGCTTCCGGGCGAATCTGGATCAGCGCCAGGTCATTGGCCGGATCCGTGGCCAGCACGGTGGCCTTGTAACGGTTGCCATCGTCGTCCTCGGTCAGCGGATTGACCTCCAACTCGGCGCTGCCCTGGATGACGTGGAAATTGGTGAGGATGCGCCCCTCCGCATCGATCAAGAAGCCGGATCCGGTTGATTCGCTGGGATAGACTTCCAGGAACCAATTGCGTTGCAAGACCGTGCTGGTGATATGCACCGTCGCCGGACTCGCCCGATTGTAGATCTCGATGTTCGAGAGCTCGTCGGCATTGAGCGTCGAATCCGCCTCGGTCCAAAACGGCTCTTCGAACACGACCGGGGCCACCCTGCTGAGCTGAACCGGCCAGGTGGACCAGAGCAGGAGCGCGAACACGACCAAGGTGCCGCAGAAGGCTGCGCGCACAGCGCCGCTAGCTGGTCTGGACATCTCGATGCCCCCCCTTCTTCTCGGCCTCGCTGTGCAGGTGGCGGTAGACCTCGCGGACTTGCTCCAACGTGCTGGCTTCGCTCCCGCCCGTGTCGATCACGTAGTCAGCGTACTTGCGCTTCTCGTCCAGCGGCATCTGCCGGCCGAGCCTCGCTTCGGCCTCGGCGCGAGTGGAGCCTTCGCGCCGCACGAAGCGATCGATCTGAGTCTCTCGCGGGCAGGCCGCCAAGACCAACCGGTCATAGCGGCGGTAGCTGCCGGTCTCGACCATGATCGCCGCTTCCACCAAGGCGACCGCGTCCGGGTCGCGCTGCGCGGTCTGCCGGAAGAAGTCCTCCACGCGCTCGAAGACACGCGGGTGCACGATGGCGTTGAGGCGCTGCAATTCGTCCTCGCTCGCAAACACGACCTTGGCCAACGCCTTGCGGTCGATCGTGCCGTCCGCCCGCAGCACCCGTTCGCCAAAGGCGGCGGTCACTTCCCCGAGCGCAGCCGCGTCGTCCGCCAGGATCGCATGTCCGAGCCTGTCCGCTTGCAAGACCACGCAGCCGAGACGCTCGAACTCGCTGGCGGCGAAGCTCTTTCCACTAGCCAAGCCGCCCGTCAAGCCGACTCTCAGCATTGGTGCGGCGAGACAGCCCCAAGAAGTGGCTGGCCGGGGAGGATTCGAACCTCCACAACGGGCTCCAAAGGCACGTGTCCTACCGTTAGACGACCGGCCATCGGCTCGTTCGGTTAGCTTAGCACGCCGGGTTGCGGCCTGCCGCCCCCGGCAGCCGCAAGGCGTACGCCTTACTGGTAGCCTTCGGGGCTGACAGGCAAGCCGCTGAGCAGAATCTCCTCGCCGGCCTGCAGGCCCGTTTCGATCAAGGCCTCGGTGTCGCTGAGATCCCGCACGCGAACCTCGCGGCGGAGAAACTGGCCTTCGCTGTGGACGTAGACGAAGCTCGATGCTTCCCCGTCCTCGCTCCTGAGCGCCTCGCGCGGCACCAGCACTCCCTTCGGGGAATTCGACGCCCGGATGTCGACGCTGGCTGACAAGTCCGGCAGGATGCGCTCATCATGATCCTCTATCAGGATGCGCATGGGGATGTGCTTGATGAACGCGCCGGTCTGGCCCCGGCTAAACCTCGAGCCGCCCGATGAGGAGTTCGCCATCGCACCCAAGTTCACGACCCGTCCCCGGAACCGCTCGCCCGGATACGCGTCGAGTTCGACCACCGCCTCGTCGCCGATGCGGATGGACTGCGCATCCACCTGATTGACCGACGCACCGACGACCATCTGCGACACGTCTACGATGCGCATGAAGAGCGCCCCGGGATAGATCTGGTCGCCCTCGTTGGCTTGGGAGAACTGGCCGCCCCGGCCGAACAGCGTCTCGTGGACGATCATGCCCGGGATCGGAGCCTTGACTTGAAGCCGATTAAGGTCGCGCACGTGACGGCCCACGTGCAACTCTTCTTCGCGCACAACCAGTTCCTGACCGCGAATGCTTGCGTCGTGGACAACTTCCTTGATCCTGGCCTCTTCTTCGAGCTGGTCCCAAGTGGCGCGAGCCTCCTCCGAAACGTTTTTCAGCACCTCGGCCTCGATCTGAGAGCGTACCTCCGCAGTCTTCAGATCCAATAGCGCCTTCTGGTATTCGGCCTTGGCGGTCACCCGCGCCTGGCGTTCGGTCTCTTTGAGAATCTGAACGTCGGCGATGTGTTTCTTGAAGTTCGACTGCTCCAGGGCCACGTCTGACTCGACATCCGCGATATGATCCTCGAGCCACCTCAGCTCGAATTCCGCCACGACAGCCCCTGCCTTGACGATGCTGCCAGCAGGCGCAAGGGACATGATGGTCAGGTCGGCTCTGCCGGCATCGCGCGGGCCGCGCATCTGGGGCACGCGAATCGCAGCGAAGTTCAGTGTTTCGATTGTCCCGCCGACGCGCAAGGACTTCAGCAGTTCCCCGCCGGTGGCCACGGCTAGGCGCGCCTGGGAGCCGGCACCGGAACCCGACGAGGAGTCCACGCCGCGATTAGCAAGGGCCCACATCGCCAAGGCGGTCACCAACGATGCGACCAAGCACAAGCCCGCAATGAGTCCGACGCTGGGCTTGCGGGGCTGCCCTGGGGGGCCGGGAGGCGCAACCGGCTGTGGGCGTTGCTCGATTTCAGGCGCTTGCGGCAGCGGAGAAGGGTTGCTAGTAGACATGCTCGCTCGTCCGTCGCGGCCCAGCCGACGGTGCACTTTGGGCCATGTTGATTATACGCCCTGCGGTGGTTCGCTGCTACCGGCGAGGCGCCCCTTTTAGTAGTGGCCTTCCGTGCTGGCAGGCAAGCCGCCGAGCAGAATCTCCTCGCCAGCCCGCAGGCCCGTTTCGATCAAGGCCTCGGTGTCGCTGACATCCTGCACGCGAACCTCGCGGAGGAGGAATTCGCCGTCGCTGTGAACGTAGACGAAACTCGCTGATTCCCCGTCCGCGCTCCTGAGCGCCTCCCGCGGCACCACCACTCCCTTCAGGCGATCGGATGCGCGCACGTCAACGCTGGCCGACAGATCCGGCAGGATGCGCTCGTCGCGATCCTCGATCAGGATGCTCATGGGGATGTGCTTGATGAATGCGCCGGGCTTGCCCCGGCTAAACTTCGAGCCGCCCGATCCGGAACTCGCCATCGCACCGATGCTCACGACCCGTCCCCGGAACTGTTCGCCCGGATACGCGTCCAGTTCGATCACCGCCTCGTCGCCGATGCGGATGGACTGCGCATCCACCTGATTGACCGATGCACTGACGACCATCTGCGACACGTCGACGATGCGCATGAAGAGCGCCCCGGGATAGATCTGGTCGCCTTCCTTGGCCTGGGAGAACTGCCCGCTCTTGTTGAACAGCGACTCGTGCACGATCATGCCCGGGAGCGGAGCCTTGACCTGAAGCCGCTCCAGATCGCGCACGTGGCGGTCTACGTGCAGCTCCTCTTCGCGCACGATCAGTTCCTCGCCCCGAATGTCTGCGACGTGGACAGCCTGCTTGATCCTGCCCTCGTCTTCGAGTTGGCCCCAAGTGGCGAGAGCCTCCTCGGAAACGTTCTTGAGCACTTCGGCCTCGATCTTAGAGCGCACCTCCGCGGTCCTAAGGTCCAAGAGCGCCTTCTCGTATTCCGCCCTAGCGGTCACCCGCGCCTGGCGCTCGGTCTCCTTGAGTATCTGCACGTCGGCGATGCGTTTCTTGAGATTCGACTGGGCCCTGTTCACGATTGACTCGCGATCCTCGATGTGATCCACGAGCCACTTCAGCTCGAATTCCGCCACGACAGCCCCTGCCTTGACGATGCTGCCAGCGGGCGTAAGGGACATGATCGTCAGGTCGGCCCTGCCGGAATCGCGCGGGCCGCGCAGCTGGGGCACGCGAATCGCGGCGTAGTTCAGCGTTTCAATCGTTCCGCCGACGCGCAAGGACTTCAGCAGTTCCCTTTCGGTAGCCACGGCCAGACGGGCCTGGACACTAGCACCTGAGCCCGACGAGGTGTCCACGCCGCGATTGGCAAGGGTCCACATCGCCAATGCGGTCACCAGCGATGCTACCAAGCACAGGCCTACAATGAGCCCGGTGCTGGGCCTGCGGGGCTGGCCCGGGGTGCCGGCGGGTGCGACCAACTGTGGGCGTGCCTCGATTTCAGGCGCTTGCGGCAGCGGCGACGGATTGATAGCAGACATGATCGCTCGTGTACCGGGCAAGGCCGACGGAGCGCTACAGGACATTGCGATTATAGGCCCTGCGGCGGCCTGCCGCCACGCGTGCGGCATGAACTGCCTCGGGCGGCATCATTTTCGGGGCTGAGCGGGCGGATTTTCGACTTAGTCGGGACTCAAGCGCGCTCGCGGCCATCGAAGGATAGGCGGTCGGCCTCGATCGCGTCCCGGTTGAGCAGCACGATGTGCTGATTTGCCGGCTCGCGCGTCACCGGGTCCCGGTCAAGGCCCAAGCGCTTCATCGTGTAGTACAGGAAGGCGCGGCGGACGCGCAGCGTGACCCTGCCATCCTGCATGCCGTAGTCGAGCGCGATCACCTCTTTCTGAGACTCGGACAGCCCCGGGTGGGGGCCGATGTCCAGGGCGACGTGCTCGTGCCAGTCGCGATCCGTGTCGGGATCGTTGTCGGGCCGCCGCCTCGCCCGCGTGTCGATCACCCGCGCCAGCAGGAAATCCTTGTACAGGCGATCCCGGTCGCAGAAGGCGCGGATGTGCCAGCGAAAGCCGTCGAATCCGATCGCATGCGGCGCGATCCAACGCCACTCCGGCGTGGGCGCGCTGAGGGACTGGTACCTGATCTCGAGCGCCACCTCGTCGCGCAAGGCCTCCAAGACGGTCTGCAGCAT
>JAJDZN010000297.1 GCA_022824585.1 Bryobacterales bacterium | reverse complement strand
GCCCGAACCGCGGCTAGGGAACCGGAAGCTCAGAAAGATTACAAATAACTCAATCTAAAGATGTTGCACTCGAAGTTGACGGTCTGACGCCAGATTGTGCGAGTCGGAATTAGGGTCTAATCGGAAATGAAAATCGGTGCTATGGGAAACCTATGTCTGTTGAACTCTTCTTCCCCACTCCAGAAAGCCAGCGGAGGGTGCGTGCCGGCCCGCTAGCCGACGATATCGACGCATTCGCTGGTTGGCTCGCAGCCGAAGGCTACGCGCCCTTCACGGCCAAGCAGAAGCTGCGGTTCGCTACGGATCTGAGCCATTGGATCGAATCCAGCGCGTTGGCCGTCGAGGACCTCGACCTGGAGCGAGTCGAGACCTTTCGGTCCGCTCGTGATCCGCGGCGTCAGCGACGCGGCGACGCAGCGACCGCCCGCCAATTGCTGGACTTGCTGCGCGACGCCGGCCGTATCCCGCCCCCTCGTTCCGATCCGCCTGGCGACGATCCGATTGGGCCGGTCGTCCGCTGCTACGAACGCTTCCTGCTGGACGAGCGCGGCGTCAAGCCGGCCACCCTCGCGAACTACCTGCCCACCATCCGAGCCTTTCTCGCCGACCGCTTCGGAACGCGAGACATCGCTCTCGAAAGCCTCTCCGTGCAGGACGCCAATCAGTTCATCCTGCGCGAGTCGCAACGCCTCGGCGTCCCCCGGACCAAGCTGGTCGGCACGGCCCTGCGCAGCTTCCTCCGCCATCTGCACCAGCGAGGTGCCATCGCCGCCGACTTGGCCGGGGCAATTCCGCCGGTCGTGAACTGGAGCCTGGGGGGCCTGCCGAAATCGCTCAAGCCCGAAGAGGTCGAGTCGATCCTCTCTGGCTGCGACCGAAGCACCGTGGCGGGACGGCGTGACTACGCTGTCCTGCTGCTACTGGCCCGGCTGGGGCTGCGCGGCGGCGAAGTGGCCGCGCTCACTCTGGACGATTTCGACTGGGACGCCGCAATCGTGACAGTGTCCGGCAAGGGACAGCGGCGCGAGCCCCTGCCCGTGCCCTGCGACGTCGGCGAGGCCGTAGCGGACTACTTGCGCAACGGGCGTCCGCCTGGTTGCCCGACCCGCCGGGTCTTCGTCCGCCTCAACGCGCCGCATCGGGGGTTTGCTTCCACCGTGGCCATCGATTGCGTCGTACGCCGTGCGCTGGCGAGAGCTCAGTTGGACCCGCCCTTCAAAGGAGCCCACTTGCTACGGCACTCCCTCGCCACCGGGATGCTCCGCAATGGCGCCACGCTCGAAGACATCGGCCAGATCCTGCGGCATCGTCATCCCGAGACCACGCAGATCTACGCGAAGCTCGATCTGGAGGCACTGCGCACCGTGGCACCGCCCTGGCCTGGAGGTGTGGCATGCAGGATCTCCTGACGCTCCTCGAGGAGTATCTTGCCACGCGGCGCGCCTTCGGGACTGGCCTTGCCCACGCCGAGCGCATGCTGCGGAGCTTCCTCGCGTTCCTCGGCCAGCACGAGGCTGTCTGCATAACGACGCAGCTCGCCCTGAGCTGGGCGACCCATCCCAGCCAGACGCAGCCGGCTTGGCAGGCAAAGCGACTCGGGGTCGTGCGCGCCTTCGCGCGCTATGCGAGCGCGGTGGATCCTCGCCACGAAGTTCCGCCCGAGGCCCTGCTGACGGCCCAGCCCCGTCGTTCAACTCCGTATCTCTACAGCGAGAAGCAGATCGCCGACCTGATCGGTGCAGCGCAGCGGCTGCGCGGAAGCACCGACTTGCGAGCTCATACCTACTCCACGCTACTGGGACTGCTGGCCGTCACCGGGATGCGCTCGTCCGAGCCGCTGCGCCTGGACCGCAACGATGTCGATCTTGCCAGCGGCGTGCTGACGGTCCGCACTTCCAAGTTCGGCAAATCGCGCTGCCTGCCTGTTCACGAGTCCACGCGCCAAGCTCTGGCCGACTATGCGGCACAGCGCGATCGCCACTGCCCGCATCCCGTCGACCCGGCCTTCTTCCTCTCCGAGCGCGGCACCAGGATTGCGCAGAACACGCTGCAACAGACGTTCGTGAAACTGTCCCAGCAAGTCGGCTTGCGGAGCCCGTCGGATTCGCGGGGCCCCCGCTTGCATGATCTTCGTCACCGATTCGCCATCGGCACCTTGCTGCGGTGGTACCGCGAGGGTCTGGATGTCGAGCAGCAGTCCCCCCGTCTGGCGACCTACCTCGGGCATGCGCACGTGAGTGACACCTACTGGTATCTGACGGCCACCCCGGAACTGCTCCAGCTCGCCGCCCGGAGGCTCGACCGCACCGCCCGGAGGCCCGCATGAAGCGCGTTGCCGAATTCCCCCGGCTGCTCGCCGCGTTCTTTACCGAACGACTCCTGCAGCAGCGCCGGGCCAGTCCGCATACCATTACGAGCTACCGGGACACCTTCCGCCTGCTGGTCCAGTATGCCCTGCGGGAATTGCGCAAGGCACCGGCCGCCTTGGAGATCCGCGACCTAGACACGGATTTCCTCGGCGCCTTCCTGAACTACCTGGAGGCCGAGCGGGGTAACGACGCCCGCAGCCGCAACACCCGCCTGGCCGCGATCCGTTCCTTCTTCGGCTACGTCGCGGTGCAGGAGCCCCAGCATGCGGCCCTGGCGCAACGCGTGCTGGCGATGCCCGCCAAGCGCTATACCCGCCGCCCCGTGGACTTCCTCGACCGCGACGAGATCGAGGCCTTGCTGCAAGCCCCCGACCCGCAGACCCGGGCTGGACGCCGTGATCGCACACTGCTGCTCGTCGCCGTGCAGACAGGCCTGCGAGCGTCCGAACTGATCCACCTGCGCTGCCAGGATGTCCAGCTCGGCCGGGGTGCCCACCTACGCTGCGAGGGCAAAGGCCGCAAGCAGCGCTGCACGCCGTTACGTCAGGACGCGACGGCGGCTCTGAGGGCCTGGCTGGATGAACGTGGCGGCGAGCCGGACTCGCCAGTCTTTCCGAACCGGCAGGGAGGCGCTCTCAGCCACGACGGACTCGCCTACCTGCTGGCCAAGCATCTGACCGTCGCCAGGCAAGCCTGTCCCTCTCTGCAAGGCAAGCGAGTCACTCCCCATGTCCTGCGCCACACCGCAGCCATGGAATTGCTGCAGAACGGCGTTGACCGCGCCGTGATCGCGCTGTGGCTCGGGCATGAGTCGGTCGAGACAACCTACGTCTACCTACATGCCGATCTCAAGCTGAAGGAAGCGGCCTTGGCCAAGACGACTCCAATGCAAGGGGCGCCAGCCCGGTACCGACCCGATGACGAGGTCCTGACCTTCCTGAACAGCCTGTGACTACTCCGGGTCTAATGCACGCAAACGCACGAGCACCGCCCACGTTCCGAGCCTTACTCGGAATAATCCGGGACTCGGAATTATGGCGATAATTCCGATCTCGGAATTAGCGCCATTCCCTTTTCGTTAACATGGTCCGCTGATCGGCGACCGTAGCGATAGACACATGCCGGCAACCGTTCCAAGCAGATCCCAGCTTCTCAAGTCGCGGCATCGTGTTGTCACTTGAGGTGGTTGAGCTACCGGGGGCCATCCCGATTCAGAGCCTTCCGCACGCTATGCACTTCTTATCCGCCCTCAGAACAGGCCGGCACGCCCTGCAGTCCTTCGGCACTTCGCCGCTACGAGAGCCCGCCCAGCACCTCGCCGGCAGAGTAAGGGGTAGGAAGCCAGTAAACTATGAGAGAACGACTGCTCGTGCATTGTCAGGGGAGCGTCAATCAGGCTAGAGGTTAGTTCCATGCTGTGCGACAGTGGTATCCCAGCATCCCAAATTGTGCTGTCGGTTCTTCCTCGTTTGTTCCAACCTAGACCGCACGGAACAGCCCCTCCCAGCATTTCGAGGCGTGGTCGATGTACTTAGAGCTCGTGGCTCGCCTACCCATCGCGACGGCGGAGGACTGGCCCTTTTGGCCGAATGCCAAGCAACGTTGTTGACTGTGGCTTAGCTGAGATCGCATGTAGATATGAGTGATGGCCCAACCCGATTTTATCTGCGCACTGGAGGCCAAGGTTACGGAACAACTGCGGGCACAGCGGGTCGGGTACCTGCTAGGGGCGGGCTCGTCGTACCTAGACAACGCCGGATACCCGCTCACCTTCGAGCTTTGGGATCTCATCAAGGACAGAATTGCCGACACTCAGAAACGCGCCGACATCCAAGCCAAACTGAACGATGGGGCGACGGGTATCGAAGATGCCCTAGATCGGCTCGATGATGGAGGTGCCATGGAGACGCCGTACCGTCATCTAGTCACTGATGCCATCGCGAACCACTTCATGCCCATGAAGCCGAATCTCGACCGACACGTGGATTTTGTGCGTCGGCTATCCTACCGCGCTGACCCGAGTGTGAAGGTGTTCAATCTCAACTACGACCCACTTGTCGAACGTGCCGCAGAAACTGCCAGAGTGCGGCTCACTGACGGATTCTTTGGCGTGGAGCATGCCTTTTTCGCCCCAGAGCTGTTCGCGGAACGCATCGGTCAGATCCGCGGCACGCACAAGGGACGGCAATTCGACGAGACTGTGAAACCAATTCACCTATTGAAGCTGCACGGCTCACTGGGTTGGTATGAATGTCCTCAGCATGGGGCACGACGTTGCGCGTACGGATTGTCGCCACCGAGCGATACGAAACGGCTGATGATACCCCCTCAGCGCAGGAAGGCGAATGAAACCATGCTTCAGCCTTACGCAGCGCTGTGGTCGGCGTTTCGCGGTTGCTTGGGTCAGGATGCGAATCCGATCAATAGATTGGCCTGCCTCGGGTACGGCTTCGCCGACGAACATGTGAATGCGGTCATCGAGGCTGCATTGGCACGTATGGACTTCACTCTGCTGATATTTACGAAGAGACTGTCGAATCAAGCGTGGGGCCGTTGGAGCAAGAAGCCGAACGTGATCGTTGTGACGGAAGATCGTTGCTCGCTCAATGGCAGGACCGACCGTGGCCATTGCGACCTATGGAGCTTCGAGCGACTCTCGGGGATGGTTTGATTGATGTCAGATTCCACCAATACTCTGATCGGCCACATCGTGGACGTCCAAGGCGACCTTCTGATGGCGGCACTGGCCGAGGACGAACAAGGTCGAGTACCAACCGTCACGATCGGCGACGAGGACGTGCTGGTCGGGCAACTAGGCTCATACGTCGCCGTCAGACAGAACTTAGTTCACCTCATCGCGATCGTCAGTCGGATGACCGAACAAGAATCCCTTGCGGTACCTACCATCGAGACACCAGGGGATACACCCGCGAGGTTGCCGTTCGCCAAGCGACTCGCTCGACTAACGCCTGTAGGGTCGATCATAAGAACTGGTGAATTCGAACGCGGCGTTGCACAATACCCGACGACGGGTGCGCAAGTCCATGCTGTCGGTGCAAGAGACATCGCGAAGATGTTCGACCGCTTTCAGTCCAAGGGCCTTGGGGTTGGAAGCCTCGCATCGCACCCTTCACTGAACGTCTACCTCGATCCCACCAACTTGTATGGTCGACATTTGGCCATTTTGGGACAGACTGGGTCGGGCAAGTCGTGGACGGTTGCCTCGCTTGTCCAGAAGACCGTAAGCGTCATGCCCAAGGCCCACATCATCATCCTAGACATGCATGGTGAGTACTGTTGGAAGCGAGATGACGGAACCCGCCACTTTGCGTTTGCCGATTCGATAGTCCGACACGTGGACGCCCGAGATCTTGAGATCCCTTACTGGCTAATGACTTATGCCGAGTTGTGCGACCTATTGATTGACCGGACTGAGCAAGCGGTACACAATCAGACAGCCTTCTTCCGCGACACGCTCAGACAACTCCGCGAGAAGGAATTGACCCCGCTCGGACTCGAGAGGGTTACAGTCGATACGCCGGTCTACTTTTCTCTTGAGGAACTTGTCGAATCTGTCAGATCCAAGAACGGCGAAATGGTTCCAGGGCAAAGGGCCCCTAAGCGCGGAGAAATGTTTGGTGCGTTTGATCGATTCCTCGTCCGGCTCGAAAGCAGAATGAACGATGTTCGATACGACTTCTTGCTCAAGCCAAAGGAACGCACGTCCTCTGCCTCGCTAGGAGCACTGTTGCGTGATTTTGTTGGCTTGGGTGAACCGAGAGCTGCCATCACCGTGATCGATCTGTCTTCAGTGCCGTTCGATGTACGACCGACGGTTGCGGCTCAGATCGGGCGTCTCGCGTTTGAATTCAACTATTGGAACCCGGAGTATCGAGAGTTCCCTATCCTCCTCATCTGTGAAGAGGCCCACGCATATATCCCGCGCACCAGTGAGACTCAGTTTGCGGGGTCTCGGAAGTCGATGGAGAGAATTGCGAAGGAAGGCCGAAAGTACGGAGTTGGTCTTGCAGTAGCCAGCCAGCGTCCACACGAGGTATCCGAGACGGTGCTTGCGCAGTGCGGCACGTTCATCTGCCTACGTATCACGAACCCGAACGACCAGAACTACGTCCGAAGCTTAGTGCCCGAGAGCGAGGGTGACTTGGTCAGTGTCTTGGCGGGGCTGGGACGAGGTGAGGCGCTTGTCCTAGGTGAAGCAGTTCCCTTACCTACGCGCTTACAATTCCAGAAACCGAGTCCGACGCCAAATAGCGACGACGTGGACTTTCACGAGAAATGGAGAGCCGGACCTGACGATTTGGATGTGGATGCAATCGTGAATCGCTGGCGCAGCCAAGAGCGGTGAACGGAACCTGTAACTCCTCAGCTAGATGCGTTTGTTCCACGCTTTCTGGGAAGACCACCGCGCCTGAGCGAAGAAAATGGACCTAGTTGGAGCGTGTGTGTCGCGTCTGTCGCTGGGCTTCACGAACTCCCGCAGATGCCATTCCGAGTGTTCGAGGCTCGCTTTGTGGCTGGGTAGGGAGTCAGAACTTGGAACCATAGAGACAGGCTGGTAGAGGCCGGGCACCCTCAAGTGGACGTCGGATGGGAGGTCGACGCCTCACGCGGTAAAGGCACTAGGTCGATGTATTGGGTAAGCCGCGCAGGGACGATCTGCGCGATGGCACTTGATAGGCCGTTCGGGTTTCCATCCGGCAAGGCAAAATGTAAGATGGACTTGGCAATGTCCCACCCTCGCTGGTTCGGCCGGTGGCTCGTCGCTGTTGCGGCGTGGTGCCTCGCTAGCAGCGCTCAGGGAGGGGATTTCGAGTCGACCGTGCGGCCGATCTTTGAGCGGCGCTGCGCGGCCTGTCACGGCGAACAGCCTCAAGGCGGGCTCAAGCTCGACACGCAGCGCCACGTCTTGGAGGGGGGCCAGTCAGGCGCGGCGGTCGTGCCCGGGTATCCCGATCGCAGCCTGCTGTTGGCCAAGGTGGTCTCGGGGCAGATGCCCATGGGTGGCGAGAAGCTGCCCGAGTCTGAGATCGACGCGATTCGCGCATGGATCGACGAGGCGGGCCGCTCTGATGCCGCCGCTGCAGAGCTACGCCTGACCGAAGCCGAGGTGCTGCCGATCTTCCAGATGCGGTGCCAGACCTGCCACGGCAAGCGACGGCAGGAAGGCGGCTTGGACCTGCGCAGCTTGGCCTCGCTGTTGGAAGGCGGGGATTCGGGTCCCGCATTGGTGCCGGGAAAGCCTGACGACAGTCTCTTGCTGCAGCGCATCGTTCGCGGCGAAATGCCCCCGCCAGACATGCTTTTCGAAAACCATGTCAAGACACCGACCGACGCCGAGGTCGCGCTCTTGCGGAAGTGGGTCGCCGACGGTGCCCAACCGTCCGAGTACGACGAACCGGTCGCAGACCGTCCGCTGAGCGACGAGGGGCTTTCCCACTGGGCGTTTCAGGCGCCGGTGAGCCCTGAGCCGCCCCCGGTGGAGAATGCCGCCCGGGTGCGCAATCCAATCGATGCGTTCCTGCTGCGCAAGCTGGAAGCCAAGGGACTCTCCCTGTCGGCGGAAGCTAACCGCGACGCCCTGATGCGCCGCGCCTACCTGGGCCTAACGGGCGTGCCGCCGACCCCCGGCCAGATCCGCGCCTTTGCGCAGGACTCGCGGCCCGATGCATACGAGCGGCTGGTCGACCAGCTTCTCGATTCGCAGGAGTACGGCGAGCGCTGGGCGCAGGTCTGGTTGGACCTTGCGGGCTACGCCGATTCGGAGGGCGTGATCGACGAGGACAGGCTGCGGCTGCACGCCTGGCGCTACCGCGACTATGTGATCCGTGCTCTCAACAGCGACAAGCCCTATGACCGGTTTCTCACCGAGCAATTGGCAGGCGATGAACTGCTGGACTACGAGGGGCTCGAAAGCGTTACTCAAGAGCACGTGGATACATTGGCCGCTACCGGATTCCTGCGGATGACGCCCGATGGCACGTACGGATCGGCCACCGGCTCGATTGCCGAGCGATTCAACGTGGTTGCGGATGAGATCGAGGTGCTCAGTTCCGCTGTCATGGGGTCACTGTAGGCTGCGCCCGCTGCCACGATCACAAGTACGACCCCCTGTCTCAACGGGAGTACTACAGCCTCGGAGCGGTGTTTCAGTCGGCCTTGGACCCGTACGACTGGCTCGATCCCACCGAGCGCTTCCTAGAAGTCGGCTTGGCCTCAGAGCAGGAGGCGGCCGTAGAGGCGAATGCTCCTCTGGAAGCCGAGATCGAGCTGTTGCAAGCGAAATTCGATGCGTTGGTCACGCCGTTCTTCGAACGCGAACTCGAGCGGCGGCTGGCCGAGGTTCCGGTGGCGCTGCGAGAGAGCCTGCGGACCGCGGCGCGTACTCCCCGCAAGATGCGTACGGCCGCTCAGAAGAAGCTCGCTGGCGAACACAAGGACCTGCTGCAAATTCCTAATGCCGATGGCGAATGGCACCAGATCGCCGAGGCGTTTCCGGAACTCAAGGACACCGCTGGCCCGGTTAACACCAAGATCAGCGAACTCAAGGCCAAGCTGATTCCGTCGCCGAAGATCCGGGCCGTCTACGACATGGGCGGGGAGCCGTCGCGCACTTACCTGTTGCAGCGCGGCGACGCGCAGGCTATCGGAGAGCGCGTCGGGCCCGGGGTGCCGCGCATGCTGGCCGCTCGCACCGCACCGTTCGAAGCGGTGCCCCCGAGGCAGGGCACGAGCGGCAACCGCCTGGCGTTCGCGCGCTGGCTCACCGATCCTCGGCACCCTCTGACTTCCCGCGTGATGGTCAACCGCATTTGGCTCAGCCACTTCGGACGCGGCATCGTCTCGACTCCCTCGAACTTCGGCCTGACCGGGGCCACCCCGTCGCATCCCGAGCTGCTGGATTGGCTGGCCATCGAATTCGTGCGCCAGGGCTGGAGCATCAAGGCCATGCATCGGCTGATCATGACATCGAGCGTCTATCGGCAGACCTCCAGCGTGGCTGCGGAGGTTGCCGCGGCGGATCCGGAGAACATCCTCCTTTCCCGCATGCCGCTGCGCCGGATGGACGCCGAAGTGTTGCACGACTCGATCCTGCGGGCGACGGGAAGGTTGGATCCGACGCGCTTCGGGCGCCCGGTCAAGGTCACCAAGAAGGAGAACGGCGAGATCGTCCCCGAGGCGACCGACGCCGGCTGGCGGCGCGCGGTCTACGTGCTGCGCAAGCGCCGCACTCCCGTGACGCTGCTGGAGGTATTCGATCCCCCGAAGCCCGCGCCGAACTGCACCGAGCGCCGGGAGTCCAACGTGGCGCCCCAGGCGCTGCAGATGATGAACGGCGAGGCCGCCCACGAGCACGCCAGATTCTTGGCGGGCAGGCTGATCGACAAGCATCCTAACGATCGCGTGTCGCAGGTGGCGGAGGTGTACGAGCGCATCTTGTCGAGGCGGCCCACTGCCTCCGAATCGGAACTCGCTGTACAGGATTTGGAATCCATGGACCGGCACTGGCTAGCCCACCTCGACCAGACGAAGCATGCCGGGCCACGCCGCGACACGGCACGCTGGATGGCCTTGGGATCGTTCGCACACGCCCTGCTGAACTCCGCGGAGTTCCTGTACATCGATTGAGATCCGCCATGCAACGACCGAACCGCCGCGACTTCTTCTCCCGCATCGGAGACGGCCTCCACGGGGCCGCGCTGGCGTGGCTGTTGAACGGCGAACTCGCCGCCGGCGAGACCCGCAGCACCTATGACCAGAAGCCGCGACAGCCGCACTTCGTGCCCAGGGCGAAATCTGTCATCCACCTGTTCATGAACGGCGGGCCGAGCCACAATGGCATTAACTTTGGAACACAGGCGCATTAACTTACAGATCGGAGGCCAAATCGACTGAGCAAGGCCGAAAGGGGCGGGTTTCAGGCTTGGCTTGCGGTCGGATCGGTGGTGCGCTTCCTCCATTTGTTGGCTGGCTG
>JAJDZN010000219.1 GCA_022824585.1 Bryobacterales bacterium | reverse complement strand
GCCCGAACCGCGGCTAGGGAACCGGAAGCTCAGAAAGATTACAAATAACTCAATCTAAAGATGTTGCACTCGAAGTTGACGGTCTGACGCCAGATTGTGCGAGTCGGAATTAGGGTCTAATCGGAAATGAAAATCGGTGCTCAAGGTCCAGACGGTCAAGGTGACCGACAACGTCGCGTGAGCGCCACGGCAAACGCCACATACTCCCGGAAGGCGAGAACCTACGCTGCCTTGGGCTGCTTGAAGGAATATCACCATTGCAGAGCGCCTCATATGGAACTGAGTGCGGTCGGATTTCTGGCATCGTCACTCGAGATCCGCACGGAATGCTACGAACGTCCAGGCTTTCCGACGACAGCCAACAACGGTGGTAGCCTGCTCAACTGGTCGAAGCGACCAACGGAGGACTTACGTCTGTAGAGTTGCGGGGTCGATGCAATAGGATGGTCACGTGCGGGTAGCATCGCGCTCGGTCGTGCACAGCGATCCAGAGATTTCCGGAGGCACACCGGTCTTCCGCGGCACGAGGGTTCCGGTTCAGTCGCTCTTTGACTACTTGGAGGGCGGTGAAACGATCGAGGAGTTCCTGGATCAGTTTCCGTCGATCTCGAAAGAACAGGTGCTCGCCGCCTTGGAGTTGGCACGCGACTCCATTCTGGCCCGCGCGCGTTCTGATTGAAGAGAATCTGCCACCTGCCCTATCCGCGGAATCGACGGCACACCGGATTAGTACCGTGCAGACCGGCGTTGGTCGGGCACGAAGAACGGCGCATCGCCGAGGTGTCGGATGGCCAGACTCGGAGAGTTCGGCCAGTAGTCCTCGCTGCGGTTCGCGAAGCTCACGACCCGATTGAGCCCGACGGGGGCGGTGCTGGGGACAATCCGAAAGTAGACGGGCCGCTTTAGCACTGCTGACGACGGAGTCAGGGGGAGATGACGCGCAAGTCCCGATCCAGCTCCACGACCGCGGCCCCTAGTCCGCTGCCGACGCGCCTCGCAAAGCGGACGTCGGAGATCGATACCCGATAGCCATTCTCTGTCTTCTCAACTCGATAGGCCGGTAAGCGTTTCCAGTTGTTCAGACCCCTGACCTGCGGTGCAGCAAGCGCAGCCCGTGTGACGTCGCTCTCGCGACCACGGTCGATGGACGGATAGGTAAATCGGATCGATTCGGTCGACAACCAGTTGACCTCTAGGAAGTGATAGTGCTCCGCGTCGGCGACGACAATGTCTCGGCGAAAGGGATTGCCAGGTGCGGGCCCCGGCATGATCTCCAGCGGGGCGCTGTTGCGCTCTGCTAGCCATGCAGCGACCTGCCGCGCGGCCAGCCGTGACGTGGTCACCATGATCCCGATATACAGGAGGGTGGCAACCAAGGAGAAATTAGCAAGTCGTCGAATGCGGCCCTGAGATCGCCCGTCAAGGCGCAAGAAGATGATCGCAACCACACCCACGCACCAAAGGAGCCGGACCAGCAGGGCCGCGCCATCGAAGCTGGTGATGAGCAACGTCGTCGCGGCACCGAGCGCCACCCACGCCGAGACGCCGATCTTCGAAGCGCTGTGCGCGACCACGACGGAACTGCCGAGCAGCAGCCAGAGCCATGGGTCGATGATGAACAGGGCATCGCCGTAGAACCACTGCCCGTCGAAAGGCATCAGAAGGCGGACGCCATAGATGTTCAACCAGTCAAGCAAGGGGTGCGAGACGACAGCCAAGGTGCTCAGCCCAAGCAGTGGGCCTGCCCGCGCCGCTGGCTCTCTCCCTCGCAAGCGCGCGATGACTCGATCGACTAGCAACAGAAGCAAAGTCAGAACGATGGGCAGGACGACCATCGCAAGCACACCGTGCGTCCACCCCCGCCTAAACCAGAGGGACAGGTCGCGGTCTATGAACATCGTGACCGCATCAATGTCAGGAGCGTTGGCGCCGAGAATCAGGGCCGGAGCCGAATACGGGGTCAAGTTCTTGAGGCGAGTCTCCGCCAGCGTGGCACCGGCGAGAGTGTGGGCGAGGGGGTCCATAGGACGAGGGAAAGCCGGCACTTGGACGGCGTCAGAGACAAGGCCGACTGGGACTTCCCAGAATACTTAAGACCCACCGTGTACCCACCGCCGATGCGGCAGGCGACAAGCCAGTCTCTCTGCTAGGCTCATCACAGCATGACTACAGACAGAACGAGACGGCGGTTTCTGACTGGCATCGCAACTGCCTCTGCCTTGGCTGCCAGCCCGCGCGGTGTAGCAGCTGCCGAACAAGGTGAGGCGTATTGGGAACAGATCCGGAAGAAGTTCCCGTTTCGGGAAGATCGCGTGCCCATGAACGCCGCGAACCTGTGCCCGTCTCCGACAAGCGTCGCCGCGACCGTAACGGAGCTCACTCGGTCGATCGATGAGGACTGCTCCTTCCAGAACCGGGAGCGCTACGCTCCGGACAGGGAGACCGCGCGGACCCGGGTTGCAGGCCAGATCGGAGCGGAAGCAGACGAAGTCGCTCTAGTCCGCAATACCAGCGAGGCCAACAACATCATCAACAACGGTCTCGACCTCAAGGCCGGCGACGAGGTCGTGATCTGGCGCCAGAACCATCCGACCAACAACGTCGCTTGGAAGGTTCGGGCGCAACGGAGAGGATTCTCGCTGCGCGAGGTCGAGGTTCCGCCCAACCCCTCTGGCCCTGATGAGTTGATTCGTCCGTTCAGGGAGGCACTGACTCCCAAGACGCGCGTGCTGGCCCTCACCCACGCCTCTAACGTAAGCGGGGTCTTGCTACCAGTGCGGGAGCTCTGCGAACTCGCTCGGCGCTCCGGAATCTACGTCCATGTGGATGGAGCCCAGACCTGGGGCGCGCTCGAGCTGGATCTCCCTGAGCTTGGCTGCGATTCATTCGCAGCGAGCGCGCACAAGTGGTACTGCGGCCCCAAGGAAGTCGGGCTCCTTTATGTCCGCCACGAAAGGATCCCAGAGATCTGGCCCAGCACTGTGGCCCCCGGATGGGGCGAGGAGGCGGAAACCGAACTCGCAGGAGCCCGGAAGTTCGAGTCGATGGGACAGCGCGATGACGCTGCCATCAGTGCGATGCGAGAGGCTGCGGCACTTCACTCCTCCATCGGGACAGATCGTGTAGAGCGGCGAGTCCGTGAACTCTCTTCGCTGCTGAAGCAGTCGCTGGCTTCAATCGGAGCCACCCTCGTTACACCCCTCGACGACAAACTCAGCGCTGGTGTATGCATCATGCAGGTGGCACCCGAGAAGCGGCAAGCAGTCTTCGACGCCATGTATGACAGATTCGGCATCGCCGGATCGACATCCGGCGGACTTCGCCTGTGTCCGCACGTCTACAACACTCGTGAGCATATCGAGAGGGCCGCGCGGGGCGTCGCGTCGCTTCGAGCCCTCTGGGCCTGAACTCAAGGCCCTAGGAACGCATCGAGACGCCGCGGGCGTCGGGCTCGGCCTGGGCGTCAGTCGGCCCCAATGCGACCAGCATCGCCCGACGCCACCCATCGCGCTCCGATCAATGCTGCTGTACGGAACGACGGACGGGTCGAGGGCGCGATCAAGTGGGCGAAAATCCGTGTTACGCGATGCTGGCTCTCAGTGACCTCGCACGCCTGTCGCAGCTGTCGATGGGAAGCACTGGCCGGGTAAGGACGAAATCGTCGGCGTGCGTTCTTAGACATGGCTGTGGCCGCGACATTCCAGGCCGAGCCCGCCAGAGCCCTATTCCGATTCTCCGAGTAGCGTGAGATCCAAGCCGGGGAACGCAACAAAGGCCCTGTCGGTCGTGACTAGGCCCAGGCCGCTTGCAAGTGCGAATCCGGCCAGATATGAATCCATCCAGATTTTCGGACTCGCGGTGTCGCGCAACGAGAGTGACTTCCAGCGGGTTTCGAGCCGAGATGGCTCCTCTGCCTGCAGGAAAATCCGGTCGTCACTTAGGATCTGCTCGTATATCCGCCACGCATGTCGATTCGTGAGCGGAGGGGTGTCGTAGCGGCCCATGACGGCCGCTGTCGTAACCAGCCTTAGAAAAGACTGCTGCGTTGCTCGGCAAAAGCAGACGGAATGAGGTGTGTTGATCGTTTCGAGCCAGTCCTTGGCCGCGCGGTGGTGCTGGTGTTCAGAGAGCGCAAGAGCCAGCCAGACGTTGCTATCGCACAATACCAAGATCGGAAAGCTCCCCGTCCGCTAGGATCGCCGCGACGCGCTCGGGCGTCAGCTCTTCTCCCGGCTCTGCCGGGCGCGCGCACTTCACAAGCGGGAACTGTACGCGATTCCGAACCGTCGGCTTCTCAGCCGAGGACACAGCGAGACCAAGTCTGAGCAGATTGGTAACGACCTCCTTCAGCTTTAGGTTTCCCTCGGCCGCGCGAATCTTGACAGCGCACATCAGTTCGTCCGGCAGGTCAAGCGTCGTCTTCATTCTGAAATTCTACCATAATTATGGTTTCCCAGATTCAATTTGCCGGTCACAGCTAGCACTTGGAGGTGGCGTGTCTCGAGACGGAGAACTGTGTTGCAGGGTTGATCGTTCTGCAGGGCCGTCGGTCGTGCCGGGCCACAGCCGCAGCTGATCCAGTGGGAGCTGCGACTAATCCGGGAGCACCTTGAACAATGCTGGCCCGGCGGCGGAACAGTCAGGTGCGTCCGGCAGGGCGTGGCTCCGTACATGATCCGGTCAAACGAGCACCGCAGGCGGCGGCTCTAGCAGCGACGCGAGCCGGCTGCGGCCGGACAAGGACGTGCGTGTCGGGCGGACCCTCAACGCCTTGTGTTGGCGGGCATGTAAAACTGCACAATCGTGGGCATCGAAAATGGCACACTTGAGGGCCGGCGCGGGATGCGGATTCGGGGCCGGATTGGTAGCGGGAAGGTGGGAGGATCAGGGCACCCTAGCGTCATCACTCAACGAGGGGGGCGCAATGTTCGACAGCGACAAGAGGGTGCTGGTGCGGCACTACCTGGAGCAGGGGGTGGCCAAAGCGGAAATTGCACGCCGGCTGAACATCGGGAGGCGCACAGTGTACAACTGGACCGCAGGCGGCAAACCGGGGCATGAGGGCTGCGAGGGCAAGTACGGTCCGCGACCGTCGCAACCGTCGAAGCTGGACTGCTTCAAGGAAATCATCGCAGTGCGCTTGGCGGTCTATCCGCAGCTGAGCGCGGTGCGGCTGTTTGATGAGGTCAAGGCGGCTGGCTACACGGGAGACTATGACCAGGTCAAGCGGCATGTGCGGGAGGTGCGGCCGCGGGCAGTCGAGGAGCCGCTGGTGAGGTTCGAGACAGCGCCGGCCCATCAGGCCCAGGTGGACTTTGCCGAATTCCAGTTGCCGTGGGGCAAGCGCCACGCGCTGCTGGTGGTGTTGGGCTACTCGCGCCGGATGTGGCTGCGGTTCTACCGGCGCCAGACGCTGCTGGTGGTGGTGCGCGGGCTGGAGGAGTCGTTCGCGTACTTGGGCGGCGTGCCTGCGGAACTGCTGTTCGACCAAATGAAGGCGGTGGTGATCGCGGACCGGCGCGGCGTGGACGGGGGTCTGATCGAGAATCCGGAGTTCCGAGCGTTCAGCGACCACTGGGGTTTCAAGATTCGGGCTTGCCGGCCGTATCGGGCGCGCACGAAGGGGAAAGTGGAACGCCCTGTGCGCTATCTGCGCGGCAATTTCTTCTATGGCCGCGAGTTCGTCTCGGACGACGATCTCAACGCGCAGGCCCGGCAGTGGCTCGACGAGGTGGCGAACGTGCGGGTACACGGAACGCTGCAAGAGCGCGTCAGTGAGCGCTTCGCACGGGAGCGGCCGCTACTGGGTCCGCTGGCGCCACGGCCGTACACGCCGGTTGTGCCGCGGGAGGAGCCGCAGCAGGATCCGGACAGGGTGCCCGCGACGCTGGCGGGGGTTGCGGTCGAGCGGCGACCTCTGAGCGCCTACGCCTTGGGCGGGGAGGTGAGCTCGTGAAGCATCGCTCGCGTAGAGGGCGGATCGGCGCGCAGCTGGCCGACCTGAAGATGCCCGGAGCGCTGGAAGCGCTGGACGAGATCCTGTCCGGAGTGGATGGGGGCGGCTTGACCGCAGGGGAGGCCATCGAACGCTTGCTGGCGGCACAGATTGCGCTGCGCAACAGCCGTCGCCTGGCGACAGCGATGCGCTCGAGCCGTCTTCCGGGAGTGAAGACGCTGGCGGAGTTCGACTTCAGCTTCCAGCCTTCCCTGCGGCGGGAGCAGATCGATGCGCTGCACGAACTGGGGTTTCTGGAGCGCCGCGAGAATATTGTTTTTTTGGGTCCGCCTGGGGTGGGCAAGACACATTTGGCGGTCAGTCTGGCCGTGGCGGCGGCGGAGAGCGGGCGGCGGATCTACTTCGGGACGTTGAGTGACCTGATCGAGTCCCTCGAGGAGGCCCACGCCGCAGGACAGCTCAAGCAGCGGCTCAAGACGCTGACGCACCCCGCACTTTTGGTAGTGGACGAAATCGGCTATCTCACGGTCACTGCGAACGGGGCGAAGCTGTTCTTCCAGCTGATCAACAGCCGCTACGGACGCGCCTCGACGGTGCTGACCTCCAACAAGGGCTTCGAGGAGTGGGGAGAGATCCTGCACGACGAGGTCATGGCGGCTGCCTTGCTGGACCGCCTCCTACACCGTTGTCACATCGTAAACATCCGGGGCAACAGCTACCGGATGCGGGACCACAGGGAGCTCTCCAAGACCATTCATCCGACGGCTGCCAGGGCGGTCAGCGCCGAGCAAGCCCAGATCGAGGAGCGGTCATGACGATCCAGCGACGCGGCACCCCGGCCCCCGCTCCGGTCGCTCCGCTCCCTCC
>JAJDZN010000106.1 GCA_022824585.1 Bryobacterales bacterium | reverse complement strand
ACTTGTTTCCACCCGGCCAGCGCCCCCAGCGCCCCGCTCCCTCAATCCCAAAAATCCGCTAGCTCGCTAATTCTGCAAAAGGCTCATCGGAAAAATGTAACGAAGGCTTCTCGCTAGCGTAACTTCGATGCCATCTAGCGTGCTCACGCTGGAATCAGCGAACAGCAGGGCTTGGCCCCATGGGCAAGCCGGGAGCACGATGGAAAGCCTACTGACCTACTGGGACAGGTCGCCCCACGTGGCTGACCGCTTCAAGACGGGCGTCTCGCTGCACAGCCACACGCTGCATTCCGAGGAAAGCATTCTGCCGCTCGGGCAGTACTTGCGCAAGTTCGCATGCCTGCGGGGACTGTTGGAGCACGCCCACCGGAGCTACGGGGAGCGCTCGTTGGAAGACGATCTGTCGCGCATTTGGTGGACGCCGCCCTTGGCGCCGCGCCAAGCGCTTGAGGTTGAAGCGCTTCAGATCGAGGGCAAGCTTGGCCTCGACCCGATCGTGTCGATCTCTGATCATGACTCGATCGACGCACCCGTGCAGTTGCAGGTGCTGGCGAGGACCGGCAGCGTGCCGATCTCGGTCGAATGGAGCGTGCCATACCGCCAGACGTACTTCCACATCGGCGTCCACAACCTGCCGGCGCAGCAGGCTGCCTCCGGCATGGAGCAGATGGCGCACTTCACCAAGTCGCCGGTCCGCGCGCAGCTCGCGGAGCTGTTCTCGGCGTTCTCGGCGCACCCCGGCTGCCTGATCGTGTTCAACCATCCCTACTGGGACCAGCCCGTGATCGGCGACGGGCTGCACGAGCGCCTCCTGCAGGACTTCGTGGAGGAGTTTCGCCTGTGGATTGGGGATTATATACGAAACTCCCGAAATACCCGGAATCACCGCTTGACAGATTCGGGAGTTTCATATAGAATAATAGTGTAAGAGGCTGATATGGCAGCGACTAAGAAAGCACCGGGAAAATCGTTTCGCAAGGGCATCACCGTAGCGGAGTTCTTTCGCATGTTCCCCGACAACGAAACCGCCGAGGAATGGATCGTGCAACGGCGCTGGCCGCAAGGCGTGTGCTGCCCGCAGTGCGGCAGCCTGAACGTCAATACCAAGGCGAAGCGCAAAGCCATGCCGTTCCGCTGCCGGGAGAAGGCCTGCGACGCGAATTTCAGCGCCAAGACGGGCACCTTCATGCAATCGAGCAAACTGGGCTACCAAGACTGGCTGTTCGCCATCTATCTCGTCCACACGAGCCTGAAGGGCGTCTCCAGCATGAAGCTGCACCGCGATCTCGGTATCACCCAGAAGAGCGCGTGGCACATGGCGCACCGCATCCGCAAGGCCCTGCAATCGGGCGGCCTGTTCGCCGGCCCGGTCGAGGTGGACGAGACCTACATGGGCGGCAAGCGCAAGAACATGCCCAAGCACGTCCGCGAAGAGCTGACCGGGCGCGGAGCTGTCGGCAAGGCAGCCGTCGTCGGCGCCAAGGACCGAGACAGCAATCAGGTCGCGGCCGAGGCGGTCGCCGACACGACCAGCGACACGCTGCAAGGCTTCGTCAAGGAGCACGCGGAGCCGGGCGCGACCGTCTACACCGACGAGGCGGCCGCCTACGAGGGGCTGCCCAACCACGAGGCCGTCAAGCACAGCGTGGGCGAGTACGTGCGCGGGCAGGCGCATACCAACGGCGTCGAGTCGTTCTGGTCGATGCTCAAGCGCGGCTACGTCGGCACCTACCACAAGATGAGCCCGAAGCACCTGAACCGCTATGTCAAGGAGTTCGAGGGCCGGCACAACGTCCGCAGCCGGGACACGCTCGACCAGATGGGCGCGATTCTCGGAGCCATGAACGACTCGCGGCTGCGGTACAAGGACCTGGTCAAGGGCAACGGCCTGTCCAGCGGGGCGAGGGCGGCGTGAGCTTCCGATTCGGGCTGTCGGAGGGCGCGGCAACCGCGCCAGTCCCGCGCCCTCCTGTTCGCTACACTGACGGCCACCTGATGGCCATAGCGAACTGGAAGAACCAGACCATCTGGACCGGGGACAACCTCGACATCATGCGAGGCATGAACTCGGAGTCGGTAGACCTGATCTACCTCGACCCGCCGTTCAACTCCAATCGGACGTACAGCGCGCCGATCGGCTCGGAAGCGGCCGGGGCGGCCTTCAAGGACACGTGGACGCTAGACGACGTGGACTTGGCTTGGATCGGCCTGATCGCCGAGAAGGAGCCGTGCTTGCCGCACGTCATCGATACCGCGGGAATCGCCCACGGCAAGGGCATGAAGTCTTATCTGGTTATGATGGCCGTGCGGCTGCTGGAGATGCGGCGGCTCCTGAAGCCGACCGGGAGCGTCTACCTCCACTGCGACCCGACCGCCAGCCATTACCTGAAGCTGGTCATGGATTGCGTGTTCGGAAGCGAGAACTTTCGCAACGAGATCGTCTGGAAGAGGACGCCGTTTGCCGGTAGCAGCAAGGCAAGGGCGCAACAGCTGCCCAAAAGCCATGACGCGATTCTGTGCTACTCGAAATCTCAGAAACGGGCGTGGAACCCTCCAATGCTTCCGTACACCGATGAGTACCGCAAGAGATTCAGGCACGTGGATGCCAGAGGGTCGTATCGCAAGACTCTGCTCAAGACCTACAGCCAGGAAACGCTGGAGCGGCTGAGAACAGAGGATCGCTTGATCGAGCCAGCCCGGCCGGGCGCGCACTATTCGTACAAGCAGTACCTCCACGAAAGCTCCGGGCAGAGGCAAGTGGATGATGTCTGGGTTGATATCAACATGATCAACCCGGTAGCGAAAGAGAGACTCGGCTACCCGACCCAGAAGCCTCTCGCCCTGCTGAACCGCATAATCGAGGCCAGTACCGACAAGGGAGACGTGGTGCTCGACCCCTTCTGCGGCTGCGCGACGGCGTGCGTTGCCGCCCACGCGCTGGGGCGGCTGTGGACCGGCATCGACATCAGCGAGAAGGCTGCCGAGCTGATGGTTCATCGCTTGCAGCAGGACCGCTTGGGCCAGCAGGCAGACCTGACGACGCAAGCGGCCAAGGTCATCCACCGCAAGGAGCCCCCGCAGCGCACCGACGTAGGGAAGCTGCCGCCGTACAAGACTCACAAGCACACGCTGTACGGAATGCAAGAGGGCCGCTGCAAGGGTTGCGGCCACCACTTCCCGTTCCAGAACTTCACGGTCGACCACATCGTTGCGCGGTCGAAGGGCGGGACGGACCACTTGGAGAATCTTCAGTTGCTCTGCAACCACTGCAACTCCGTCAAGGGCACGATGGACCAGGCCGCGTTCAAGGCCAAGCTGTCGGGCATGGGACTCGGAACATGAGCGAGACGAAGAAACCCGCGCGAAAGACCGTCGAGCTGGTCAAGTCCAGCTACCAGCCGACCAAGCGCGAGAAGGAAGAGGCGGTCCGCGCCGATGCCAGCTTCGAGGAGATCGCCGACGCCGTGCTGGCTCCCGTCAATATCCGCTGGATCGACCGGCCCCGGAGCCGGAGGGTCAAGCGGTGATTCCGGGTATTTCGGGAGTTTCGTATATAATCCCCTGTGGATTCATGCGCTTGAGATCAACGGATTGCGCGACTGGCGCGAGAACCAGCGGACAGTGCAACTCTCCAGGCGCTACGGCATGCCGCTGGTTTCGGGCGGCGACCGCCACGGGCGCGAGCCGAACGCGGCGCTGAACCTGACCAATGCCACAGACTTCGGCGAATTCGCGTCTGAGGTCCGAACGGGGCTGAGCCACGTGGTGATCATGCCGCAGTATCGCCGGCCGCTCCCGCTGCGATTCATCGAGAACTTTTCCGACATCGTCAGCGATGCCCCGGACCACGGCCTTGGCTGGACGCACTGGACGCAGCGTGTGTTCAGACGCTGCGACGACGGAGAGGTCCGGACGCTGGGCGAGCTGCACGGCAACCGCGAGCCGGTCGCGCTAGCGATCGTGACGGCGGTCTTCCGCCTGCTGTGCAACCGCTACGTGGGGCCGGCGCTGGAACGGGCGATGCCGCCGACGCGGGAACTCGGATAAGTGCCCGTCCCGGCGAGGATCGACAGGCGGCCGAGGGTCGCCTACTTGCCCGACACCTACCACGAGGTGAACGGCGTGGCCAGGACGGCGCGCCACCTGACGGACTACGCGCTGTGCCATGCGCTCCCGTTCATGTGCGTGCGGCCGGGATCGGAGTGCCGGCACTGGACTCAGAGCTCGGTCGAGCATGTGGAGCTCCCGCGCGGGCGCCTCGCGGTGCGCGTGGAGAAGGACCTGTGGCAGGACCCGCGCATCCTGCGCTACAGGCGGCTGTTGCGGTCGCGCTTCGACGAGTTCCGCCCGGATGTCGTGCATGTCACCTCGATGGGAGACTTCGGCCTGCTCGGATGGTGCCTGGCGCGCGAATTCGGCCTGCCGATCGTGGCATCCTGGCACACCAACATCCACGAATACGCCGCCTGGCGCTTCGACAAAGCAGCTCGCTTCGTGCCCGCACGGCCGCGCCGAATCGTGTCTCGGGGTCTCGAGCGGCTCTTCTTGGAGTTCTCCCTGTGGTTCTACCGCAAGGGGGCGGTCGGCATGGCCCCGAACCCGGAACTGGTGGAGCTGCTGCGCCGAGGCACGGACAAGCCGGCCTTCTTGATGGAGCGCGGGGTCGACACCGAGCTGTTCGACGGCGCCAAGCGAGCCAGGAAAGCCGACGGCAAGGCGGTCTTCGGCTATGTCGGGCGCCTCAGCGCGGAGAAGAACCTGCGCGTCCTCAAGCGCCTCGAGCAGGCTCTCGTGGCCACGGGGCTGTCGGACTATCGCATCGACATCGTCGGCCACGGATCGGAATCGGCTTGGCTGGCAGCCAACCTGCGGAAAGCGAGGCTGAGGGGGGCGCTGCTCGGCGAGCCCTTGGCGCGAGCCTACGCCGACATGGACGTGTTCCTGTTTCCTTCGCGCACCGACACGTACGGCAACGTTGTCTGGGAGGCAGCGGCCTCGGGCGTGCCAGCGGTCGTGATGGATGCCGGGGGCCCGCAGTACATCGTGCGCGACGGGCGGACGGGCCTTGTGAGCCGGTCGGACGAGGCGTTCGTGGCGAACGCCGTCCGCTTGTACCGGGATCGCGAGCTTCGGCGGCGGATGGGCGATGCGGCGCGCCTGGCCGCACTGGCGCAGTCCTGGGACAGGGTGTTCGACCGCCTCTACGACGAAGCCTACGCGACCGCTATTGCTCGAGCGGGCGGCGGCTGATCGCGATGTCCCGGATCTTGATCAAGAAGCGGCCGCGCCCTAGCTGCGAGCCAGCCCCTTCGAGGTCCCGCTCGTAGCCAGTCCAGTCCCACCGATCAGTCATTCCGTCCCGCTCTCTGCTACCATTGCAACGTGGCATCCGCCGCCGTCGCGGGTCCCTCGCCGC
This sequence comes from Bryobacterales bacterium, assembly GCA_022824585.1. Lineage (GTDB taxonomy): Bacteria > Acidobacteriota > Terriglobia > Bryobacterales > UBA6623 > VXMF01. Next base: position 30,041 of record JAJDZN010000106.1, on the reverse strand, counting down.
CCTCTAACTTGCGACGCAGGACTAGCAGTCTCAATCGTCGTTGTAGGAAGTTCTAATCGTCGCTAGGCCGTCAGTAGCTGCAACATGACTTCGCTCGCACTCCTCGGCTTGTACTCCTTGGGAATTCTGGGCGCTTCGGTAATTGGCATTTGGACCCAGTCGGCGATCCGCTTGACGCACACCCGCGTGCAGCTGACCATGAGCTTCGTCGCGGGCCTCGTGCTCGGGGTCGCGATCTACCACCTGCTGCCCCACAGCGTTGAGCTGATCGCGGGCGAGGGGCCGATCGGGATCGCTGCATGGTGGATGATCGCCGGAATCGTGCTGATGGTGTTGCTGTTGCGGGTGGTTCCGCTGCACGATCACGATCACGCCGCCGACGACTGCTTGGACCCTGTCGACCCGGACGGCGGTGGCGACTCCGGGTCTTTGAATTGGCTGGGGGTTGCCTTCGGGATGGGGCTGCACCAGCTGACCGAGGGAACAGCCCTGGGGGCTGCCATCCTGAGCCGGGAGGCAGGCGCTGCCGGGGTGGACCTGCTCAGCTTCGGGGTGTTCCTGGCGATCGCGCTGCACAAACCGCTTGACGCATTCTTCCTGCTCGGAATGATGCGCACGGCGAAGCATGGCAAGCGCTATGCGTACCCGCTCAGCGCGGCGGCCGCGCTCGTCTGCCCGCTCGGTGCGCTCCTTACATATTGGGGGATTGGCCTGCTCGGGGACGGATCCTCCGAGACCGTAGGCCGCGCGCTGGGCTTCGGCGCGGGCGCACTCATCTGTATCTCGCTCAGTGACCTGCTGCCCGAGATTCACTTCCACCGGCACGATCGCGTCAAGCTGACGGTTGCGTTCCTCGCCGGACTCGTGCTTTCCTACGCGCTCCACCTGTTGGAGAGCCCGCCGCAGTAGCCCGGGCTCCAAACTTCGGATTCGGCTGCGGTTGTCCCGGCTGGTCGAGGCCGGTCGCGAGGTTGAGCGTCTTGTTGCCGAGCCATGGGACGGCCGGGCGGACCTCGCCGCCGGCGATCTCGGCACGACATGCAGGCGGAGAACCGCAAGCAGTCTCGACATTCCGGGCCACTCGGGACACCGCGCGAGGGGAGTCGACGAGCAGCACAGACCCTGTTGTGGGCCGTCGGCTCGGAGGGCCGGAGCGCTTGGCGCCAGGACTAGAAGAACAGCATCAGGAGCAAGAGCGCTCCCCCGCCCCCTAGGCCGAAAGCGACCGCGGCGAACACTCCGGCAAAGGTGGCGGCATCGGCTATGCGGAAGGTCTGGTCTTCGACGGTGAACATCACTTGATCGCGGTGGAGGGACCCGTCAGCGAATCCCTTCAGCGCGGTCTCGGCGCTGTGGGCTTCCTTGATCGACACTACGGTGACCAAGATCATTGCCAGTGCCGACGCGAGGGTTCCGACCCCGAACACCATCAGGGTCAATAGCGCCAGCCAGTGGTAGGTGGGATTGGCGTCCACGCTTGACGCGCTCATGAAGCCGATCACCAGTGCCGCACCACCGCCGTTGCCGAACAGCACCAAGCGCACCGACTCCGTGATCAGCCTGAACATCGACGAGCGGCGCATGGCCACGACCTTGTAGAGTTCGCGCAGCCACTCTTCGGCTGTCTCTTCGTGGGAGAATTCCAACAGCTTCTTCAATGGTCGTGCCCGCCTTCTTGCGTCCAATCGATGACTCGCACGTAGCTTGACCCGGCGTTCGTGCCGGGCGGGATCTGGATCGTCCAATCGTCAATCTGCACGGGTTCGGACGCCAGCGCCGCCGCCAGGAACCTGTCGCGCTCGAGGTTTCCGTCCAATCGGTCGACGACGTCGATCACGAACCGCCCGATGATGTAGCCCTCGAGCGAAACCGCGTCGAGCAGGTTCAGCCCGCTAGGGTCCCACGCACCAGTGGGCATCGAGGCAGTCGCGTCGGAGTTGGCCATGTCGCGCCGGAAGTTTCGCACCACGGCCAAGCTACTGTCCGTGACAGCGGGAACGACCTGCGAGATCAGGATCTTTTCCAAGGCCGCCGGACTCGTGTCGCTGAGCAAGGCCAGGAGATCGTGGGGAGCGACGAAGGACAGATTCGCCATCACGTAATCCCGACCGAGCAAGAACGCCAGGTTGATGACGTCGGCATTCGCGGTGTAGCTGCCCACGAGCAGAAGCGCGTCCAGGTCCGCCTTGTCGAGCGTAAACAAGCTCGCATGGACCGCATGAGTGTTCCGCGTATAGGCGTCCTTTGCGAGGACTGGCAGATCGTGCCGATTGAGAACGGTCACGTAATTCGCGAGCACCGAGCGCCCGAAGGCATCGTCTTGGTAGATGACGCCGAAGCGTTTCTTCCCCAAGTCGTTGATCATGTGATCTACCAACGCCTCGACTTCCTTGAAATAGTCGGTGCGCAGATTGACCACGTTCGGGAACGCTTGCGGGTTGTGCAGGAAATCCGCCCCCGTGAACATGCCCACCAGAGGAATCTTGGCTTCGCGGAGAATGGGCGCGCTTCGTCTGGTGGTCGGCGTGCCCACGCCGCCGACGACGGCGAAGACGTTGTCCATCGCGACGAATTCCGCGGCGTTCGCGGCCGCGGCATTCGGCTCGTAGCCATCGTCCTTGGCGGTGAGTTCCAGCTGCCTGCCGTCGACTCCGCCCTGGCGGTTCCGGGCCGAAAACGCCGCTTGGATCCCCGCATTGATGCGGATACCGAGATGTCTGTTGGGTCCGCTGAAACAGGCCGTCTGCCCGAAGACAACCTTGCTCTCGGTGACGCCCGGCGCCGCGGCCAGCGCGCCCGGCAGCACCAGCACTTGCAGCCACGCCAGCGCAAGCAGCCGGCGTGCTCTGCCCGAATCCGGGCTATGGTTGAGGCACCTCATTCGAACCTTCGTTCTCCTTCCCTGTCGGCGCTTCCGCTTCTGGCGGCGCGTGGGCGGCACCTGTCGCGCCAGCATGCGGAGGCTGGGCTTGGGGGGCCGCGTGGGTGCCCTGTCCGTCTGCTTGGGTCTCCTCTCCGGCTTCCGGGCCGCCCTCGACCATGGGCGTGGTGTCCGCCTCTTGCAGGATCGCCCGGCCGCGCTCGGTGACATCGCTGTGCTCGAAGATCGACAGGGTGTCGAAGATGAGCGAGCGTGGGTTGGCGTTGGGCGGATGATCGCGCTCGCTGTGCGGATCGTGGAAACGTCCGTCGAGCAGACCGCCGTCCATGTCCACGTTCTCGAGTCCGTGAGTCATTGCCGGGTCGGTTGATACGAGCGGCTTGTCGCGGGGGCTCGCAGAGGCACGAGCGACAGCTGCGTCCGCGTGCCGGCTCGGCGCCGCGCCATCGAGCAGGTTGATGTCGATGCTCGAGACTCCCGCCGGGTTGACGGCCTGCAGCGTCGCGTCCGAGAAGATCGTCCGCATGCGCTGCCAATAGCGCGTGATTGCCACCTGCGTGGGTTGCTGCCGGTACGCGGAGAGCAGCTCGCTGAACGCGGCAGCGCTGCTGTCAGCCTGCACTTCGCGCTCGCGCGCCCGCGCCTGCGCGGCCAGGACCAGCGCCTGGGCCTGCCCGCGGCTCCGCAGGATCAGCTTCTCTCTCCTGCGATTGGCGTTGCTGACCGCCTCGATGCTCTCGGCAATCGCGTCGCTGACGTCCCGGAAGGCGGCGACGGTCTCGTCGATCGGCCGCGCGTCCACCAAGCTGAGCGCGACGACTTCGATGCCTAAACCGAGAGCCTCGAGCTCGCCGGCAGTCTGCTCGAACAGGTGACGCTCGATGATCTCGCGATTCGTCGTGAAGATCAGGTCGATGAAGTTCTGGCCCATGATGTCGACCAGCTGCTCGCGGGTGGTGTAGGTCATCAAGCCCAGCGGATCGTGCGCCGCGTACAGGAAATCGCGCAGGTTGCTGATCGTGTACTGCAACACGACGTCAACCTCGAACAGGCTCGGATCGCCGGAAAGGAGCGTGAAGTTCGCGGTCCCGCCTTCGTTGCTCGCCACCCGATGGCTGACGATGCGCTTGACGGGATGAACGTAGACTCGGTCGATCAGCGGGATGTGGTAGTGAATGCCTGGCTCGCTGTGGCTCTCGATGACCTTGCCGAAGCGCAAGACCACTCCGGCCTCTTCCTTCTTTACGATGTGGAAGCCGCTGGCGAGCACGCCCAAGACCAACGCCGCGACCAGGGCGTTGAGAAGGCGCTCCTTGTGCAGCGAGGCGTAGTCGAACGCCGCGTAGATCGCGCGCGTGCTCGGCGCCAGCTGCTGGCCGTCGGTCTCGCTCACCGCGTGGGCATCTCCTTGCTGTCCAAGTACTTGAACAGCTCGCTGTCTGCGGGCAGCATCAGCGTGGTGTTCTGGTCGATGATCGAGTCGTAGCTGTCCAGGGCGCGCACGAAACGGTAGAAGTCCGGGTGCCGCCGGTATGCTTCGCCCAGCACTCTCATCGCGTCCGCTTCCGCCGTGCCGAGAATGCCCGTCGCCTCGGCGTGCGCGGTCGCCATGATCTTCTCGTGCTCGCTGATGGCCAGCGCCTCGATCCGGATCGCCTGCTCCTCGCCCTCGCTCCGGTAGCGGGCGGCAATGCGCCCGCGCTCGGAAATCATGCGGGCCACCATGCTGGGACGATTCTCCACGGGCAGGGTGTACTCCGCTATACCCACCTTGAGGACCTCCACGCCGTATTCCTCGGCCGCGATCGGCTTGATCCGGTCTATGATCGCTTGCGAGGCCTCTCGCAGGTCCTCGTGGGCCAGTCCCAGGCTCACGAACGCATCGCGCGATTTGTTGCTGATCACGATCCCCGCGCTGGAGAGATACAGGTCCTCCAGACGCTCGATCGCGGTGGCTTCCGTGCGGATTGCCTCGACGTAGCGCATCGGATTCGTCACCCGCCAGAGCATGTAGCCGTGCACCAGGACGTTCTTCTGGTCTTCTGTGATCAGCTCTTGTGACGGGGCCACGTAGTTGTGGACGCGCCGGTCGACCTTGTAGATCTTGGAAATCGGCCGCGGGAACTTGACGTGCAGGCCGGGCTGTCGGGCCGGCGGAGCGATCTTGCCGAAGTGTGTCAGCACGCCCAGCTGTGATTCGTCGATCACGTAGAGTCCGTCAAAGACTGTCCATCCCAGCGCCAGCACCGCTATGATCCCGCCGGTGCCCAGCCGTCTGACCGCGCCAGCCAGGCTCGCGACCGCGCCCCGCAGGCTCGAAATCGCTTGGTCGCCCTTGAGGAGCGCTTGTTTCATGATGTTCATCGCGTGGTTTCCTGAATCGGCGGGGGAGCGGCGAGGCCTTCCGCCGACCGCTTCCACAGAGCGACCCTGTCCAGGCTGCGCTGGTTGGGGACGATAATCTTGCGCTTGGATTTCAAGGCCATCTCAAGCTTCTCGCGCCACAGCATGTCGTAGAGCACGCTCGGGGCCTGCCGCGCCGCCTCCGAGACGGTCGTGATGGCCCCGGCCTCGGCCTCGGCCACGGCGACGTTGCGAAAGGCCTCGCCGCTGGCCTGCTCGATCTCGTAAGCGGCGTTTCCGTGCGCCTTGGGAATCAGGCTCACCAGGCGCCTCTGCGCGTTGACGATGATGCGCTCGCGGTCGTCCTGCGAGCTCGAGATCTCCCGGAAGGCGTTCATCGTCTCGGCAACGGGCTGGATCTCCAGCAGGTTGATCTTGATCAGCCGGACCGAGGAAAGCGCCGGGTCGGCCTCTTGGGCGCTCTGGAAGAGCTCCTGGACCTCCTCTTCCAAGTGCGCGCGCTCGGCATTGAGCAGGCGGTCGAGGTCGCGTGTCGCCACGAACGTGCGCAACTCGTCCCGCAGGTTGTTCAGGATCACGCCCTCTGGATCGTCCATCAGGTAGTGGTAGGTATACGCGTCGCTGACGAGGTACTGGACGCCGGTCCGGATCCCGAGCAGGTTCAGGTCGCCGGACATGAACTCGTACGGCGTCTCGTTCTCGAGGGTCCTGACCTGGCGCACCGGCCACTTGTCGATCTTGACGAACGGCCACGGGCCTAGGTAGCGCAGGCCGGGCGGCACGTCCCGCCACACGACCTTGCCGAACACGCGACCGTAGGCTACTGAGCTGGGACCGACAACGGTAATGCCGGTCGCAAGGAACGCCAGCACGGCCAATGTGGCCGCCGTCCACTTCACCATGGCTCGGTTGGAAACCCACCGGACGAGCGGGGGGGCCTGTGCCAGGCGCGCCCAAGCCTCGCGGAGGCGCCGAGCGACCGGCCGGATGTTGGAGAGGAGTTCTTCCCAGCCGCTTCTGAGCGCGCCTGCGCGAAAACGCCACACGATCAGCGCGATCAGAACCAAGGCTCCCGTCCACTGCAGCAGTTGGATGGCCGGTGCCTGGGAGCCGGACAGATTGACCGGCATCGTAAGTCCGGCGGCGATGACGATCAAGTCGATCAGTATCCCGAGGACGGTCGTTACCGCGATTACGACGCCGACATAGATCGTTCCGAAGCGTGCGCCGAACTGGCTGACAATGATGGCGATCGTGCCGGAATTCGTGGCCGGGCCCGTCATCAGGAATATCAGGGCCGCGCCCGGGCTGAGGCCCTTCGCGACCAGGGCGGCGGCGATCGGCGTGCTAGCCGAGGCGCAGATATACAGCGGAATGCCGACCACGACCATGATCGGATACGAGATCCAGCGCGCGTACTCGTTCGCCATCAGGTCGTCCGGAATCGCCAGGAAGAGCACCCCGCCGAGCGCGACGCCGACCAGCAGCGCGAATAGAATGTCGTCGGCCACTTCGACGAATCCGTATCGGAATACGTGCTTGATGACTTCCCGCAAGGTCGGCCCGTCCGCGCGGCTGCCCGGGCGCGGCGCGGAATCCTCGGCCGGCCTGTCCGCGGCAGGTTGCCTGTAGAAGTTCGGCTTGACCCACGATGCCACCTGCCTTCCGCCTACGGCAGCCGCAGTTCCGCGAATGGCTTGAGCGAGCCAGGCTGCGACCATACCCTTCAGTTGCGCGAGGCTCACATAGCAATCGTCTTGGTCGGCATACAGGGAGACATGATCGTCGTGGTCGTGATCATGGTGATGATCGTGGCCGTGCTCGTCGCGGTGGCCGTCGGCGTCGTGCCGGTGCGCCTTTGGCGCCTCGCTGTCATCGCGGATCATCCCGATGCAGAAGATGCCGGCCACCACCGCGGTTAGGAAGCTCACCACGGGTCTCACCACCGCGGCGACAAACCCGAAGAACGCGTGCGTCACCAGGATCGAATCCGCGCCAGTTTCGGGCGCCGTGATCAGAAAGGACATGCAGGATGACCGCGAGGCGCCCTTCTTGCGCATCTCGGCCACCACCGGGACAACCGAACAGCTGCACAACGGCACGGGCACGCCGATCGCGGCGCTGGCAGCCACGGATTTGAGGTTGTCTCCGCTTAGCCACCGGAGGATCGCGGCGCGTGATATGAGTACGTGAATTAGCCCTGCGAGGAACAGCCCCAGAAGCAGCATCGGGGCCAGCAGCATGAAGGACGACCAGACGAAGTCCAGCAAGCGCAGGGTTGGATCGGGCACTAAAGAAACCTAGCTGACGCTTAGTCAGATTCGCCTATACGATAGCGCACGGGCCCGGAACGGGTCAATCGGACCGCTCGCGCTTGTGACGGGCACGCTCACTGTAAATCACAGTAAAGCGAGCCGAGGCGGCGGACACAACACACCTCCGCTCACCGGTTATGCTAGTGGCCAGTGCAGCGGCTGTCATCGGGCAAGAGGCAAGTGCTTGCGGTAGTCGGAGCGCTGGCGTTTTCCCTGCCCGCGACCGTCGTGCCATCGGATGGCGCAGCGTTCCCGGGCGAGCTGACCCTCGATCTGGCGGTCGATCTGGCCCTGGAGCGCAATCCGGCGCTTCAAGCGGTTCGCAGTGGCGTCGATATAGCCCAGGCGGGGGTTGTCACGGCAGGGTTGCGCCCAAACCCGGAGCTGAGCGTCGAGTCCGAAGAGTACCCGTACTTCTCGGCCACGCGCCCGCCGTTCTTCAGCGGCCAGGTGATTACCGCGGGCGTCGAGTACGAAATCCAGACGAAGCGTCGCCGCAGCCTGCGAACCAGCGCGGCCGAGGCCGAGGTGCGCCGCTCGGGAGCGAATCTCGAAGACGCCGCACGGCTGTTGCGGCTAGACGTCCGCACGGCCTTTTACCGAGTCCTGCTGGCCGAGTCGAATCGGCAGCTGGCCGAAGCGATCCTGAACCAAACCGACCAAGTGATCGAATTGAACCGGGCTCGCTTCGAGCAGGGCGAGATCTCGGGGCTGGAGCTGACCCGCATCGAGGTCGAGCGCCTCAGCTTCGCGGACGACCTGTTTCAGGCGCGGCTGGAGTTGCGGAATGCCAAGGCAGCCCTGCTGGCGTTGCTCAATTCTCCCGATATCGGCTTGGACGTCGTGGTGCGGGGCGAGCTGGATGAGATGCCGCCCGTGGGGATAGCGTCCGACGCGACCGGCGACGACCTGCTGGAAATCGCGCTGGAAAGGCGACCGGATTTTCGGGCGGCGCTTGCGCAGCTCGAGCGTGCCTCGGCCCAGCAGCGCGTGGAGCGCGCCGTCGCCAACCCCAACGTCACGGTTCGGGGCGGCTACCAGAGGGCAGAACAGAACCACAGCCTGGTAGCGGAGATCGCGATCCCGCTTACGATCTTCAATCGCAATCAGGGCGAGATCATGCGCTCGAACGCCGAGGCCCTCCAAGCCGAGAGCCTGTTGGCGGCGGCGCGGCTCCAAGTGGCTCTGGAGGTCCGCCAGGCGCACAACGCCGTCGAGGTGAATCGCGAGCGGGTCGATTACATCCGGACCAGGCAAGTGAGTCAGGCGCAGGAGGCCAGCCGGGTGACACTTGCCGCCTACCGGCTCGGCGGAGTGCCCCTGATGAACTACCTCGATGCCCAGCGCCGCTATCGCGACACGATGCGGGTCTTGAACCAAGCGCTCTTCGACGAGCGCCTCAGCGTGTTCCAGCTGGCCGCGGCGATTGGCGGAGGCAACCAGCCGTGACTGCCGAACCCGCGCCCGGCAGCGGCCTGGGGTGGGCGGGTGCTGTCGCCCTGCTGGCCTGCGGGATCGCGCTCGGCTACGGCGGCTACTTTTGGACCCAGTCATCTGGCCCCTCGCATGGCGCGGAAGATCCTCACGGCGCGCCGGACGACGGGCATCGAGAAGCGGCCAGCGCCGCGTTGAGCATTCCCGCGCCGGTGCAGGCTGCGAACGGAATCGTGATCCAAAGGGCCGAGAAGCGCGTGTTCCAGACCCCGCTGACTGTGACAGGGACCGTCGCGGCGGATCAGGCGCGCATAGCCCATATCCGCGCTCTGTCGCGCGGGATCGTCGACCAAATCTTCGTGCAACTCGGGGACCAGGTAAGCGCGGGTGACCCGCTGGTCAGCTACGACAATATCAATCTAGGCCTCTTGATCGGCGAGTACCGCGAAGCGCGGGCAGACCTGCAGAGCTTGATCACGACGCTGGAAGTGGACGCTACGATCCTCGCCCGCAGCGGAGAGATGCTGGCGATTCAAGCGATCGCGCGAACGGACCACGACGTCATCGAGGCGGCGCACAAGGACTCAGCCGCGCGCGTGGACGCCGCGCGCGCCCGTGTGCTCGAGCTGGAAGAACAGCTCCATCGGTTCGGCCTCACCGACGAAGACCTCGGACGGCTGGATGACGAGGGGGAAGACTATCACCGGACCGCCTCGCGCACCGTCCTGCGGGCGCCCGCCCCGGGTGCCGTGGTCGAGCTTGACGCGAGCCCCGGCGAGACGATCAGCATCGCCAGCGAGCTGCTCACCATCTCGGACATTTCCACAGTGTGGGTTCTCGCCGACGTCAGCGAGCGCGACCTTGGCGCCGTGCGGGTCGGCGACGAGGTGTCGATCAGACTGGCTGCCTACCAGGACGAACGCTTTCGCGGGCGCATCACCTATGACGGAGAGATCGTGGACACGAGGACGCGCACAGCTCGCGTCCGCTGCGTGGTCGAGAACGCCGATCTCCGAATCAAGCCCGGCATGTTCGCCTCGGTGGACATTCCCACCGGCAGCACCCACGAAGCGGTCGCCGTTCCGGTCGAGGCCCTGCAGGAGATCGGAGGCCGCACGGTTGTGTTCGTGAAGGTCGGAGCCGCCGAGTTCGAACGGCGCGCCGTTGCGGCCGGGAACGAATCCGGCGGCTGGGTCGAGATCCGGAGCGGACTGCGCATCGCCGAAGAGGTGATTGCCGCCGGCAGTGCATTCGCGAAGAGCCTAGCGTTCGGCACCGAAGTCAGCGAATTGCGATGAACCTGCGGCACCGGGAGCGGCTGTTACAGCCGATTCGTACCTCGCGACTGGCACCAGCCCCTCGCCCGGACTCAGGGGACAGCGGCCCACTTCCACGGCGCGGGAACCTGACGCGGCCGGCTGGCACCCTCGCCGCACTGGCAGCCTGCCTGCGATCGAGCTTGCCGGCGCCGTCGGCGCGGGCCATGCCGGAAGCAGGTCCGCCACCGTCGGCCGCGTCGTGCGTGCGGCCCAGCGCGGCGCGAAGCCGCCGAGGTCGCGGAACGGTTCCGAAGAAAGGCCGGCGGGTCGATCCCGGCGCGTTCGATCACTGCCGTCGAACGATCCCTTCGAAGTCATGCTAACGAACACGCAACGCCGCGGGCGCTTCCGTCGGTTCCCTGCAGTTCCGATCGCTTTGCTGCTGGCGGGTGTTGTCTTCGGGGCGATGCTCCACAAGTGGGGGCCGCTTGCGGACGACTCGCACGATTCGGCCGACCCGCACGCGGAAGAGTCCGAACACTCGGGCGAGGCCGCGGAGTCCGTCAGCATTCGGGTCGAGGCGCAGCAGTACGGCAGGCTGGCCACCGCGCGGGCCGAAGTGCGCGAAATCGAGACGTCCGTTTTCCTCACCGGCGTGGTTGGCGCTGACAGGTCCCGCGTCGCCCGCATAGCGCCGGTGGCTCACGGTGTCGTCACCGAGGTCTTCGTCAGTCTCGGCGACTTCGTCGATGCGGGAGATCCCCTGCTCAGCTACGACAATGTCGAGCTGGGCGTGGCAGTCGCCGACTTCATGTCGGCGAGCGCCGACCTGCGCGGCGCCCGGGCCGCCTTGGCGGCCCAGGAGGTCATCTTTGCGCGCAGCCGCGAGATGCTGAACGTCGGCGCGATCGCCAAGACGGAACACGAGATCCGCGCCGCCCGCTACCGGGCTGCTCAGGCGCAAGTCCGCGTACAGCAAGCCCGGGCGGCGCAGTACGAGGAGCAGCTCCATCGCTTCGGCCTGGCCGAGGAGGAGACGCAGGAATTGGCGCAGGGCGACGCGGCGACGCAGCATCGGGAGACATCCATCTCCACCTTGAGCGCGCCCTTCGCGGGCTTGGTCACCGACTACGACCTCAGCCTGGGGGAGACCATCGACGAATCGAACTACGTGCTGACTGTCACAGACATCTCCACGGTGTGGGTTCTTGCGAGCGTGTTCGAGCATGACATCGGGGCCGTTCGCGAGGGCAAGCAGGTAGACGTGCGTGTCGCCGCTTATCCGGACATGACGTTCCGGGGAACGGTGAGTTATATTGCCGATTCCCTCGACTTGGAGACAAGGTCGAACGAAGTACGCTGCGAGGTCGAGAACCCGGACTCTCTCCTGAAGCTGGGAATGTCAGCCAGGATCCGGGTCTCCGGCGAACTCTTCCTGGGGTCGCTCACGGTGCCGGCCAGCTCCGTCCAGACTCTGGACGGGCGCCGGGTCGTATTCGTCCAAGAGTCCGACTCGACGTTCGCGGTGCGCGAGGTGGAAGTGGGGGTGGAAGCCGCAGGCTGGGTCGAGATTTCGAGCGGGCTTTCGGCCGACGAGACGGTCATTAGTGATGGCAGCTTCTACGCCAAGACGGCTGCGCTGCGGGGATTGATCGGAGACCACCACTAGGGGAGAGGCATGCACCGCTTGATCGAGTTCTCCCTGCGCTTCAAGTTCCTGATTCTCGTGATGACCGCGATGCTGGTCGCGGTGGGAGTGAACTCCATGTACCGTCTCCCGATCGATGCGGTGCCGGACGTTACGCCCAACCAAGTGCAAGTGCTGACCCGTGCGAGCGGCCTCAGCCCGCTTGAGGTCGAGAGGTTCATCACGTTCCCCGTCGAGACTTCCCTCAGCGGCGTGCCTGGAATCGAAACGATCCGTTCGGTCTCGAGGTTCGGCATTTCGGCGGTGTATGTCTATTTCGAGGAGGGCATGGATGTATTCCTCGCCCGCCAACTGGTATTGGAGCGGCTCGAAGAAGCGCGCGACGCGATTCCCGAGGGCTACGGAATTCCCGAACTGGGCCCGATCTCGACCGGACTGGGCGAAATCCTCCAGTTCGAAGTGCGCAGCGGCACGCATTCGCTGATGGAGCTGCGCAGCATTCTGGACTGGGAGATCGCCTTCAGGCTGCGCTCGGTGCCCGGCGTCGTCGAGGTGAACGCATACGGCGGCGAGGCCAAGACCTACCAAATCCAGCTAGACGCGGCCAAGCTCGCCAGCGTGGAGGTTTCGCTGGGCCAGGTCTACGAGGCGATCGAGAACAACAGCGCCAATGCCGGCGGCGCCTATATCGAGAAGAACCAGGAGCAATACGTCGTCCGCGGGGAGGGCCTGATCGAATCGGCCGAGGATATCGGCAACATCGTGGTGGGCGCCACGATCGACGGAACGCCGATCTTCATCAAGGACATCGGCGCCGTCTCGCTCGAAGCGCTGGTCCGCCAAGGCGCCGTGACGCGGGACGGGCGGGGCGAAGCGGTCACGGGCGTGGTGCTGATGTTGATGGGCGAGAACTCGCGAGTCGTGGTGGAGCGGGCGAAGCAGCAGCTCGAAGTCGCGCGAACCGCGCTGCCGGAGGGCGTGGAGATCGACGTGTTCTATGACAGAACCGATCTCATCCGCCGGACCATCGCCACGGTGCGGACCAATCTTGTCGAGGGCGGCCTGTTGGTCGCGGCGGTGCTGCTGCTGCTGCTGGGGAGCGTGCGCGGGGGCTTGGTAGTTGCCACCGCCATACCGCTGTCGATGCTGTTCGCGTTCACCGGGATGGTCAGGGCCGGGCTGTCGGGCAACCTGATGAGCCTGGGCGCGATCGATTTCGGGCTGGTCGTGGACGGCTCGGTCGTGATGATCGAGAACATCGTGCGCAAGGTCTCCGAGCGGAAGGAAGCGGGGGTGTCGACGGATCGCGCGATCTTGGACGCCGGGCGCGAGGTTGCGAAGCCGATCGTCTTCGCCGTCGGGATCATCATCATCGTCTACCTGCCGATCCTGACCCTGGAGGGGGTCGAGGGAAAGATGTTCCGGCCCATGGCGCTCACGGTCATATTCGCGCTTGTCGGCTCGCTGATCCTGTCCTTGACTCTCATGCCGGTGCTGGCGTCTTGGGCTTTCCGCAAGGGCCTGAGGGAGAAGCAGACGGTGCTGCTGCGATGGGCCAAGCGAGCCTACCGGCCGTTGCTGGAATCGGCGGTTGACCGCCCGCACGCGGTCGTGCTCGCAGCCCTTCTGATCTTCGCGCTGTCGCTGACGCTGGTTCCGTGGCTGGGAGCCGAGTTCGTGCCCCGGCTCGGCGAAGGCTCGATTGCCGTCCAAGCATGGCGACTGCCCAGCGTCAGCCTTACCGAGTCCGTCAAGAGCACGACGATGATCGAGAAGATCCTGATGGAGTTTCCGGAAGTCGAGAGCGTGGTCTCGCGCACCGGCCAGGCCGAAATCCCGACGGATCCGATGGGCGTCGAGACCAGCGACATCTATGTCCTGCTCAAGCCCGAGGACGAGTGGGAGACGGCGAGCAGCCAGGCGGGCCTTGTGCGGCACTTCGACGAGGCCCTGTCCGCGCGGGTGCCGGGGAACATCTTCAGCTACTCGCAACCGATCGAACTGCGGGTGCAAGAGTTGATCGCGGGCATCCGGTCCGAGCTTGCCATCACGCTGTATGGCGAAGATCTGGGCCAGCTCGAGGCGACCGCGCACGAGATCGCGAGGGTCGCGAGGGATGTCCCCGGTGCGGCGGACGTCAAGGTCGAGCAGACGGCCGGCTTGCCCTTCTTGCGCATCAAGGTGCTGCGGCAGCAGATCGCGCGCTACGGCATCAACGCCTCGAGCGTGCTTGAAGCGGTCGAGACGGTGGGCGGCCGCACGGCCGGGCAAGTCATGGAGGGCCAGCGGCGGTTTCCGCTGCAGGTGCGTTTCCAGCCCTCCGACCGGGGCGGCATCGAAGAGCTCGAGCACCTGCCGGTAGCCGATCCGAGGGGCCGGCTCATTCCTTTGGGAGAGCTGGCCGAGTTCTCCATCGAAGAGGGGCCTTCTCAGATCAGCAGGGAGAACATCCAGCGCCGGATCACGGTCGAGGCGAACGTGCGCGGGCGCGACCTGGCGACCTTCGTGGCGGACGTTCAGCGCGGCATCGAGGAAAACCTGACCCTGCCGGCCGGCTACTACATCGAATACGGCGGGACGTTCCAAAACCTGGAGGAGGCGTCGCGGCGGCTGGCGATCATTGTCCCGCTGGCACTGTTCATGATCTTCACGCTGCTCTACACGGCCTTCGGCTCGGTCAAGTTCGCCGCGATGGTCTTCCTGAACGTGCCGCTGGCCGCAACGGGCGGCATCGTGGCGCTGTACATCCGGGACTTGCCGTTCAGCATCTCCGCCGGGGTCGGATTTGTCGCCTTGTTCGGCGTGGCGGTGCTCAACGGCGTCGTGCTGATGAGCTACCTCACGCAGATGCGCGCCGACGGCTTCTCGGCGAGGGAGTCGGCGCTGCGCGGCGCGCAGGTTCGCCTCCGCCCGGTATTGATGACGGCGCTCGTTGCGAGCCTGGGGTTCATCCCCATGGCCTTGGCCACCAGTTCGGGCGCCGAGGTCCAGAGGCCGCTGGCCACGGTGGTGATCGGAGGGCTGGTCACCTCCACGTTGCTGACGCTGCTCGTGCTGCCCTCGATCTACGCCTGGGTCGAAGGGCGCGCGGAACAGCGGTCCGCCTAGTTTCGAGCGCGTCCGTCGGCCAGCTTGCAGAGGCGGCGCTCAGCCGTCCAGCAGCGGCAGGGCCGCGAAGAAAGCCACGCACGTTCCGAGCGCGATGCTGATCCAGAGCGGATTGCGCAATTGCCGCCCGACCCAGCTGGTCCGGCCGTTGAGCAGCAGCAGCGTCAGTGCCAGCAAGGGCAGGAAGCAGGCCCCCACGATTCCGTAGGTGAGTTGGATCTGCCGCACCGGAGCGTTCAGCAGGAACAGCGGGACGATCGCGACCAGCACGACGCAGAACCGGTAGGCCTCGGACGAGCGCAGGTCCCCGCCTCCGCCGGTGGTGAGCCGGAAGAAGTCGGCGAACATGTACGGGATGCTCTGCCACACGCCCAGCAGGCTCGAGAACACGGCGCCCCAGAATCCAACCAGGAACACCCACTTGCCGGCCGGGCCGGCGGCTTCTTGCAGGCGCTCGGCCATTTGCGTGGCGAGCGCCGCGCCGCTGCCCTGAACCTCGATCTGCGAGCCGATGACGATGACGCACACTCCGAAGACCGCCGTCACGCCGTTGCCGACGGCCAGGTCGATCCTGCAGGTGCGGAGCATTTCGGGTCCGCGGCGGCCCAGCTCGGCGATCCAGTAACCGTACGACAGCAGTGTCACGGTGCCGCCCACGCCGCCCAGCACGGCGAGGATCCACGCGCTGCCGCCCGCGGGAATGGAAGGAACCAGGCCGGCCGCGATCTCGCCCGCGGGCGGGGCGATCATGGCGGTCGTGCCGATCACCGTCAGGAACATGAGTCCGATCAACACCGACATGACGGATTCGAACGCCCGGAAGCTGCCCCGCAGCACGATCAGCAGGCCGGCGACGGAATGCAGGGCCGCCCAGGCCATCACCGACGTCTCGGCAGACCCGATCGGCAGCAGCGCCGTCCCGGCGACGCCGCACGCGTTGGCCAGCGCGCGTCCGACGATCACCGAGAACAGGGACAGATAGATCAGGAACGGCCAGCGGATCCATGCTCCGAGCTTGTGGTGCCAGCCTTCGAGCAGGGTGGAGCCGCTGGCCAGCTGCCAGCGCGCGACGCCCTCGCTGAGCACGAACTTGAGGAACGCGCCGGCGAGCGCGGCCCACAGCACCGCAGTGCCGAGTTCGGTGCCGGCGAGGGTGCCGGTCATCAGGTCCCCCGCGCCCACGCCGGTCGCAGCCAAGAGCAGGCCGGGCGCGATCAGTCGGAGCCGATCGATTTGCACGTGGCCTAGGGTAGCGTGATCGCCGGGGCGTGCCAAGCGAGTCGCGGAGCTGAGCAGCCGCGCTTGAGCGGAAGCGAGGCCGTGGACGGCAGCGGGTCGCAACGCCTGCAGGGCGCGGTGAGCGGCCGCGGGCGGTGCCGGGCGCAGCTCTTGCGAACGCGCCGGATCAGTTGATCGCCGCGCAGACCGCCCGCCCCACTTCCTCGGTAGAGGCGGGAGGGCCGGCGGGCTTGAGATCGGCCGTGACGCGCCCGCTGTCGAGCACCGCGCTCACGGCGTCGTTGATTGCGGCGGCCTCTTCGGTCAAGCCGAAGCTGTACTCGAGCATGGCGGCGGCAGAGCCGATCGCGGCCAGCGGGTTGGCCTTGCCCTGCCCGGCGATGTCCGGCGCAGATCCGTGCACGGGCTCGTACAGGCCGCGCCACGCGCCGTTGGGCAGCTGGCTGCCGATCGAGGCCGACGGGAGCATGCCGATCGAGCCGGCCAGGACCGAGCCCTCGTCGCTGAGGATGTCTCCGAAGAGGTTCTCGGTCACCACCACGTCGAAGGCGGTCGGGCGCAGCAGCAGCTGCATCGCGCAGTTGTCGACCAGCATGTGCTCGAGTTCGATGTCGGGATATTCCGCGGCCAGCTGGGTCACGACGCGCCGCCAGAGCTGCGAGTTCTCGAGCACGTTGGCCTTGTCCACCGAGGTGAGCTTGCCGCGCCGGTTGCGCGCCAGTTCGAAGGCCATGCGGCAAACGCGCTCGATCTCCCCCCGCGAGTAGACCATCGAGTTCAGGGCTGTCTCGGCGCCCGCGGCGCCCTCGACGCCGCGCGGCTGGCCGAAGTACAGGCCGCCGGTGAGTTCCCGCACGATCAGGATGTCCGTGCCGCGCACGATGTCGTTCTTCAGCGGCGAGGACTCGATCAGGCTCTCGTAGCAGTAGACCGGCCGCAGGTTGGCGTACACGTCCAGCGCCTTGCGCAGGCCGAGCAGGCCTTTCTCAGGCCGCTCGGATGGCGGCAGGTCATCGAACTCGGGCAGGCCCACCGCGCCCAGCAGCGTGGCGTCGGACTCTAGGGCCAGCTTGCGCGTCTCGGCGGGAAACGGGTTTCCCGTGGCGCGAATCGCCGCGCCGCCGAGCAGGCCTTCCCGCAGCTCGATCGAATGGCCCCACTTCGCCGCCACGTGCTCCAGCACGCGAACGGCCTCGCGCGTGACCTCGGGACCGATACCGTCGCCCGGAAGGACGAGCACTCTCCAATGCATGGGAAATCCCATTGTACGGTTTGACCGGACCCCGCCTTGGCCTACCATGAGGGGGTATGACGCGCAGGGAGTGGCTGTCGCAGAGCGCCGCTGGATTCGGAGGGCTGGCGCTCGCCGCGCTGATGGCGCAGCAGCGCGCGGGCGCGGACACGTCCCGCGCGGCTGATCCCATGGCGGTGCGGCCGCCGCACTTCCCGGCCAAGGCCAAGAGCGTCATCTTTCTCTACATGGACGGCGGCCCGGGCCAGATGGACACGTTCGATCCGAAGCCGCGGCTGCGGGCCGAGCACGGCCAGCCGATCCAGCTTCCAGAGCTGCCCACGACTGTGTTCAACATCACGGACAAGGTGTTCGGCTCGCCGTTCGAATTCGCCCAGCACGGCCAGTCTGGATTGTGGGTCAGCGACCTGTTTCCGCACGTGGCGGAGTGCGCCGACGATCTGTGCGTGATCAATTCGATGGTGGCCGACCATTCCGAGCACACCGCCGGAAACTACTTCGTCCACACCGGCTCGGGATTTCAGGGGCGGCCGTCGATGGGCGCCTGGGTGACTTACGGGCTGGGCAGCGAGTGCGACGACTTGCCCGGCTTCGTGGTGCTGGACAGCGGCCTGATCCCGCCCGGCGGGATGGACTGTTTCGGCAGCGGCTTCCTGCCGGCTTCGTATCAGGGCACGCTCTTCCGTCGCGGCGAGCATCCGATCGCCGACATCGTGCCGCTCGAGGCCGATCCGGAGCTGCAATCCGGCAAGCTCGACTTGATCCGCAAGCTGAACCGCGGGGTGGTGCAGCGCTTGGGCAGCGTCAGCGAGATCGACGCGACCATTGCCAACTACGAGCTCGCGTTCCGCATGCAGAGCGCTGTGCCCGAACTTCTCGATCTCTCCGGCGAATCGGAGGTCACGCGGAGCATGTATGGCCTTGAGGAGGACGAGACGAGCGAGTTCGGCCGCCAGTGCTTGCTGGCACGGCGCATGGTCGAGCGCGGCGTGCGCTTCGTCGAACTGCTAACCCCTGCCCGCAAGGGGCAGGATCGCTGGGACCAACACCAGAACCTAAAGTCGGGGCACCGCATCAATGCCGGCGGAACGGACAAGCCTATCGCCGCCTTGCTGAAGGATCTCAAGGGGCGCGGCCTGCTGGACTCGACACTCGTGATGTGGGGCGGGGAGTTCGGCCGCACGCCGACCGCGCAGACCAACGACAGCGAATTCAGCGACAAGACCGGCCGCGACCACAACCCGTTCGGCTACACCATGTGGCTGGCTGGCGGCGGCGTCAAGGGCGGCATGCGTTACGGCGCGACGGACGAGTACGGCTACTTCGCTGTCGAGAACAAGGTGCACTTGCACGACCTGCACGCGACGATGCTGCACCTGCTAGGCCTGGACCACGAGCGCCTGACCTACCGCTACAGCGGCCGGGACATGCGCCTGACGGACGTGCACGGCGAGATCGTCCACGACATCCTGGCTTGAGCCGGCGCGCGGCGCTTGGCGGCTGCCGTCCGGTTACTCCAGCACGTTCAGGCCGCCGTCGTCGAGGGCGGCCGGACGCTGCCAGTAGCCAAACCGCGGCGTCCAGTTGTCCGTGCCGAAGCCGGCCAGCGCGAGCAGGTTCCATGCCGAGCAGAACATGTCGCCGGGCCCGAACGCGACGGCGTTCTTGCGCAGGACGGTCCCGTTGTCGAGCTCGTAGAGCACGGCGCCGGGCCCGTTGTCGACCCCGGGCGCGGCCGACTGCTCCCGGATGTAGTCGCCGCCGCCGTGAGACGCGAGGCGGAAGCGCCAGCCGCGGGAGTTGGCGAAGCGGCGCTGGGTCGCGGGCGGATCCTTGGACAGCAGCACCACCCCCAGCGCGGACTCCAAGTGTGGCAGGAAGCCGTTGATCCCGTCCGCCCAGAGAGTGCAGTAGCGGCAGCCCTGGCCCATGTTATGAATGGCGAGCAGCTTGTCGCGGCCGCCGAACAGCTCGCTCAAGCGCCGTTCCCCTTCAAGGGTCTGGAAGGGGTAGTCCGGGATCGGGGCGCCGGCGGCGGCGCGCCGCATCGCGTTGAGCTGCTCGGTCAACTCGAGAATCTGGCGCTCGAGGTCACTGATTGCAGCGAGGGAATCGCTGGAGGATTGAGCGTCTTGCGGCATGGCTGATTCCTCTGAGGCGGTGTTGGCCGCGTATCCGCGTGGCTTGAGAGCCCCACGCGAGACTATAGCAGCGGCCCGGGGCTTTCCGCCGCGGACCATGCCGGGATGGCGTGGCTCGAACCGCAAGTTGTCCTTGGGATCCGGTGGCATCCAGAGAGGGGATGCGCCTGCTAAAGTGAAGAAATGCAAAGAACACCGAATTCAAGGCTGGTCGCGATCCTCGCTGCCCTGATGTTCTCGTGGGTGCCTGCCGCCGCTCATAGCGATGAAGTCTGCTCTGATCGGCGAATCTCGGCCAATGCGGTTCGCGAGCTGGACGACGTCAGGGTTTTCGTAGAGTGCGCCAAGCAGTATTTGGATGAGAATGGTCCGGAGGAGTCGCTGCGGGCCTTCAACGAAGAGGGTCGCTGGAAGCACGGCTCGATATACGTTTTCGTCGTAGAGATCCAGCCATCCGGCGACAGCGCGAGAAGGTTTGTGTTTCCGCCAGATCCGTCGATGCAGGGCACGGCTCGGGGGGGACCGATCAACGATTTCGGAACCGACCTCTTTGCGGAGATTCATCGCATCATGCGCGATAGGGACTCTGGCTGGACGTACTACTCGAACCCCAATCCAGTCACGGGCAAGAGGACGCCCAAGGCTTCCTATGTAATCAGAGTCGACTGGAAGGGCAGCCCGGCAGTCATCGGTGCTGGCTTGTACTTGCCCGATGTGCCCGGCAGCTGCAGTGAAGATGAGGTGAGCGCTGCGGCACTCACGGAAAGTCCGAGCGACGACACGCTGCGGGCGTTCGTGCGATGTGCGTCGATGGTCGTGGAATCGACTGGCTATTTCGCCAAGCACGACCTAGAGGAAGACCCGCGCTGGAGGGATGGCACCAGCTATGCGTTCGTGCTGGACATGATGGGAAACCAAGTCATCACCGGCAACGGGCTGAGGGTGAACGGAAACTCGTTGCACGAGTGGCTGAGCCGGGACCCGTACTTGGATCAGTTCGGCGGGCGCAACGTGGTTGATGTCGGCGAGACGTTCGGCGAGAGCTTCATCTACTACCACTTCGCGAGTCCCTTTACCGGCACTGTGGTGCCGAAGGTGGGGTTCTTCAAACGGGTGGTGGCGCGGGGAGTGCCGCTGTTGGTCGGCGCTGGCTACCAACCCGGGCCGGCCGGGGCCGCGCTGGGGCCGGGCTGCTCGGACAACTATGCGACGGCAGCGGCTGTGCGCACGAGGGCGGACGTGCGAGCGTTCGTGCAGTGCGCGGCGGAGTACGCCCTAGAGCACGGCGAGGAAGAGGCGCGGCGGGCGTTCAACGAGGACGCGCGTTGGAGAGCGGGGCCGACGTACGTGTTTGTGGACGGCGTCCAGCCATCCGGGGAGGACGCCTTGGTGCATGTGTTTCCGCCGGAACCGTCCCGCGAGGGCTCGGTCTGGGGGACATCGGTGGATGCCTTCGGGAACGACTACTACTACGAGCTGCACCGGGTCTTGTCGGTGGTGGACGAGGGCTGGGTCCACTATGCGTTCCCCAACCCGGAGACCGGGCTGAACCAGCCGAAGAGTTCGTACGTGATCGAGATGGACTGGAACGGGGACCGGGCAGCTATCGGCGCCGGAATCTACTCGCGGGACTTACCGGGAACCTGCGATCCCGGCGAGGTCAACGCCCTGCTCTTGGAGGTTCTTCCGAGCGACGCCAAGCTGCAGGAGTTCGTCAGGTGCGCGGCATACCTATTGGAATCGGGCGGATACTTCGCCGTCCCGATCCTCACTGGCAATCCCCGCTGGAAATACGGATCGGTATACGTGTTCGGCGTGGACCCGACCATCGGCGAGGTCAAGTTCAGCGGCAATCCCGCCAGCTTCGCTGTGTCGGGCAGGCAGCCAGAACTGCTGTACGGCGGCCGGGACTTGAACGAGGCGGGTGTCTCTTTTGGAGAGACCTTCTGGTATTACAAGTTCCTGAATCCGGCCACGGGCATGGAGCAGAGAAAGGTGTCCTTCGTCCGGCTCGTACAGACGAGCGAGGGCCCGGTCTTGGTGGGCTCGGGATACAACCCGTAGGTGGCCGCAGGAGCGGCCCCGCGCGCCGCTGGGCCGCATCATTCGCTTCGGCTGGCTCGGATACTGGGCGCGCATCAGGCGGGGTCGTCCTGCAGGATCGCTCGAAGCCTTCCTGCAGCGGTGATCTGCATCTTGTGCACATCGAGTCCGGCTGCGCGGGGATGCACGACGTGCATCTCGTCGGGTTGCAGGCTGTCGCCTGCTGTGGTTGTCATGCTGTATCCTCCTGTACAGCGGAGGCGGGTGATGCTGGCCCGGGGAAATCCCTCGGCTGGGCAACCAGCCGGGGCTCGATTTACTGTGCGTCCTAGGCCGCAGCCTGGTACGGTACGGGGCTCGAAGGGGCGCAGCGGCGTCAGTTTAGATGACGAGGTCGGGGGCCACGGCCCTTGCGGGGACCGCAGCCCTTCCACCACTTAGAGATCCGATCTTGCACCCACCTCCGCTACCTGCAAACCTAGCAACTGAGGTGGCCCCTACGCCGCCGGCAACCCTCGCCCGTTTCATGCATACGGGGTGGCTGCACGCGGCCATGGGTGTTTAGAGCAACTAGCTTTGTGGTGGATCTTTCGGTTGTAGCCTCTCGCAATCCTTAAGGCATCCTTCGCGCCGATTTCCGCACGGTATCCTGCACAGAACACCGAACGCGCCGCTGCCACAAACTTGCACGCCGCTCTTGTAGCCGTCGTGGCAGTTCTGCCGGCAATCTGACACCGAGAGACCAGCATCGCCCGCCTGGGCCTCAGGCCGGTCTGCAGAGGAAGCTGCAGGCGGGGCAAGGCCGCAGCACTGGGCATCTTGGCTGTAAGCCGTCGGTGTCCGCCCAAGCGGGTCAAGGTCAAACTCAGCAGCAAGCTCCGGCTGGTCTGCGAAGTAGCCGCGAAGGAATCCTGTCAGCGCCTCGGCGTGCTCTGCGCCGTCAAGGCCGGCATTCCTGTCCATCCAGCGGTCGATGTCTCGGTCAAAGTCGGCAATCCAGCCCCATTGGTCAACAGCCTCCAAGTCGGAAGCCGAGAGCTCAGCGCCGTACTGTCTCAGTGCCCGCTCGGCGCTGGCATTGCCGACTATCCGTGCTAGCGCCGGCATGGATACGCCCATCGTGGTGAGGCCATGGGCGTTAGCGCCTGATTCCAGCAACAGCTCTATGGTTGGCTCGGAGCCAAACAGCAGAGCTCGTTCCAGCACGGATTCACCGTTGACTGTAGCCGCCGACACAACCGCGCCAGCGGCCACGAGCAATCGCACGAGGCCGTATTGGTTTCCCTCCATGCCGGATTCGCAGCCGACCGCGTAATGCAGCGCCGATTCGCCGCTCTCCGGTCGCACCCAGTTCGCGCTGGCTCCCTGCTCCAAGGCGTCGCTCAGAGCCTCGACATCGCAGTAAAGGAGCGCATTCGCAACGCTCGCAGTTCTACCCGCCGCGGCCATCCCTAGCGGCAGGACAGCGAATTGTCCAGCCAGCGCCACGAACGCAAGAATGTTCTTCATGCCAAGTTCCTCCCTTCGGGCAGGACTGTGCGCCATCTGCCCCTCCAATGACCTAACGCTCGCAGAGATCTTCCGATCACAGATTTCTTGTCTCCTGTGCTGGGTCCTGTACAGTCATCGCTCGCGTTAGTCGTCGTTCGCGCGAGGTGGTCTGGTCTAATGGAGGGCGGTCGGCAGGGAAACATCCCGTGGTCTTCTCCCACTGAACTCATGCCTGAGAACCTGCGTTCGCTGTGGCTGCGGGTCGTAGCCGACGCCCGCCGCGAGATCGAGCGGCTGCGAAGCGACCGACCCGACTGTCGACTGGATCAGGATCTGGACGGGCTTCTCGCAGAGCGCTGGCCACTGGCACGAAAAGCCGCCATCGAGAGCCTCGCGAGGGAAGAGGCCGGGGATTGCCAAATCCGCTATCGTGCCGCGCGCCGTCGTCTGGACCGCGCCCTTCCCAGGGACTACCCCTACGCTCGGACCGACCGGGATGGCGAACAGTGAGCCGTCGCCCCGTGTTGCTCAGAGTGGCCGAGGCCTCTGTCCAGTCCGGGCTTGGAAACGCCTCCTGAGCAGGCGCAGGGCCCGGTCCAGGCGAGTGGCTGCGTTCGAGCGGGAGACCGCCAGCCGCTCGGCTGTCTCGGCCGTGGACAACTCCCGCTCGAAGCGCAGCTCGATCACCCGGCGGTAGGGTGCGGGCAGCAGTGCGACCGTTTCGCGCAGCACGCGCAGCATCTCCCGGTCGCTTGCACGGGTCTCGGGGTCCGCGCCGGGGTCCGCTTGCTCCCGGGCGCGCTCGAGTCGGACCTCGCGGCGGAGCAGGGTCCGGCCGCGGATGTCGCAGGCGCTGTTGGCAACGATGCGACGCACCCAGCGGCAGGCCGTCGGCCCGCCCCGGAAGGCTGAAATTCCGCGTAGGACCTTGCACCAAGACTCCTGCAGCGCGTCCTCGGCCAGACTCCCATCCCCGGTAATGCGCGTCGCCAAGGGTCGGAAGTACCTAGCGCAGCAGGCGGTCCATGCGCCTACCTCCCGGGGATCTTGGAGCAACGGGCAGGACGGCGGGAATCGTTCTTTTTGCATGGCGGTACTGCGCCCGGGAACTGATCCTCATGATATGTAAAGAATCTGTAAAGTCAAATCGGGGCCAACAGAGCTGCCTCCGCAATTCGCAAGGCCTCGCTGGGATCTCTGCCGAGTCCGGTAATCGCCTTGCGCGGACAGGTCGGGCAGCTGCTGGCGGGGGACTTGGCGACCGACTACGCCAAGCGCGCCGGGGACCGCTCGCTCGCACTGCTACGGTGGGTTCGCGGGCGCTCACTCTCATGAGTCCAGAACTGCAGCGGCCACCCAGTGCTCTGCGAAATCAGCGAACCGGATTGTCTGTGCGCATTGAGGCTGGCGGTGCCTGGTAGATGCGGCGCCCTCCTTGCCGCCAGAATCCAAGGGCGGCAAGGCCCGTCCCGGTGCCATAGAATCCGGGGTAGGGGGATCGCTGTTCCTCACTGAGAACATCCAGGTCACGGCGACGGTCACGACTCTCGTGATCCAGCAGGCGTGGCGCCTCGCGAGGAGTCTCCGTATCCCCACCTTACGGATCAGGCTTCGCCCGAATGTCTATCCTGCCGGCCTGGAAGCCTCAACGTAATCGAGCCGCTATCGCTTGATTCGAACCGACACCTGAAGCACATACGTCCAGAGGCTAGATCTGGGGTGGACAAGCACACCTTGGTCCGAACCTCTGGCGTAAGGCCTCTTGCCGAAACAACTCCGTCGATGTGTGCATGCGGCTCCCGCTGGTGGGAGCCATGAGGCCGTCCTGCGATGGGATCGCTCGTGGTCCAGCTGTGCTCCGGCTTGCGCCAGACGAACCGGGCCGTGGTCAGTTTCGAGCGGGTGAATGCCAATCAAGCGCCTGTCTGCGGGCCGCCCACTCCAGCCATCCACGCCAACCGGCATGCCAGCCGCTCGCCTGTGGCTGCTGCGCTCGACGGTCGGCTAGCCACGGTCGACCGTTAGTCGCTCGGCTGGCCACCCAGCACATCCTGTGCGGCCACCGCCTCGCCCTAGCCAGTCGCGGGAGCTACCTCCGCCGCCCTCTCTGGAACGGCACCGGCGTACGTCGCTCGTGCGGTGATTTCCACCAGCTGCCGGTACAACTCGTCGCTTCGCTTCTGCAGTACTTCGAACTTTCTGTCGCTGCGATCCATCACCGCCCGGATTGCCTCTTCGCGCTTGGCGCCCTCCCGATCGATCCGTTCCTCGCGCTTGGCGGCCTCCCGATCGATCCGCTCCTCGCGCTTGGCAGCCTCCCGATCAATCCGTTCCAAGAGGAGTTCAAACTCCCGCTTGCGAGCGACACGCCGGCTCGCCCAGATGCTTACGATCAATGCCGCAAGCGCTACCAACGCGGTAACCACCGTCGCTGCGCTCGCAATCCACTGCGGCATCCCTCTACTATACTTCCACCTCCCGCGACCAAGAGTCCATGCACCCCTTCGCTTTCGCACGGATGGCGCGGTGCGACCGGGTGGGTGCTAACAAGGCAGACACGCGGACGGCGAAGTGGCCAGGCCAGAGCGAATACCCGCTCTCCGTGCTCGAGTTGGAACGGGCGGGCAGCTCGGCCCGTACGCCCGGCACTTCCATCGCCGCTGGGGCAGAGCATGAGGTGTACGAACTGACTCAGAGACGGAGGTCCTCATTTGGCCGAGCCGTTTCTAGCCCGCACGGGCAGTGTCCGGTCGTCGGTGATCTCGCCTGAACGATGAAGCTGTTTCGGCAAGGATCCTAAGCCGCTCGACTTGCGACCAGTCGTCTCGTAGAGCCGCGGCCGGACCGGCTAGGCCAGATAGCGCCAGAAGTCCCGTAGTGAAGGCTCCCCGAGCTAGCAATTCGATTGCCGGTGCCGCCCGCTGAACAGTCATTGCAAATCGACCAGTGTCTCTCAGTAATCGCGTAACGCTCTTCAGGGGCCTCTGATCACAGATTGTTCGGTGCCGTCCGATTCCCCGCGGTGTGCCTCCCAGCTGCTGCTGCCCAGCCGCTCCTTGGATCGCGGATTCCCAAATCGTCGTCCACTATGGTCAGTGACGCTCGCGACCAGCCCAGTTCCGACATGGAGGCCGAGAGCTTGGCTTCGAGAACAATCTGTTTTGCGGGATCCGCTAAACGGTTGGCGAAGACCTCAGATTCGACTCGAGGCAACAGACCTCGCAGAGCTTCCACGCAAGGCGAACTGCGCCTCGGCCTCGGCCTCGGCGGAAGCCTGCTCGGGAATCGCTATGATTGTCGGAAACCGTCCGCGGTTCGGGGCCGTGGCGGGTAGACGAAGGAACGGGCCATGCTAGTCGAAGAACAGATCCAAGCGCGTCAGAAACGTGCGAGCGAAGCAATCAAGCGGATCCTTTCTCGGCCCAAAGGCAAGCCCTTCGGCGACTACCAAGTGCTCTCGGCCAGTGACACCGAGTACAAGGTCGCAATGCGTGGCCCGGGCCTCTTCGACAACTATTGTTCCTGCCCTGATTTCGCCCGCAATACCTTGGGAACATGCAAGCACATTGAGAGCCTGCTTGCAC
Organism: Bryobacterales bacterium; assembly: GCA_022824585.1. Lineage (GTDB taxonomy): Bacteria > Acidobacteriota > Terriglobia > Bryobacterales > UBA6623 > VXMF01. The sequence goes on along the minus strand of JAJDZN010000106.1, from coordinate 3,282 downwards.
GTTTGCGTCGACGGTACCGCTCCAAGCTGGAGCACAAGCGCTACGAGCGCGAGCGTGCGTCCCTCTCCCTCCTGTACGGCGAGAGCCTTGAAGTCCAGTTGAAGCTTCCCGACCGGCCAGATCCAACGCTTGAGGCGGTCGCTGCCGATTACTTCGACGAATCAGGGCTCCTGCCGAAAGCGCAGTACCCGCGCTTCGCGACCATCCTGGGGGAGCTGCGGCGCGCCGACGGCACAGCCGTTGTCTACAGCGACGTCCTCGACTACGTAGACCGTGTGAACGAGCGTGACGAAGGCCTCGCGTGGGAGAGCGAGCAGCTCAAAAAGATCGAGGCGGGCCAGTCCGTCCTGCCCGGACTGGTGAAGGTCTCGCTGTTTCCGTACCAGATGCGAGGCGTCCTGTTTGCGGCTAGCCGCGGCCGGGTTGTGCTGGCCGACGACATGGGGCTGGGCAAGACGGTCCAAGCCGTCGCAGCAGCCACGCTCTTGAAGCGCCGGCGGGGTATCGAACGTGTCTTGGTAATCTCGCCCGCCTCCGTAAAGTACCAGTGGAAGACCGAAATCGAGAAGTTCTCCGACCTGTCGGTGCAGGTCATCGACGGTGACAGACGACTAAGGATTAAGCGCTACGACGACCCGAAATTCTTCAACCTCATCAATTACGAACTGGTGCGGTGGGACATGGAGGCGATCCAAGCCCTCGCGCCCGACCTGATCATTCTGGACGAGGCCCAGCGCATCCGGAATTGGGCCACAAAGACGGCGCAAACGGTCAAGCAGCTCAAAAGCCGTTACGCGTTCGTGCTGACCGGGACGCCGCTGGAGAACAAAGTCGAGGAACTCTACTCGGTTGTCGAGTTCGTGGATGGTCGCGCACTCGGCCCCGCCTTCCGCTTCCTGCACGACCATGTCCAGACCACAGAGACCGGAAAGCTGATTGGCTATCGCGGGTTGAATCAGATTCACAGGCAGCTGGAGCCTCTCCTGCTGCGCAGGCGACGCGACGAGGTACTGAGGCAGCTGCCGGAGCGAACCGACCAAGTATTCTCCGTTCCGCTAACCGAGCAGCAAGCTGGCCCTTACTGGGAGCAGTACGAGATTCTCGGCAGGCTGATGAACAAATGGTCCAGACAGGGCTGGCTGTCGGAAGTGGACCTGCGTCGCATCACCTGCGCCATCCAGAACATGCGGATGCTCTGCAATTCGACGTTCCTCTACGACAAGGAGACGAACCACTCTCCCAAGCTGCAGGAATTCAAAGAGATCATCCGCGAACTCGCGGTCGAGGAAGGACGGAAGGTCGTTGTCTTCAGCGAGTACGAGCGGATGACCCGCCTCGCCGGACAGGAACTGGCCAAGCTAGGGATCGACTTCGTTTCGCTGCACGGCGGCGTTCCCAGCCCCAAGCGCGGCGCCTTGATGGACCGCTTCCGAGAAGATCCCAACTGCATGGTGTTTCTCTCCACCGATGCGGGCGGGGTGGGCCTCAACCTTCAGTCTGCTTCGGCTGTCATCAACTTCGAGCCGCCTTGGAATCCGGCACGCTTGGAACAGCGCATCGGAAGGGTGCATCGGATGGGGCAGGCCCAGCCCGTGCAAGTGATTCACATGGTGACAGAAGGGAGCATCGAAGTGCGGGTCTGGGAGACGATGCAACTCAAGCGGGCCCTCTTCTCAGGGCTCTTCGATTCGACTGCCGACGAGGTGAGCTTCGAGAAGCTGGGCCGCTCGACATTTCTCAAAGTGGTCAAGGAAATGATGGATGGAACCTCCGGGGCTGCGGACGGTGGCGAGCGCAAGGCCGAGCCTATCCCACCGGCCGGGGACCCGGGACCGGACACAGACGGGCACAAGCAGCCCGGAGTCCCCGAGCCGACCTCCAGCGCGGAACCCGCCACTCCGCCGACCCCAAAACCCCCTCCGTCGCCGGTCAACACGCCAGGGCCACCGCCCGGTGGCGGTACCGACCGTCCCCCGGCCGCACCCGGCATCGAGGTCGCGCTGACGGGGCTCTTTGAAGCTGGCACGAGATTTCTCGAAGCGTTGGCTGGACCACCCGTCCAACCCGCTGGCCAAGTCGCGCGGCAGGCTTCTGGCGAGGCACCCTCGACTGTACAGGCGGGCATCTCGCAACTTGTTCGGACAGACCCGCAAACGAACCGTCCGATGATTGCAGTCCCGCTGCCGGAGAACATCGATGCGGCCCGTATCGAGCAGGCGCTGGGCGGACTCGCACGGATGCTCTCCGGCGGTGCCTGATTCGGAATCAAGTGGGTGCCGCGGACGGCAGAGATCGCGGATTCGAACGACATCGGTCGGCTCAGAATTCTCAACTGCTGGGGGGCGGCAATGCTGCGAAGCGATCTACTTTGCGCGCGGTCGCAAACGCGGGCCGATTGGAAGGGCGGGGAGTGCCCCGGGAATTTCCAGTCCCGGAAGCCCCGGGGGTCATAGTGAGTCCCGCCAGAAGGATGTGATTGAAAGATCGGCCAGCCTCGGCAGTTATGCGCGTGCCCCAGTCGGATGCGGGCAAGTCCAGCCGAGAGGTTGAGTGCAAGCCAGCGCCGCATGGACCTCAAGTTGCATCGGACTCGTCCGTCCATGCAACACTGCCCGCTGTCCACGGGGCTCCTGTCACGGGCCGTTCGGCGTAACGAGCCCGGCTCGACCGGCCGATACGAAATTCACCCATTGCCGGGAATACGTCTCGCTCCTCGCGTCTCGTGCCGCATCACAGCTTGGTGAGATCCGCAGCATTTCGGTCGTGCCACAACAACATGGGCCGGCCCTGGACCGCGAAGCGAACTTCGAAGATGCCTGCCGGTTGTCCACGGTTGCGCAGAATAGTCGAAGAATCGCTCGAAATTGGACGGTTCAAGCGGGGCTTTGACGAACCGAGGCCAAGATCGGGCGAGAAGCGCTTCGTGGGGGATGTGTGGTAATGGTTCAGTCGTGCAGCAGAAGCGGGCCGAAACGGCGAGGCGAAGGTTGCAGGGTTGCAGGGTCCGGGACAGGGCCGAGGGACGCTGGAGTCCGATGAGCCATGATAGCCTGTTCCGGGATGGGACGAGACACCGCGACGGTCAAGAACCACGGCTGATTCTTTGTCTGCGGAATCGGGTTGTAGAGCAAAGGCCGGGAGGGGTGTACGTCGGAAATTTGAGATCTGCTCAGGTTGCGGCTGATCGATGGGCCCAAAAGTCCTCGTAGCGATTCGATTGGGTGCAGCAGCGTAGGCCGAGGATGGCGTTGGCACCGTCGACGTTCCAGCGCATTCCGGACC
>JAJDZN010000224.1 GCA_022824585.1 Bryobacterales bacterium | reverse complement strand
GATAGATTGTGCAGAGACGGCTCAGGCCGCTGAAGTCGTTCACATCAAGAAAATCCGTTCAACTTATTGAAATATAGTGGGTTATGAGACTGACAATGGCCGTAAGCCGGACAGCCGTGGTTCCGAATGAGATCAATACGCGCTCCGTGGGCATCGAAGGTCACACCATCGCGCTCATGGATCTCGAATATCTCCCTGAACATGTCAAGTACCGCTTCGGGACTCGGCTCGACATGGCCCAGCAGATCGAGATCGCGCGAGACCCTGTACGGCTCGCTAAACCGAGTCATTAGCAGCATCGCGCCCTTCAGCACGAATCGGTCGGCATGGCGCGACTGCGACAACCGATAAAGCAGCCGTTCGATAGCGTATCGGTTGAGGACGAGATCGAAGTTCTGCCGCGTTCGCTTGCTGAGCTGCAGCAGGCGGGCACGGACGGACGCGCCAACGTTGCGGATCTGCCTAGCCATCGGCGCTGAGAGCTTCCAGATAGGGGCGCACCACTCCGGCCACCCGGCCTTGCTCTGCGTGACGGGCAATCTCGGCTGGAGTCGCCTTGCGCTGCCGGAGAGCCTCTCGCAGTCCCTCCAATGCGATGGCCTGCCCGATGGTTCGCCGATGTCTAAAGCAGTCGGCGACTGTCTTGGCAACGCCGAAGATCTTCACGGGCACTCCCTCGATTCGCTCGGTGCGGACATCGTCAGACAGGAACACCTCGGTAAACCGGACAATCCGGACTGCCGGCATTCCGCCCTTTGGGCCCCAATCTTTCGTGCCGATCGCCATCCACACTGCGGCCGGGAGCTGATCGGTGAGTTCATGAAACGCTAGAGCGGAAACGAGGCATACGACTCCCTTGGGCACACGTTTGGCTGCTTCGGCGAGACTATGATTGGCGTCGAGCGGAACATCGGGTAGTTGATACAGTCCTCGCGCGAGACGAATAATCTCGTTGTTCCGGCGCATCCGGCCAATGGTTGCGGCAGTGATGCCAGCAGCTCTGAAGTCTGAGAGGCGCACGATGCCCCGCTGCCGCAGGATATCGTGGGCCAGAACACGCTGCGTACCAATCTTGGATGTTGATACAAAACCTTGGATCATTGATCATCTACTTGATGATTTTATATCACACAGCCAGTCAATTGTCAAACCCAGTCTTCAGACGCCGGCGATTGGAGCGCCTCCCGTGGGGCAAGAGAGGCTGTATCTCCGCGCCTATACACATCCCGTGCCCCTCCTGAGGCCGTTTCGTCTTTCGGCCCTGCGTTCGTCGGGCTTCGGCGATCCGTGCGCAGCAAGCAAGTGAATCGATGACTGCACCCGTGGATCGCTGCTATTCGAAGGCGGGCTCGGTCACCCCGTACGTCTTCCGCAATCGTCCGAGTTCTTTCTTCAGTTCAGCGGTGACGCTTTCCATTCCTGCCTGGCCGTAGATGCTCTGCGTCTCTTCAGGATTCCGCTCCAAGTCGAAAAGCTCCCACTCGTCGCTCTCGTAGAAGCGGATCAGCTTGTATCGGTGGGTCCTGACGCCCTCATGGGCAGGAACGCCGTGCGCGACTTGACTCTCGTAGTAGTGGTAGTAGAACGAGTCGCGCCAATTCCTCGGGACGTTGCCCTGCAAGAGCGGCACCAGGCTGCGACCCTGCATGTCCGGTGGCACGTCCACGCCGGCGATCTCCAAGAACGTCTCGGCGTAGTCCAGGTTCGAGACCAGCTCGCGACTGGTCGAGCCGGGCTCGACGACGCCCGGCCAGCGCGCCACTAAGGGCGTCCGGAGTGACTCCCGATACATCCAACGCTTGTCGAACCAGCCATGCTCGCCCAGATAGAAGCCCTGATCCGAACTGTAGATGACTACCGTGTTCTCGGCCAAACCAGTCTCGTCGAGGTAGCGCAGGATCCTGCCGATGTTGTCGTCCACAGAGGCAATGCAGCGTAGGTAGTCCTTGATATAGCGCTGGTACTTCCAGCGGATCAGGTCCTTGCCTTGGAGGTTTGCCTTCTGGAACGCCTCGTTCTTGGGACCGTAGACCGCATCCCACATCGCCTTCTGGGCAGGGGTCAGCCGTCCGTAGCTGTTCATCCACTGCCGCAGCACGCGGTCGTCCTCCGGAGTATCGGGCGGAGGATTGATCTTCAGGTCATGCGCGGAGACCATGTGCCGGCCGATCTCCATCCGGTTCGCTGCTGCTGGCGAAGCCCTTCCCGAGAAATCGTCGAAGAGCGTCGGCGGCTCCCAAATGTGCTGTCCGTCGTAGAGCGAGAGGTGTGCCGGGCCGGGCATCCAATTGCGATGGGGCGCCTTGTGCTGGCTCATCAGCATGAACGGCTTGTCTTGATCGCGGCGTTCCTTGAGCCATTCCAAGGAAAGGTCCGTGATGATGTCCGTCGTATACCCCTCGTGGCGCCGACGCGTGTCGTCCGGACCGACCCGCATGTCAGGGTTGTAATACGCGCCCTGCCCCGGCAGGACCTCCCAGGCGTCGAATCCGGTCGGAGCCGTCTTGAGGTGCCACTTGCCGAAGATCGCGGTCTGGTAGCCGGCCGCTTGCAGAAGCTTCGGGAACGTCTGCTGCGATCCATCGAATCGCAAACGGTTGTCCAGGACGCCATTGAGATGGCTGTACTTCCCCGTCAGAATCACTGCCCGGCTCGGCGCACAGATCGAGTTCGTGACCAAGGCCCGATCGAAGCGCATCCCCTCGCGGGCGATCCGGTCGATGTTCGGCGTGTGGTTGATCATCGACCCATAGGCGCTGATCGCCTGATAGGCGTGATCGTCCGTGAAGATGAAGATGATGTTTGGCTTGTCCGTGGCGGCAGGCAGCAGCGAGGCGGACGCGAGGGCAATAGTGGCGAGGAGTCGCATATTGCTGTGCATTTTAGCGAATCGCATGTGTCCTGACTGCGCCGTGCTTGGCGGTGTCCGGCCAGTCCATTTCCAAGCGATGCGAGCAGGCAGAGCGGCTCACAGACCATAAGATTGAGTTCCGTCCAAAGCGCGTCGACGTGCTGTCTCAATACAATGGGCAGAAGTGAGCGACGTGCTCATCGAAGTGCGGGACTTGTCATTCCGCTATCCCGACGGGTCCGAGGCCCTGCGCGACGTGAGCTTCGTGCTGCGCAGGTCCGAGACCGTGGCCATCCTTGGTGCCAACGGATCGGGGAAGACGACCTTTCTGAACCACTTGGTCGGGCTGCTGCACGGCACCGGCTCGGTCCATGTCTGCGGCATGCCCGCGGAAGGTTCCAATCTCGCCGAGATCCGCCGCCGCGTCGGCATGCTGTTTCAGGACTCGGACGACCAGATCTTCATGCCGACGATTGAGGAGGACGTGGCCTTCGGCCCGCTCAACCTGGGACTGGACGAGGCGGCGGTGCGCGAGCGCGTCGATCGCTGCCTGCAGCAGGTTGGCCTCAACGGCCAGCGCAAGAGGCCCCCGCATCACCTCAGCGCCGGAGAACGCCGGCGCGCCGCGCTCGCTGGCGTGCTCGCGACCGAGCCCGAGATCCTACTGCTTGACGAGCCGGCGACGTTCCTGGACCCGCCCGGCAAGAGGAGCCTCGTGGAAACGCTGCGCTCGCTGCCCCAATCCAAGATTCTGGTCACCCACGAAATCGGCCTCGCGGCCGCCCTCGCCGATCGGGCAGTATTCTTCGAGGGCGGTAGCGTCGCCGCCGAAGGGAGCGTGGAAGAGCTCGCCGCACGCTTCGACTGGCGCTGAAGCCACTACTACGGATCCGTCAGCCTCGGGGACGGATGCTGGGCACCCATCTGGGCCCACCATGCCTCAAGCCGCTCCGTGAGAGCCGCCGCGATCTCCGGCTTCTCGCCGACGAGGTTGCGCCGCTCGCCCAGGTCATCTTCTAGGTTGTAGAGTTCGGCGCGCGAGTCTTCGTAGTAGCGCAACAACTTCCAGTTCCCGACCCGCAGCCCGCTTACCGGAGAAGTCGTGGCGTAGTAGTGCGGATAGTGAAAGTACAGCGCCGCCCGGGCGGGAATGTGGTCAGGGTCCCTGAGCAGAGGCGTCAGGTCAATGCCGTCCACGGTTCGGTTGTATTCGCGGTCGCCAGGCAGGCCAGCCACCGACAGGATCGTGCGGTAGTAGTCGATGCTGCTAATCGGAACGTCGCTCTCGGCCCCGGGCCGGGTCACGCCGGGCCAGTGGACGATGGCCGGCACGCGGATCCCGCCCTCGTAGAGCGAGCCCTTGCCCGAGCGCAGCGGGGTGTTGTCGGTGACCTGCATCCCATCGAACTTGTTGATGTATCCGCCATTGTCCGAGGTGAGGATGACTAACGTGTTGTCGGCGACACCGAGATCGTCCAGCGTGTCAAGCACCCTGCCCACGTTCTCGTCGAGAGCATGGACCATCGCCGCGTATCGTGGGTTGCGGTGCAGCATGCCGTCGCGAATGCGCTGCCGGTAGCGGTCTACGACTGCGGGCTTGCCCTCGATCGGCGTGTGCACGGTGTGGAAGGCCAAGTGCATGAAGAACGGCTTGCCGCGCTCGTTCCGCAGAATCCGAATGGCCTCGGACGTGAGCCGATCTGTCAGGTATTCGCCCGTCTGGCCGCCGCCGAGGTGGGGCACGTATCTCAGCCCCGAGAACGTCTGCGATCCGCTGTACGGGTAGAAAAACGTCTGCGGGGCTCCCCACAAGGTGCCGCCGACGTTGTAGTCGAAGCCCTGCGTCTGAGGGTAGTACTCAGCTGTTCCCAGGTGCCACTTGCCCACGTGCGCGGTCATGTATCCAGCATCATGCAGGACCTCTGCAATGGTGACCTCGTCGTGAGGCAAGCTGTCCCGCGTGATCGGCGGGACCAAGGGCCGGTTGAGCGGAGGCCGCTTGGCGGCTTCCCGCCATATCGTCATGTGCAACTTGGCCGGATGCTTGCCGGTCATGATGGAGGCCCGCGTGGGACTGCATACGGGCGACGCCGAGTACGCGCTGGTAAAGCGCATCGCTTGGTCGGCCAGCGCATCGATGCGCGGCGTTTGGTGCAGATCGGAACCGTATCCCTCTAGATCCGTCCACCCCATGTCATCGACCAAGATGAACAGGACATTGGGCCGCTGCTGGGCGCCGGCCCAAGACACCAAGAGAAACGCAGGCAAGACCCTGCGCAAGCAGCCTTTGATAATGCTCGTGAAGTCAGTTTGCATGGTTCAGGTTTGGAATCGGCCAGAGTGCCCGGTCCCTAGCTAGAATAAGTGTTTCGGCAGCGTCCCTCCTGGGCTCCGCGCTCAGAGCCCTATGCCACTGCCCCTCCCTAGATCGCGCAAAGCGCTTTGGCTGCTCGGCTTGGCGTTCGCCGCCCTGGCCTCGGCCGGAGTGTACCTCAACGCTCGGCCCGACATCCTGTTCCTAGGCTTCCCCAGCATGTACCGCTTCTTGCTGGCGGAAAGCGCCAGCCAAAGCGGCGTGCGCTACGACTACTGGAGTCCGGAGAAGTTGGACAGCCCGAAGACGGGCCAGCCGGACTTCAGCCGCTACAAGGTGATCTACGTCAGCGGCCGGCGTTCCGATCCGCTGAGCCGCCCGGTGCGCCGTGCCCTGCAAGAGGCTGGCGAGGCCGGATCCAAGGTGATCGTGCTGCCAGCCCACGACACGGCCCGGCTCGGCGTGGGGAACGCGGACTTCCGGGAAGAAGACCGCTGGATCGACGACTACTGGAGGTTCGGCGGCGTGACCAACATGGCCCGCCTGCTGCAGACATCGGCCGCCCGCTACTCGGGCCAAGACGCCGAAATACTCCCTCCGGAGCCCACGCCGGACGATGGCTACTACCATCCCGAGTCTCCGAGCCTCTTCACCACAACCGAAGACTACGAGAGCTGGTATGCCAGCTCCGGCCGCTTCCAGCAGGGCGGTCCAAAGGCCCTGATCGACTTCGCGGATGGCTGGCGGCTGGGCATGAACGAAGCGACCGATGCCATCGTGCGGGCGTTCGAAGACGGTGGATTCAACACAGCCGCCATCTTCGGCACGGCCCAAGCCGCTCCCTTCGCGGTGGAGTACCGACCCGACATATTGATCTCGCGCAAGCACGGGCGCTGGTGGCTCGGAGAGCAGGGCGTCGAAGTGCTGGAAGAAAAACTCGACGTGCCGGTCTTGCGAGGTCTCTCGCTGCTGTTCACTGGCGAGTCGTTCGGCGAGTACCAGAAGACCCGCGCCGGCATCCGCGACGCGGGCCTGATCATGGGCGCGATGGTGCCCGAACTGGACGGAGCGATTCAGCCGACGCTGATCGAGGGCCTGGATTCGGCTTGGTACGGCCGTCGCTTCGAAGCGTTCCGCGACGAGCGCATCGACTTGCTGGTGCGGCGCGCCCAGCGCTGGGTCCGCCTGCGCAAGCTTGCCAATGCGGACAAAAAGGTCGCGATCTTCTACGTGTCGGGCATCGGCAAGGGTCGGATTACCGCGGCCAGCCTCAACGTGCCGCGCAGCATGCTGCGCTTCCTGGCCGCTATGCGGCGAGACGGCTATGCCATCTCCGACACACCGTCAGACGAGCAGGCATTGCTGGACGAGATGCTCGACAAGGGCCGCAACGTGAGTTCGGGACGGCCGCGCGACTTGGACCGGTTGGCCGAGCGCGAGGGCGTGCTGCTGCTTCCAGTGGACGGCTACGTAGGTTGGTTCGAGGGACTGCCGGAGGCCATGCGGGCTGAGGTGATCGATTCCTTCGGGCCGCCGCCAGGCGATCTGATGACGGTCGAACGAGACGGCCGGCAGTATTTCGTAGTGCCCAAGCTTGATTACGGCAACGTGGTCGTGCTGCCCCAGCCTGTGCGCGGAGCTCAGATGGATGCCAGGCTCCAGCACAACGACAAGGTTCCCCCTCCCCATCAATACCTAGCTGTGTATTGGTGGCTGCGCGATGTTTGGCAGGCCGACGCCATCCTCAACTACGGCACGCACGGCACGCACGAGTTCCTGCCCGGGCGCCCGCTAGGCCAATTGGCCGACGACTGGTCGGATCGCACCATCGGCCCGCTGCCCAACCTCTACGTCTACGTCATGGACAACGTGGGCGAGGCCCTGATCGCGAAGCGCCGGGGCGCGGCGGTGACGGTCAGCCACCAGATTCCGCCGGTGGAAGCCGCCGAACTCACGAAGGGCGAGCCGGAGATCGCGGCTCTCTATCGCGCCGCCCGGCAGTTGCTGGATGCTGCGCCGGGAGCTCTCAAGGAACGCCTGCGAGAACAAGTCCGCTCCATGGGCGCGGATCTTGAAATGGACGGGGACATCGAGACCGACTGGGCAAGTGCGGCCCCTACCGACTTGGAGGTGGAGCGGCTCGCGAGCCACATCCACCTCATCAACGAAGACCGCATTCCGCTCGGGCTGCACGTACACGGTCAGCCGAACACTCCGGACGAGCTAGCGCCGATGGTCACGGCCATGCTCGGCAAGGAAGCGCTTGCGGATTCGCCATGTCGGTCCGAGACGGATGCAACCTGCCTCGCTCAAGCCCGCGAGCGAGCCGAGGCCACAGTCCGCCGCGCTCTGGCCGGCGATTCACCTGTGCCAGCCCTAGGAGCGCTCGGCCCCGAGGTCGAGCGGATCGGAGCGGCCCTTGCCCAGACTCCCGATGAGATCAGCCACACGTTGGGCGCTCTGGCCGGGGCCTACGTGCCGCCTGGCAGCGGGGGCGATCCGGTACGCAATCCGCAGGCTCTGCCGACCGGCCGGAATCTGCATGGAATCAATCCCGCGGAAGTGCCGACCAAGGCCGCATGGGAGATCGGCGTCAACCTTGCAGACGCACAGCTCGAAGCGGAATTCGAGCGCCTCGGGCGCTGGCCCAGGAAGATCGGCTTCACGCTGTGGAATACCGAGCTGATCCGCCAGCATGGCACGGACCTGGCGCATGTGATGCACCTGCTCGGGGTGCGCCCGATCTGGGACCACAACAACGTGGTGGAAGACGTGGAGCTGATACCCAGCGCCGAACTGGGGCGCCCGCGCGTAGACGTGGTGGTCCAAGCGGCGTCGCTGTTTCGAGACACCTTCCCAGATCGGATGAAGCTTCTCGACAAGGCGGTTCGGCTGGCTGCAAGCGCGACAGACGGGGAGAACTACATCGCCGAGCACGCCGAGGAGGCCGAGCGGGAACTCAAGCGGTCCGGCATGGCCGCCAAGGATGCCAAGACGCTGGCTGTAGCGCGCATCTTCAGCAACTCCGCGGGCGGTTACGGCACTGGCCTGGTCGCCGCTATCGAGCGCAGCGGCAGTTTCGAATCGTCTGAGGGACTCACGGAGGCGTATCTGGCCAGAACCGGAGCCGTCTACACCGAAGGCTTCGAATGGGGCCGGGTGGCGCCGGATGCTTACCGCACGCACCTGCAGCACACCGACGCCGTCACGCTGAGCCGCTCCACGAACGTGGTGGGTGCCCTCACGCTGGACCATTACTTCGAATACCTCGGGGGCATGACCATGGCCGTGCGCGACACCACCGGCAGTGCGCCCGAAACCTATCTGGCTGACGTGCGCGACGCCCACCAGCCACGCGTAGAGACGGTGCGGGAAGCGCTGGTCCGGGGGCTGCGCGGCAAGTTCTGGAACCCCAAGTGGATCGAAGCGCTGCAAGCCGAGGGCTTTTCCGGCGCCGTGGAAATGGCTCAGACGACGACCAACCTGTTCGGCTGGCAAGTCACCAAGCCAGCTGCGGTTGGCAGCGAGGCCTGGCAGAAGGTCCACGAGATCTACGTGGGCGACTCGCTGGGCTTGGAACTGCCGCAGTGGTTTGACGCGAACAATCCGTTCGCCTTCCAGGAAATGATGGCTGTCATGCTCGAGTCGGCGCGCAAGGGATATTGGAACGCCGGGCCCGAGACCCTCAGCTCGCTGGCGCTGGACTACGCCCGCTCGCTGGAGCGCCACGGCGCGTCGGGCAGCTCGCGCACGACAGAGAACCGTCCGTTCGAGGAATTTGTCGAGGTGTTGGTCGCGGCGTCGGCCGGGCCGGAACTGATCTCGACGCTGCGCGAAGAACTCAGGGACGGCTCCAGCCCGCGCGTTGAGGGCCGCAGGCTGGTCGAACACGCAGAGCCGAACACCTCCGAGACCCTGAGCGTCAGCGCGCAGACCGCTCTGGCTGCAGTTTTCCTGCTGCTGGGAGTGTTCGCACTCGGCTGGCGCCGCCTGCACTAGGACCCGGGCCGAGCGCCGCAGTGCGGTTGCTATACTGCGCTTAAGCCGCTCAAGCGCTGTCGCCCTGAGCCGCCAGGCCGATGCTTCGGTTTGGCTGGCGGTTGGAATCGTGCCGAAGACCTTCTACATCGAGACCTTTGGCTGCCAGATGAACGTGCACGACAGCGAAAAAGTGCGCGGCATGCTGGAAACACGCGGCTATTCCCAGGTGCCGGCACCCGACGAGGCCGGAATGCTGCTCTACAACACCTGCAGCATTCGAGACAAGGCCGAGCAGAAGGTCTTCTCGCGTCTGGCGGGCCTCAAGCGCAAGGCCGGCGGCAAGACGATCGGCGTCCTGGGCTGCGTGGCGCAGCACAACGGCGAGGACATCTTCGACCACGCCCCGCATGTCGATTTCGTATGTGGCTCAGCCAGTTACAACTCCCTGCCCGCGATCTTGGATCGCGTCGAGGCGGGCGAATCGCGCGTCGCCGGGCTGGACCTGGACACCGACGAGACCTTTGACGTCCCGGCTGTGGAGCGCGACCGTCCGTACAGCGCCTACATCACGATCATCGAAGGCTGCGACAAGGAATGCACCTACTGCGTCGTGCCATTCACCCGCGGGCCGGAACGAAGCCGTGCCAGCGAATCGGTGATGCGCGAAGCCAGAGACCTTGAAGCGCGCGGGTACACCGAAATCACGCTGCTCGGGCAGACTGTAAACAGCTATCGGGACCCCTCTCCGGCGGGCTGGAGCTTTGCGAGATTGCTGGACGAGATTGGCCGCCTGCCGCGCATCCGGAGGGTGCGGTTCACCACCTCGCACCCGGCCGATTTCACGCCCGACATCGTGCAGGCCATTGATCGCAACGAGTCGCTGTGCGACTGGGTCCACTTGCCGGTCCAGTCAGGATCCACCGACGTCTTGCGGGGCATGCAGCGAACCTACAGCCGGGACGAGTACTTGCGCTGCATCGACATGCTCAAGGGCGCCGCTCGCACGATCGAGCTGAGCACGGACATCATCGTCGGATTTCCGGGCGAGACCGAGCAGGATTTCGAAAAGACCCTCTCCCTGCTCGACGAGGTCCAGTACGCCTCGGTCTTCTCGTTCAAGTACTCGCCGCGCCGGGGAACTGCCGCAGCAGAGATGGAGCAGGTTCCCGAAGAAGAAAAGAGCCGTCGCCTGCTGGTGCTCCAAGAGCGCCAGCGGCGCATCCAGCTCCGGCGCAACACCGCCCTCATCGGTGGGATGCAAGAAGCACTCGTAGAGGGTCGCAAGGAGCGTTTCGAGCAGTGGGTGGGCAGGACGACCCAGAACCGAGTGCTCAACTTTACGGATCCGTCCGGCTTAGCTGGCGAGCGCGACCTTCGCGGCAGCTACTGCCAGGTGCGCGTGACTGCCTCGGGGCCGAACTCGCTCGTGGGCGAGTTGGCAGACGCCGTGTCCCAGCCAGCGTTCCAAGGGCTCCACGTTCTGAACTAAAGGGGGAAGCGATGCGTGAAATCGAGATGCGAATCTGCGGCCTGATGATGGATCCCATCACCAACATGCCCATCGTGGTGCTCAAGGATCTCGAGAACGAGACCGTGCTGCCGATCTGGATCGGCGTCTACGAAGCCAACGCCATCGCCTTGGAGATCGAGAAGGTCGCCACTCCCCGGCCGATGACGCACGACTTGGTGCGCAATATCCTGCTCGGCTTCGACGCCCACCTGCGCAAGGTCGTGGTGACCGAACTAAAGGACGACACCTTCTTCGCAGTGCTGTGGGTCGAGCGCGACGGGCAGCTCTATGGAATCGACTCGCGCCCAAGCGACGCGCTGGCGCTGGCGCTGAGGCTGGACTGCCCGATCTGGGTGACGGACGATGTGATCGCTTCCTCGAAGCTCTCGCCCACGCTCAACGAGAAGGCAAACAGCGAAGAACTCCGCAAGTGGCTCGAGAATCTCGGCGAAGAGGATCTCGGCGAGTACAAGATGTAGCTCGGCCACAGCGCGGCTTGCGATCGCAGAGATTCTCCAGATTACCCAGCCGTCCCAACCACAGTTAGAACGAGGTAGGGCGGTGGCTGAGTGCGCCCGGTAGCGCAGGCTCGGCACGGCACCGGCTTCGCTGGTCAGATGCCCCTCCGAGTCGGCCGGTACCACGTCCGACAGCCGCGCTACGCATCAGAGAGCCTGGCTCGAGTTCCGCAGTTCGCCATCTTCAGAGGACAGCAGTCGCTGACTGTGGTGTTAACCATGGTTTACACTCGAAGTCAATGGCCGACGTGATCGAAAGCGCGACGTTCAGGCGCTGGATCCGTGGCCTGAGGGATCGTGCCGCGGTAGCGCGGATCAACGCGCGCCTCCGCAACGTCTCCCTCGGTAACGAGGGGGATGCCAGAGCAGTGGGCAACGGCCTGTTCGAGATGCGTGTGCACCACGGGGCCGGCTATCGACTCTACTGCCTGCGCGATGGAGACGCCGTCGTCGTGTTGTGCGGCGGTGACAAAGGCAGCCAGCAGCGAGACATCGAACGCGCCGGGCGGCTGGCTAGGGAATGGAGACAGAGATGACCGAGAAGTTCAGCAAATGGGACGCCGCCGAGCACCTGCGGACACGCGACGACGCGCAGCTCTACTTACAGGCATGCGCCGACGAGGATCCGGGCGACGGCAGCCTGATCCGCGCCGCTCTGAACGACTTGGCGCGCGCAGGGAACATGGCTGCTCTCGCGCGCGAGACGGGCATGAGCCGTGAGGGACTCTACAAGGCGTTGTCGGCGGAAGGCAACCCGACTTTCGCGACTGTCATGCGGATCACCCGTGCGTTGGGCCTTCAGCTTCGCGTCGCGTGGCAGCAGTGACGAAGGCCCTTCAGGGGACGAGATAGGCCTTGCTGGTGTGGCCCGGCCACGCGACCCAGAGTGCCTTCCTAGAGTGGGATGTTCCGGTGTCAGCGTTGGCCTGGAGCACGCGTTCCCAACCACGCCCGCGTATTGCTGGACGTGATGGTGTACATGTTCAATCCCGTCAAGGTGACGGTGACGTCCTTGGTCAATTCAGGGCGAATCGAGCCTGAGTCGTTGTACCTGAGAAATCAGGAACCGACTTCCGGGAAGCCGCCAAGCCCCCCGCCCTGCTGTGAGGCGCTGCCTCAGACCACGGGCCCGCGGT
Organism: Bryobacterales bacterium; assembly: GCA_022824585.1. Taxonomy (GTDB): domain Bacteria; phylum Acidobacteriota; class Terriglobia; order Bryobacterales; family UBA6623; genus VXMF01. Next base: position 9,536 of record JAJDZN010000224.1, on the reverse strand, counting down.
GCTCGCCGAGTTCGGCCGCCCTCCGCTTGCCTTCTGCCATGGCTTCGCTGAGCTCGGCCCCTTCGAGCGGCTTGAACGCGTTGACCGTCTTGACGGCCTTGTCGAGTTCGGCCACTGACTTCATGCCCATGATCGCCACCGACAGGCCGGGAATCCCAAGCGCGTAGCGGACGGAGCGTCCGTAGTGCGGCTCATCGGAAAGGATCGCTCCGTCTCCCTGCGTCCCGCCCAAGATCTTCATCGCTACGACCCCCACGCCGCGCTCGGCTGCCTCCGAGAAGAGCGTGCTCTCGAAGTCGTAGATATGCCGATCAATGCAGTTGACGGCGGCCATGACGACTTCGACGCGACCCGACCGCAGTATCGGCAGGGCGCGGCGCGGCCGCAGGTGACACGTCATGCCGACGTGTTTGAGCAGGCCCTGCCGCTTGAGATCCTCCAAGCCTGCCAAGGCGCCATCGTCGCCCAGCAGGATGTCCAAGCTCGGAAACCTGTCCGTGCGCCCGACGTTGTGCACGTGGACTAGGTCGAAGTACTCGGCACGGGTTTTTTGCAGGCTTTCCTTGACCTGCCAGGTGGCATCCTGCTTGGATGTCGCTTCGACCTTCGTGACCAGCACGAACTTGTCGCGCTTGCCCTTCAGCGCCGGGCCGAGGCGACGTTCCGCTTGGTTGTAGATCGGCGCGGTGTCAAGGTAATTCACACCGTAGTCGGCCGCTGCAGCGATGACGTTGTTCACCTCGTTTTGGGACACGCCCTTCGCCCCGAGAGGTGACGTGCCGATGCCGAGAACACCGACCTCTAGGCCCGTCTTTCCCAGCTGGCGCTTGCCGACCTGGGCGGCTTGGGCTCCCACCCCTGATGCGAGCGCTCCGGCAATTGCGGCGGTCTTGCCGAGGTCTCTGCGTGTGATCCGATCCATGGTTGCCCTCCGTCAACAGTGTAGCGATATCCCCCGGCGAAGCGGTAGCCCAGGAGGGGGCGCACAAAATCCTATCGAGACAGACTGGATCTTGTAGGCCTGAACTGGGACCTACTTCATTCGGTCACCCGCCAAGTGCGCGCACAACCGCCTCGGGTCATGCTCGATGACGGTCAGCAGGACACGCGCCGCCCTATGTGGGACGCGCCGGACCTGTTCCCAATCCTGCATTGCACGGGCGTCGAGACCAAAGCGGTTGGCGAAGGCCTTACGGCTCGGTTTCATGCGCTTGCGCAGCGCCAGGATGTTCTTCGCAGCGGGATCGTCGACCATCCGGCAAGGAAGAGTGTCTTCACCGCGCAAATGGGAAAGAACCTCGCCCAACGCGGCTTCCACCTCAAGTCCCGCCCGAGTTCTCTGAGACATCATTGGTTTCCTCCTCATTCTTCATCCTGATTCCCCACTGCCCGGCCACTGCTACCCCTATCCCCCCTCGCTGCCCAAGCACCAGCTGTAGTTCCAGGAAGACCTCAGCCGCCTCCGTTCGTCGCCGACTACGTCACGTCAGACCTCTGCGCGCAGACCCTCTGCCACGCCCGCTGAGCCCGGCCTGCCCGCGCTGCGCTGCCGCAGTTCTGCCGCCGGAGCGCGCGCCGCGCCAGCTTCGACGGTGAGTGTATCCTACGAGCAAGCCTGTTCGTGCCCGTGCGGGCTCGCCATGTCGTTCACTCCCACCACAGAAGCGGATGCCCCCGCCCTCACCTCTCCAGCCGCGGCCACGGCGGTGCCGGAACCCGACGATGTCGAGTACCCGGAAGGGCAGTGGGTCGCGCAGAGCCTCTGGCACGGGGATGCCGTGCGGCAGGCGACAGCGGCTTTGGATCACCACTTCCGGGAGCGCCAAGACACGCTCGTGGGCATGGAAGTGAGGGTGTACTACGTGAGGGGCAACAACAAGGTTTGGCTGCAGCCGGATGTGCAGGTCGTGTTCGGGGTCAAGCGCGGCAACCGCAGTTCGTTCAAGGTCTGGGAGGAAGGCAAAGCACCGGACTTCGTCCTGGAAGTGGCGTCACCTTCGACGGCGGAGAATGACGCCGAGCACAAGGCCCTGGAATACGCCAACATCGGGGTTCGCGAATATTGGCGGCTCGATCCGACGGGGAGTTTGATGAGCAGCCCGCTGGAGGGCTATGTCGCGTGCGCGGGCAGCTACGACGTGGTGGAGCCGGTGGCGGACGCGGGACCGTGGCTGCGGAGCGAGGTGCTGGGGTTGGAATTGCGCGGCGCAAGGCAGGCGGGGGCGACGGTGGTGGTGTTCCGCGACCCGGAGACGGGGGAGGAGTTCGACGGCTCGCTGGCAGCGGTCGAGCAGCGGCGGCGGGCCGCAGAAGATCGCGCCAGTGCGGAGGCGCAGCGTGCCAGCGCAGCGGAGGAAAGAGTGCGGGCATTGGAGCAGCAGCTCCGCAACAGCGCTGGCCATAGACCTCCGCGGGCGGGCGAGTCCTAGCGGGCTGCGGCAGAAGTCCTGCGTGGTGGGCAGATCGGTTCAGAGTTACGCCACGCTTAGCCGCGAACGCCTTTTCGGGCCTCAGCAGATGCTTGATTGGGCTGAACCGAGGGCCTCCCCGCGGTCAGCTAGTGCCTTCCGCGTGCGAAGACAGCACGACCATCGATTCTTGCCCCAGCCGGATAGGGTCGAATCCTTCGCCGTCGCCGGTGAGGCAATGCCGATCGCTCCGCGCACGCCAACATTCCGCAGCGAAACCCCGACTTGTTCCAGATGTCGCAAAACTCTTGCATTAGAAAGGGCTCTATCCGGGTCGCGAGGCCGTCGCGGCCCAGATCGCCCAAGAGCTCGGCTTCTCGCCTCGCTCGGCACGCCGGTATCTATGGCCGCGCATGGCTAGAATTGGAAGTAGGCCGGATGGCGATCCCGGCACTCACCTTCCTGCAGCCATGGATCTTGACTCGAACGGGCCGCCCGAGATGTCCGGGCCCTTGCCGCAGTGTCATCCTCCCCTCGGCATGAACCTGCGGGCCTGGCTCAGGGACATCCTGCTGTCACTGCTGATCGCGACCGGCGTGGTTGTATTCCTGTACCAGCCGGTCAAGGTCGAGGGCACCAGCATGCTCCCGCAACTGGTCGACGAGCAGAGGATCTTCGTCAACAAGTTCGTCTACCGCCTCGACAGCATCGAGCGCGGCGACGTGGTCGTGTTCAAGCTGCCCGAGTATCCGGGGCGCTCCTACATCAAGCGCGTGGTCGGACTGCCCGGCGAAACCGTCGAGGTACGCAGGGGGAAGGTCTACGTAGACGGCCTCGTGATCAACGAGGAGCACGTACCGCCGCACTACCGCGACTACACCAGCCATCCGAGCTTGACGGTCCCACCGGACGAATATTACGTGCTGGGCGACCACCGCAACACCTCCAAGGACAGCCGTTCCTGGGGCACCGTTGCGCGGTCGCAAATCACAGGCAAGGCGGTCTTCGCCTACTGGCCGATCGAGAGGTTTGGTGCGGTCCGCTAGGCCCGAGAAACGCGATCCATGAGCTTTCCAGCCACGCTCGCCCTGGAAGACGGGCGCTGTTTCCAGGGCCGCGGAGCAGGCGCTCGCGCCGAGGCGTCGGGCGAGGTGGTCTTCAACACCGGACTGACCGGATACCAGGAAATCTTCACCGATCCGTCCTACAGCGGCCAGATCGTGGTGCTGACCTATCCGCACATCGGGAACTACGGCACCAACCCCGACGACAGCGAGTCCGAGCGGCCCTATATCGAGGGCCTGGTGGCGCGAGAGTTCTCGGCGGTCACCAGCAACTGGCGCTCTTCGCAGTCAGCCCACGAATTCCTGGCCTCGCGGGGCATTCCGATCATCACCGAGATCGACACCCGCGCCTTGGTACGCCACATCCGCAAGCACGGGGCGTTGCGCGGAGTGCTCTCCACGCAAGAGACCGCCAGCGAAGAGCTGGTAGCCAAGGCGCGCTCGATTCCCAGCATGGCCGGCCAAGACCTAGCCAGCGGGGTGTCCACGGCCGATCGCTACAGCTGGACTGCCGGCCCGCCGCACTGCTTGCCTTCCTCCCTACCGAAGTCCACTGCCCGGGGCGACTTTCACGTGGTGGCGTACGATTTCGGGATCAAGCGCAACATCCTGAGGCAGCTGGCAGATATCGGCTCGCGCGTCACCGTGGTGCCATGCGGGACGTCGTCCGAGGACGTGCTCGACATGAACCCGGACGGCGTGTTCGTCTCGAACGGCCCGGGGGATCCCGAGCCGCTGCACGGCCCGGCCGCCGAGATCCGCAAACTGGTCGGCCGCGTGCCGATCTTCGGCATCTGCCTGGGACTGCAGGTGCTCGGCCAAGCCTTGGGCGGCAAGACCTACAAGCTCAAGTTCGGGCACCACGGGTGCAACCATCCCGTGCTCAACCTGATCACCAACAAGGTCGAGATCACGTCCCAGAACCACGGTTTCGCACTGGATCCGGACTCGCTCGCTCCGGACGCCATCGAACTCACCCACATCAATCTCAACGACCGGACGGTCGAGGGCTTCCGTAGCCGCAAGGACCCGCTGTTCTGCGTCCAGTACCACCCGGAAGCGGCACCGGGGCCACACGATTCCCAATACCTCTTCGAGGACTTCCGCCAATTGATGGACGCCGCGCACTGACGCCTCGAATCTCGTGCAACTCCGCCTCCTCGCCTTACACAATGCCGAAACGCGCTGACATCGAGAAGATCATGATCGTGGGCTCGGGGCCCATTGTCATCGGGCAGGCGTGCGAGTTTGATTATTCCGGCACGCAGGCCTGCAAGGCATTGCGGGACGAGGGTTACCAGACTGTGCTGGTCAACTCCAATCCCGCTACGATCATGACCGATCCGGAGCTGGCCGAGAAGACCTACATCGAGCCGCTGACCACGGAATACCTGCGCTCGATCATCGCCCGCGAGCGACCGCAGGCCCTGCTGTCGACGGTCGGCGGGCAGACCGGTCTAAACGCTTCGGTGGCGCTGGCCGAGGCCGGCGTCCTGGACGAGTTCGGGGTCGAGCTGATCGGCGCCAACCTTGAGGCGATCCGCAAGGCCGAGGACCGCCAAGCGTTCAAGGCGGCGATGACCGAGATCGGGCTCGAAGTGCCGCGCTCGCGGCTGGTCTCCGATGTCGAGGATGGCCTTGATTTCGCATCCGAAGTGGGCTACCCAGTCGTGCTGCGACCTAGCTTCACCCTGGGCGGCACCGGTGGCGGCCTGGCCTACAACTCCGAGGAGATGCACTCCCTGCTGCGGCGGGGACTCGAGCTCTCCCCCGTCCACGAGGTGCTGGTCGAGGAAAGCGTGCTCGGCTGGAAGGAATACGAGATGGAGGTGATGCGCGATCTGGCCGACAACGCGATCATCATCTGCTCCATCGAGAACTTCGACGCGATGGGCGTGCATACCGGCGATTCGATCACAGTGGCTCCCGCCCAGACCCTGACGGATCGCGAATACCAGCTCATGCGGGACGCTTCGCTCGCCTGCCTGCGCAAGATCGGCGTCGACACCGGCGGCTCCAACGTCCAGTTCTGCATCGACCCCGAGACGGGCCGCATGCTGATCATCGAGATGAATCCGCGCGTCTCCCGGAGTTCAGCCCTGGCGTCGAAGGCGACCGGCTTCCCGATCGCCAAGATCGCGGCCAAGCTGGCCGTCGGGCTCCGCTTGGACGAGATCCCTAACGACATCACGCAAAAGACGCCGGCCAGCTTCGAGCCCAGCATCGACTATGTCGTGGTCAAGGTGCCGAAGTGGCAGTTCGAGAAGTTCCCCGGTACCGAGCCCGTGCTCGGCGTGCAGATGAAGTCGATCGGCGAAGTCATGGCTATCGGCTCGACGTTCAAGCACTCTCTGTGGAAGGCCATCCGGTCCCTCGAGACTGGCCGGAAGTCGGGCAGCGATGTTTACAGCGCCGACTTGGTCCCGAAGCGTCTAATCACTCCCCACCCGGACCGGCTGAACTACATCCGCTTCGCGCTGGCTGAAGGCTACAGTGTCGAGGATATCTGCGAGATGACCGGCATCGACCCATGGTTCGTCTCCCAACTCAAGTCCGTAGTCGACCTGCAGCAAGATCTGGCCCAGACCAGCCTTGACGAGGTGTCCCCTGCCCAATTGACCATGGCGAAACGCTCCGGCCTGTCCGACAACCGGCTGGCCCGCCTGTGGGACGAAACCGAGACCGCCGTGCGCAACCGGCGCAAGGAATGGGGGATTCGGGCCGTGTTCAAGCGCGTGGACACGTGCGCGGCCGAATTCGAGAGCTTCACGCCGTACCTCTATTCGGTCTACGAAGAAGAATCCGAGGCGGATCCGACGGACAGGCGCAAGATCATGATCTTGGGCTCCGGACCCAACCGCATCGGGCAAGGCATCGAGTTCGACTACTGCTGCTGCCATGCGTCGTTCGCCCTGCAGGAGCTGGGCTACGAGTCGATCATGGTCAACTGCAACCCGGAGACCGTGTCGACCGACTACGACACCAGCGACCGGCTGTACTTCGAGCCCCTCACTCTCGAGAACGTGCTCAATATCTGCGACGAGGAACAGCCACACGGGCTGATCGTTCAGTTCGGCGGGCAGACTCCGCTGACGCTCGCGTTGCCGCTGAAGGCGCACGGCATTCCCATCATCGGCACGGATCCGGAATCCATCGACCTCGCGGAGGACCGGGACCGCTTCGGACGGCTGCTGGTCGAACTGGACATCCCCCAACCGGCCGGCAGCACGGCCACAACCCAAGAAGGCGCCTTGGAAGCAGCCAAGCAGATCGGGTATCCGGTGCTGGTGCGACCCAGCTACGTCTTGGGCGGACGCGCCATGGTGATCGCATACGACAGCGCCACCGTCGAAAGCTACATGCGCGATGCGGTCGTGTATTCCCAAGATCGGCCGATCCTGATCGACAGGTTCCTCGAGAACGCCCTCGAAGTGGATGTGGACGCGCTCTGTGACGGGGATGAAGTGGTGATTGGCGGGATCATGGAGCACATCGAGGAAGCCGGCGTGCATTCTGGCGACAGCTCGTGCGTGCTACCAGCGCAGACCATCCCCGACAACACGCTCGAGACCATCGCAGACTACACGGTGCGGCTGGCCAAGGCCCTCAATGTCATCGGGCTGGTGAACGTGCAGTATGCAGTGCACGAAGGCAAGGTCTATGTAATCGAGGTCAACCCGCGCGCCTCGCGAACCGTGCCCTTTGTGAGCAAGGCCACCGGAGTGCCGCTGGCCAAGATCGCGGTGGGATTGATGACCGGGCGCAAGCTCTCCGACTACGGGCTCAGCCAGGGTGTTCTGCCGACAACGAAGGTGTGCGTCAAATCCCCGGTGTTCCCGTTCAACAAGTTCAGCGGCGTGGACCCCCTGCTCGGCCCGGAGATGCGCTCGACGGGCGAGGTCATGGGGATCGGGTCGTCCTTCGGCGAAGCCTTCGCGAAGGCCCAGCTCAGCGCGGGTCAAATGCTGCCGGACGGAGGATCCGTATTTCTTAGCGTGAACTCACGCCAGAAGGCGGAGGGCGTGGAAATGGGGAGGAAGTTTGCTGACCTCGGCTTCCAGATCTACGCGACGCGGGGCACGGCGAAGGCACTGCGCAACGCGGGCTTGCGTTGCCGCACTGTTATGAAGGTCGCTGAGGGCCGTCCGAACGTGCTGGATCTCATCACCGACCGCAGAGTTGACCTGATCGTAAACACGCCGTCCGGCGCTCACGCGTTTGAAGACGAAAAGAGGATTCGTAGCGCGGCCATACAGCAAGGAATCCCGAGCATGACCACGCTGAACGCCGCCAAGGCCGCCGTGAACGGCATCGCGGCCCGGAAGCACGGCCAGCCGGGGGTGCTGTCGCTTCAGGACCTGCACGCCAAGGCCGAACCGCTCCCAGCGTAGGGTCGCCGGCGGCCCTCCGCGGCCATGCTGACAGGGCCGGGGTGCCCAATTCGTGCGCCCTACAATGGTCGTTTATGGCGGCGATCCGGCGGGCCCTTCTCAGCGTTACCAACAAGCACGGCGTGGTCGAATTCGGCCGTCAACTTGCCGACCTCGGAGTGGAGTTGATCTCCACGGGCGGCACTGCCCGGGTGCTCCGCGAATCCGGCCTCGAGGTCCGTGACGTTTCGGACGTGACCGGCTTTCCCGAGATGTTGGACGGACGCGTCAAGACCCTCCATCCGCGCGTCGCGGGCGGCATTCTGGCGATGCGATCGAATGCCGAGCACATGCAAGCCCTGCGGTCGCACGAGATCGAGACCATCGACATGGTCGTGGTCAATCTCTACGCGTTTGAAGCGACAGCCGCCAAGGAAGGCGCGACTTTCGACGAGTTGATCGAGAACATCGATATCGGTGGCCCCTCGTTGATTCGGGCCGCCGCGAAGAACTTCCGCGACGTTGCGGTGGTCACCGACCCGTCCGACTACGCGGCTATCGGCGCGGAGCTCGGCGCGTCCGGATCGCTGACCGAGGAGACCCACTGGAAGCTCGCCCAGAAGGCATTCGAAGCCACGGCCAGTTACGACCGGGCGATTGCCGGAACGCTCGGCGCCCTGCGGGCCGGGGACGCTCCGGCAAGCATCGCCGACGACCTGGCACCGCCGGTCCTCGATCTCCGCGTGCCGCGCAAGCAGGTATTGCGCTACGGCGAGAACCCCCATCAGCAGGCATCGCTGTACAGCGACGGCCGCTCTGGCGTCGGAGGCGCTCGCCAGCTGCACGGCAAGGAGCTCTCCTACAACAACCTCGTCGACCTTGACGCCTCCTGGCAGCTGGCGTGCGAGTTCGAGCAACCAGCCGTGGCGATCATCAAGCACACCAATCCGTGCGGCTGCGCCGAGGCCGATTCGTTGGCAGAGGCCTACCGCAAGGCCCTCGCCTGCGATCCCGTGTCGGCCTTCGGATCAGTGATCGCCGTGAGCCGGGCGGTAGACCGCGAAACGGCAGAAGAGATGTCGAAGCTGTTTGTCGAAGCGATTGCTGCGCCGGGCTTCGACCCGGACGCCTTGGAGCTGCTGCAGACCAAGAAGAACATCCGGCTGCTCGAGATTGGCTCCCCCGCCCCCGGCACCGTTGTGAAGAGCATTTCGGGCGGCTTCCTGGTCCAGAGCGAGGATCGGCACGAGACCAGTCCGGATCGGTTCGAAGCCGTGAGCCAGCGTCCTCCGTCCAACGCCGAAGCTCAAGCGTTGCGCTTTGCGTGGAAGGTCGCCAAGCACGTGAAGTCCAATGCCATCCTATACGCCCGCGATGGTCAGGCCCTTGGAGTAGGAGCGGGTCAGATGAGCCGCGTGGACGCCGCGCGCCTCGGTGCCATGAAGGCCGGTCTGCCGCTCGAGGGATGCGTGGTTGCGTCGGACGCGTTCTTCCCGTTCGCGGATGGCGTGGAAGAGATTGCAAAGCACGGTGCGACAGCCGTGATACAGCCTGGCGGCTCGCGGCGGGATGCGGAGGTGATCGAAGCGGCCGATCGTCTCGGCTTGGCCATGGTGTTCACGGGGGTGCGACACTTCCGTCACTGAATCTGTTCCGGTCGTTTTCCCTATCCAAACCGCGGGCGCTATAGACTG
>JAJDZN010000082.1 GCA_022824585.1 Bryobacterales bacterium | reverse complement strand
ACGGTGTGTTCAACCTGAAGCCTGGGATTGGTCTCGATAAAGTGAAACTCGCCGGATTCTTCCAGCAGGAACTCGAACGTGCCGAGGTTCGCGAACTGGGCGGCCTTGGCCATCGACACGGCGCATTCGATGATCTGATCGCGCAGCTCGTCGGGCAGGTTGGGCGCCGGAGCGATCTCGAGCAGTTTCTGCCGCCGGCGTTGCAGGCTGCATTCGCGCTCGCCGAAAGCCACGACAGCGCCGCTGCCGTCGCCGGCAATCTGGACTTCGATATGGCGCGGCTGCTGGACCAACCGTTCCACATAGAGCGTCTTGTTGCCGAACGCCCGCTCCGCTTCTTCCTCGCATCGCGACCACTCCCGGTCGAGCTCTTCAAGGCTGCGCACCGCCCGCATGCCCCGGCCGCCTCCGCCGCCGGCCGCCTTGATCATGACGGCTTCGCCGTCCGTCAGGGCGCCTAGGAACTCGCGGGCATCCTTGAGCCCGGTGCCGGCCGCCGTGCCCGGTAGTACCGGGGACCCGCATTGGCGGGCAAATTCGCGAGCCCGGATCTTGTCACCAAAGAGCTCAAGCGTGTCCGGGGCAGGGCCTACGAACGTGTGTCCGTTTGCCGCTGCGGCGCTGGCAAACTCTGCGTTCTCGCTTAGGAAGCCGTAGCCGGGATGGATAGCGTCGCAATCGGCCGAGCTGGCTGCCTCGAGGACCTGCTCGTGGTTGAGGTAGGCGGTCACACCCCGGCCGGAGATTGGTTGGCGGAGCCAGTCACCGCTGCCCGCAGGAAAGGGCGAGTCATCCTCCGGATGGACCAGGACCGGTACAAGGCCTTTCTCACAGGCCGTCCGCGCAATCCGGACGGCAATCTCGCCGCGGTTGGCAATTAGTACGCGCTTCAAAGCTGTCTCCTGAACGTCAGCACTGGTTGTCGGAGATGACCGGGACACGGTAAGGTGGCCCGGGCCCGCAGCGGTACCGCCGCCGGTACCACCCCAAGGGGATTAGCCGCTACAGTACTCAAGCATCCGTCCAATTGTGACTGTGGATCCCGCAAGTTGCAGTTGGGCCTTACGCGAGGGGCGCTGCAACGCTACAACGACGCCCGGAAGGACCTGCGCAGGTCAACCTGCCCCACCTGTTGCTGCCAGCCTGCTGCTGACGAAAGGATCGCCATGCCGCTTCCATCCTATCTGGAAGGACGTCTCTCGCTGCCGTTGATCGGGGCACCTCTGTTCATCGTTTCCAATCCCGATCTCGTCATCGAACAGTGCAAGGCGGGAATCATGGGCGCTTTTCCCGCGCTCAATGCCCGGCCGCCGGAGATGCTCGATCAGTGGATCGGCCGCATCAAGTCGGAGCTCGACGCTCATGCCAAGGCTCATCCCGGAGCGATCGTGGCGCCATTTGCGGTCAATCAGATCGTGCATCGTTCCAACGAGCGGCTCGAGCACGATGTCGACGTTTGCGTCAAGCACGAAGTCCCGTTCATCATTTCCAGCTTGCAGGCCCCGACCGCCATCGAGCGGCAAATCCATTCGTACGGCGGGCGAATTTATCACGACGTCACAACCATCCGACACGCGAAGAAGGCTCTGGACGAAGGCGCGGACGGGCTGATCCTGGTCTGTGCCGGGGCGGGCGGTCACGCCGGGACGATGAGTCCGTTCGCCCTGGTCGCCGAAGTCCGGCAGTTCTTCGATGGTCCGATCATTCTTTCCGGAGCCATGGCCACAGGGGGACAGATTCTGGCCGCTCAGGCGATGGGAGCGGACCTTGCGTACTTTGGTACGCGGTTCATTGCATCCAAGGAAGCCAACGCCTCGGACCGCTACAAACAGATGGTGGTGGAGAGCCAGGCCGCAGACATCGTTTACACGAGCCTGTTTTCGGGAGTGAAGGGCAACTACTTGGCTCACAGCATCGCCGAAGCGGGTCTCGACCCGGCCAATCTGCCGGAGGCCGACAAGTCCAAGATGGATTTCCGATCACGCGGGAGCGTTGAACGTCGCACTTGGCGCGACATTTGGAGTGCCGGGCAGAGCTCGGGGATGATTACGGACGTGCCGTCGACCGCGGAAATCGTCGAACGGCTTCGTCGTGAATACGAATCGGCCAAACAGGGCCTGCGGGCACAGAGCGAACCGTTCTTGGCTTCTGCGGCATGACCTCCCCGGGGCCGACTGAATGTGCTGAACCGGCCAGGCTGCTCGACGCGCAGTGCCGGCCGTCTGGGGCGGGATCGCAGAGTTCGCGATCATGAGCGACAAACACGTCAGCGGACTTTCTGGAGGACAGTCAAGTCTGCTGCACAATCGTGCGTCAGACCGCATTCTGGACGGTGGGGACGCGATGCATCTTTCCACGAACCGTGCGGCGGTTATGGTCCCCGCCTGACAAATCGCAGAAACGGTGCGGTGTGTCTGCCCAAGGCACGGTCCGCTGATCGCTGGCGAGGGCGGGCGGGGCCCGACGCGCCAACTTTGTCATTGGGAGTCGAACATGTGCAAGAGAATCTTGGGAGCGGTGGCAATTGTTGCGTGTACTTCCACTCCTGCATCGGCTGACATCAAGATCGGATTTGTCACCACGCTGACCACTCCGGCGGCCGTCATCGGACGCGACATGCGCGACGCGGTGGAACTGGCACTCGAGCACATCGATCATCGGATGGGCCAGGAGACCGTC
>JAJDZN010000037.1 GCA_022824585.1 Bryobacterales bacterium | reverse complement strand
ATATTTCTCGACTGCTGCGGCGAGTTCAAGAAGGCGAGCGATTCGTCATCACGAAACATGATCGTCCTGTGGCTGAGCTCGTTCCATTCAGGGAGCGAGACCCTGTCAGAATCCGCGCCGCGATAGATCGCTTGGCGGCGTTTCAGAAGACACACAGTCTGCGCGGCCTGTCAGTCCGCGAGTTGATCAAAGACGGACGTCGCTGCTGAGGGCCTTCGTGGCGGGACTTTCGCTAGACTCAGTTCAATCGGATCCATAGCAGCTCTACGGCTTGCGGATCGCCGCAGACCGAACCATCCGGTTTCGTAATGGCTAAGAAGTTCCTGATCGGCGTTGACCTTGGCGGTACCAAGATCGCCGCTGCCGCCTTCGACCTTGCCGGCAAGCGGCTTGGCAAAATCGCCCGGTTGCCGACGATGGCGAGCATGAAGCCCGTGGTAACGCTAATGAACCTCAAGCGGGTCGTGAAGCAAGCCAAACTGGAGGCGCGTGTAACCGGAGCGCCTGTAGCTGTCGGTATGGGAAGTTCCGGCCCGCTCGACCTAGAGAATGAGCTCCTTCAAGACGGTGATTCTCTGCCCAACCTGCTGGGGTTCGACATCGGCGGATTCTGTCGCCAGGAATTCGAAGCACCCTTCCACCTCGAGAACGACGCGGCTTGCTTTGCCTTGGGCGAGGCCGTCTACGGGGCCGGTCGCGGTCGCGAGATCGTGCTCGGGGTCACGCTGGGGACCGGGTTCGGTTGCGGCATTTCGATCGGCGGACGCATCTACTCCGGTGCGACCAACAACGCCGGGGAGGTGGCGTACTGTCCGGTGGGCGACTCGGACTTCGACACAGCGGGTGCGGGGAATGGAGTCGTGCAGCAGTACTTGAAGCACTCCGGATCGGCGCAATCCAACACCATCACTGCCAAGCGGGTGGGCGAGCTGGCCGAGCAAGGCGATGTCGCTGCCATCAAGGCTTGGGAAGGGTTCGGAACAGTCGTTGGGACGGCCATCGGGACTTTGTGCTGCGTGTTGGATCCGCACGTTGTGGTGATCGGCGGTTCGGTGAGCCATCGGCTCGGCCTTTTCGAACCTGCTTTGGTGTCTGCAGGCCGGGCCATCCTGCCTGCCACGTCGCGCGACAAGTTTCGAATCGCGCCGTCCAAGCTTGGCGATGCAGCCGGGGTGACCGGTGCCGCGGAGCATGCGCGTGTGGCCGTTGACAGCGGACGTCTGCTGGAAACGTCGTGACCCCTGAGAGTTGGCTGGCCGCATCTTCGGACGCAACCTGCCGAGAGAGCGCAAGGAACATGTCTACGCCGGGAAGCACCAGTCGAGTCATCGCACAGCTGGGCCTTCTCGTCATGGCCGTTCTTGTCCCGGTCTCCAACTCGCTGCACGCGCAGTCGACTTGGCGTGGCCTGAAGGTCGAGCCGGAACGGCGCTGTTCACCTTACGATCCAGACGACTATCGGTATTCGCAGTCGGTAGAAGACCGTATCATCGCTGACTACGGCGGAGTCTACGGCCCGTATACGGGACGCTGGTTCTCCAGCCAGCGCGAGACGGACATCGAGCACATGGTGGCCCGCTCCGAAGCACACGACAGCGGCCTGTGCGCCGCGGATCTCGCGACTCGGCGCCGCTTCGCAAACGACCTCCTCAATCTCACGCTGGCCAGCCCGTCGGTAAACCGAGGTCAGAAGATTGCCCGAGACGCGTCGGAGTGGATGCCCGAGAAAAACCAATGCTGGTTCGCTGCGCGAGTGGTTGCGGTGCGGCAGCGGTACCGCCTCACCATAGACCGGCGCGAAGCGGATGCGTTAGAACGGGTGCTATCGGGTTGCGAGTCAAACGAAATGGTCAAGTACGCGCGCGGAGCGGTCTCTGGCGACCGCTTGACCGGGGCTAGGAGCACATCTTCAGGCAGCGCTGGAATCGGGGAGTGGGATGACAACGGGAATGGTCGCATCAGCTGCGCGGAAGCGAGGGCGCACGGCATCGCACCGGTGCGGCGGGGGCACCCCGCCTACCCGTATATGCGGGATGGCGATGGCGATGGCGTAGTTTGCGAGTAGGCGGCCGGTCGATTGGATGGGCTGAGATCTGCGAACTTGGCGCCCGATGCAAGCCTCCGCCAAGTGGTTCGAGATGGGCGGTTTATGAGCACACGGCCTACGGCGGTGCAATAGAAGAACCGGCGTCCTGCTCGGCCGGCCATCCAAACGGAACCGGCAATAGTGTTCTACAATAGTCTCAGGTAGATTGACCATGGCCAAACATAGAAACGAGGGCAATCTTGCGTGGTTTGTGGCCGGAGTGACGGTGGGGATTGCGGGCGCGATCCTGTTTGCCCCCAAATCCGGGAGAGAGACACGCCAGCAGCTTGCCGAGGCCGCCTCGAAGGGGCGTGACTTCGCTTCGGAACAAAAGAAGCAGGCCACGCAGTTCGGGCGTGAGCTCTATGAGAAGGGCCGTGATCTTGTCGAAGAGATCAAGCTGCCCGGTGACTCGTCAACAAATAGCGACGAGGCCGAGCCGACGGACTCAGCGGAAGCCTGAGCGTCGCCTGACCTACCCTGGCGACAGCGATTCCGTAGAGGGCAGCTGGGATTGAACTGGCGGGTTGGGTCCCGCTGACAGCCCGCAGTCGATTGGGCTAGACTGAGAGTTCAGTCGGGGCGTAGCGCAGCCTGGTAGCGCGCTTGCTTCGGGAGCAAGAGGTCCCGAGTTCAAATCTCGGCGCCCCGACCATTCCTCCCCCCACGGGCTGTCGGCACTCTTGTGCCGAGGCCACATTGCGCTCTGAAAGCGGCGTTTCCTCGCAAGTAATGCCAGAGTATTGTTGACGGGAAGGCACTTGGCTCGCTATCGTGCCGCTATGACCCGGAAACAATTCCTCGCCTCCCCGCTATTGGCTGCTGGCGCTGCCGCCGCGGCCACCGACCCTGCCAAGGCGCCGCGGCGGGTCAACAGGGCCATCGAGCTTCTCGAAGCGGACCAGATGATCTTCTACACCGGCGGGCGCGGCGGATACGATCAGGGCAAGCAGGCCGCCGCGACGAAGCACGACTACATCAACTACGAGATGGAGCATGGCGCTCTCGACTTCAGCGCCTTGCGAGGCTTCATGCAGGGCTTGGTGGATGCAGGTCCGACGCGCAGCGGGCACCGCACGCCCGCGGTCATCGCGACATTGCCCGTCATCGGGATCGATGAGATGCACATGCGCGCGAATTTCTGGGTGGTGCAGCAGACCTTGCTGTGCGGCGTTCATGGGATCCTCCTTTGCCATGCTCGCGACGTCGATGCGATCAAATGGATGGTCCGCGCAGCGCGCTACCCCAACGCCGAACCCGTCGTGCCCGAACTCGGCGAGGGCCTGCTCGGCAACGGCAGCCAGGGCTTTCCATCGGAGATCTGGGGCGTCTCTCGTGAGGAGTACATACGCAAGGCCGATCCATGGCCGCTCAACCCGAAAGGCGAGTTCTTGCTCGGGCTGAAGATCGAGGACAAGCACGCCCTGGCGAATGCCGACAAGGTCGCAGCCGTGCCCGGAATCGGCTTTGCCGAGTGGGGGCCGGGCGATATGGCGCTTTCTCTCGGCCTGCCCGACGGGCACGGACCGAATCGGTCCCTGCATCCCCGCATGCGGGAGGCCCGTGCGACCGTGCTCAACGCCTGCAAGAAGAACGGCTTGGCGTTCCTAAATACTGTCCGGGAGCACGACGTCACCGAGATGTTCGATGAAGGCGTTCGCATCGGTGCCGGTGCGAGCGAAGCGGCCATGGCCAAGGGCCGCAAGTACGCCGGTCGCAAGATGCCGGTGTGAGACGGCCGCTTTATGCACTCGTTGCGTGGGCCCTCCTATTGGCGGGTTGCGCAGCAGAGCGGACTCAACTGGACCTGCGTTTCGGACACGTAGCGTCGCCAGGCTCGTTGACTGCGATTTCCGCAGAGGAGTTCGCCAAGCGCGCGAATCAGCGCTTGGGCGATCTCGGGCAGGTCACGGTGTTCGGCTCCAGCCAGTTGGGCGATGACGAGACGCTGTTGATCAAGCTCAAGCTTGGCACCGTGGATCTCTCCCTGCCGTCCACGATCATGTCATCGGCCGTGGCCTCCTTCGGCCTGTTCGAAATGCCGTACTTGGTGCGGGACCGCGAGCACATGGGGCGAATCGAGCGGGAGTTGATATGGCCACGCCTTGCACCCGACGCTGCCGCTCGCGGCTATGAGTTGCTGGCCGTCTGGGAGAACGGTTTCAGGCACATCACCAACGACACCCGCCCGATCGAGGACCCCGCTGACCTGCGCGGGATCAAGCTGCGGACTCCCCGCGGTCGCTGGCGAGTGCGGCTGTTCCAGACTTTCGGCGCCAATCCGACGCCGATGTCGCTTTCGGAGACGTTCATCGCCTTGCAGACTGGAGTCATCGATGGTCAGGAGAACCCGCTGAGTCAGATTCACAGCCAGAAGTTTCACGAGGTCCAGCAGTTTCTCACGCTTTCCTCCCACGTATATACTCCGGCATTTCTCCTGGCCGGTCGGGATCGCTGGCAATCGTTTCCCGAGCCCGTGCGAGATATCTTGTCCTCGACTGCCCGCGAGATCCAAGCCTTTGTTTACGAGCAAGCCGAAACTCTGGACGAGAAGTTGCTAGTCGATCTCCGACTCGCGGGAATCGCAGTCAACGAATGCGACCGGGAGCAGTTCTTGGCCGCAGGCCGGCCGCTCTTCGAAGAGTTCGCCAGCGAGGTGCCGCGGGGCGGGGAGATGGTGGCCAAGGCACTTGCCCTCGCTCCGGCGGAACAGTGATACTAGCCGCTTGGTGGCCAAACGTCTGCGCGTGGCTTTGAGCCGCTTCCTTGAGGTCACTGTTGTCGGCATAACCGTCGCCTTGGCGCTGCTGGTCGTTGTCGGTGTGGCCAGCCGAAAGGCTGGCTACTCGCTTGTTTGGTACGACGAGGTGGCGGCGATCCTGCTCGCCTGGGTCACCTACTACGGAGCGGCGTTGGCCGCGCTACACCGGGCCCACCTGGGCCTGCCGAATCTTGTCCGCCGAGCGCCACGGCCCGCCCGACTCGTTCTGGGCGTGCTCCGCGAGGGCGCCATCATCGGCTTTTTCGCCCTTGCCGCGTGGATGGGAGTGGACTTGATGGCGGCACTCGGGGGCACGTTCCTCGTCAGCCTGCCGTGGCTCCCCGCGCAGATCGTCTATTCGGCCATCCCGATCGGAGCGGTGCTCTTCATCGTTGCCGAGTTGACGGTCACCGTTGAGGACTGGCAGCGGGGCCGTGCTGCATGACGCTGTTCTGGGTCTTGCTCGGCTTGCTGGCTCTGGTGCTGGCCGACGTGCCGATCGCCGTTGCTCTCGGCCTGGCGTCGGTCGCGGCGATGGCACTGGAGACGGGCCTGCGCGACTTGCCAAATGTTCCGCTGACGCTCTTCGACGGGGCAGTGAAGTTCTCCTTGATTGCCGTTCCGCTGTTCATCCTGGCGGGGTCCATCATGAACGCCAGCGGCATTTCGCGCCGTCTGATCGCGCTGACCTCGGCTCTGATCGGCTTCGTACGCGGCGGCCTGTCGATGGTCACGATCGGCACGTCGCTCTTCTTTGCCGAGATTTCCGGATCCGCCGTGGCAGACGTGGCCGCGCTCGGCTCCGTCCTGATCCCGTCGATGAAGCGGGCTGGCTACCCCAAGGAGTTTGCCGCGGCGGTCACGTCGTCGGCGTCGACTCTGGCCGTGATCATCCCGCCGTCGATCCCAATGATCCTGTATGCCGTAATGGCGGGCGCGTCGGTCGTGGAGCTGTTCGTGGCGGGCATCATCCCAGGGCTGCTGGGCGGATTGCTCCTGATGGCGGCGGCATATCGCATAGCCGTGCGTCGGGGATTCCCAGCGGAGGCAGCCTTCCAATGGCAACGGCTGGGGCGAGCGTTCAAGAACGCGGCATGGGCCTTGCTGCTGCCGGTGATCATCCTGGGCGGAATCTTCTCGGGCTGGGTGACAGCCACCGAGGGGGCCGGATTGGCAGTGCTGGCCGCGGCCGTGATCGGAGGGCTGATCTACCGCGAACTGGATTTCGGGGCACTGCGGAAGGCGCTGGTCGACGGCGGCATTCAAACGGCGGTAGTGATGCTTCTGGTGTCCACCTCGGCCCTGCTCGGCGAATACCTGACGTCCGCTCAGGTTCCGCAGCGGTTTGCGGAGCAATTGCTGGCGTTTACGCACAGCCAATGGGTGATCCTGCTGCTGCTCAACGTCTTCTTCCTGCTGGTGGGCCTCTTCCTGCACTCCGCCGCTGCAATCATCTTGGTCGTGCCGGTGGTGATGCCCTTGGTGCATCAAGCAGGCATTGATCCGGTACATTTCGGCCTGGTGCTGACGCTCAATCTCGGCATCGGACAGCAAACACCACCTGTCGCCAGCGTGCTGCTCACCGCGTGTTCGATCGCCAAGGCGCAGGTGTGGGAAGTGAGCAGGGTCAACGCCGCCTTCGTGGGAGTGCTCCTGCTGGTGTTGCTGGTCGTCACCTATATCCCGGCCATTCCAATGTCGTTGGTGGACCTGTTCTATCGCTAGACGACCTTCATTGAAAGAAGAATTAATTATGGCATTGTTTGCAGGCCTGCTCCTTGGGTAACATGAGCAGCTGCGCCGTTGCCGATCCGTGGGCATCGTGGCACATTCCGCAACTCGCAAGCTCGTGCGGCTCGTGGCTGTGGGTCTTGATGAACGGTTCCTTGAGATGGCAGGACTGGCAGCCCCCGCTGAACCGGAATCGGCCGCGGCGGCTGACGCTGTGGCAGTGCGTGCAGGCGATCTGCGAGGCAGGGTGGTCGGAGTACTTCTCGCTTGCGGTGTCCGGTGGCACTGCGCCCGAATGGAAGCTGATCTCGCTCACTCCTTCGGGCGACTCGAGACGTAAGCGATGCGCTCCGGGTAGCAGCTCAGCAGTTACCGAATAAACGCCGGGAAACGGCTCTTCGGCCTCCAGAGGCTTGCCGTCAAGCAGGAGCTTCGCAGCTTCCCCCTTCGCAATGATCTGCACTTCTGCGCCGGGCAACCACGCTCCTTCGGGCGGCTTGACGATCGCGCTATCGGCTGCTGGGAGCGACAGTGCCGAGCACAAGAGCAGCGCAGCAGGCGCAAGCGCTCTAGAGTTCAATGCGACAGATCGCCCCGCCATGCTTGCTGAGGTTGTCTTTGTGCCCGGGCGCGATGCCTGCATCGCAGTAGTACAGCGCTCCGTTCCACCAAGTCATGCCGTGCGGGTCGGGATCGCCGCGGTCGAGCTCGACTCCTTCAATGATGCGTCCGGTCCGGATGTCGAACCTCAGCGCTAGGTAGTCGTTTGAGAACATGCACCAGATATGCTCGCCATCCCAGCCCAGGCCGTGGGGACGGCCTAGGGGCAAGTCGAAATCGTGAAAGGTGTTCAGGTTGGCGTCGGCCTTGACTACCTTTAGGGGCCGGAACTGGGTGATCCACAGTGCATCCTTGGCCCACAGCAGTCCATGCACCCCCCCGCCGGAGGGGGTCTGGTAGTTGGAGACGTGCTGCCCGGTCTTTGCGTCGAGCTTGACGATGCGCCCGCCTTGGGCGACGTCGTGAGGGCGGCGGGGACGTCTGTGGGCGGGGCCGTTGGCTCCCATGAAGACAAAGCCGCCACCTGCTGCGATGCCGCTGGTGTTCGATGACTGTGTCTCGTATGTGGCCAGAGGTCGGCCGGTTTCCCAATCGAGCAGGTACGCCCGGTCGGAGACTTGTTCTGCGAGCCAAAGGCCTTCCGGCGTGGCTTCCAGCCCGTTCGGATGACCTTCGGGCGACTGATACAGGACTTCGACTCGCTTACGGCGACGGACAGGGTACGAACCTCCAGCGTTCGCCATTGCCCGCGTCGCTCCGAGCAGGGCAGCCACGCTTGATCCGCAGGAAGCGGAGAATTCTCTTCTTGTCATGGTTGCAGTCCTCCTTCGTACGACCAGTTTCGCCAGCGGACCAGGCTTGCGTCGATGTCCGCTATGTTTGCCACGCCCGACATGCCCATGTCGAGGGCCAGCTCGGTCTTGAGCAAGTGCAGGACGCGCGCGACGCCCTCACTGCCGAAGCACGTAAGTCCCCAAAGGTAGGGGCGCGCGACACCGACGGCGGTCGCTCCCATGGCGAGGGCCTTGAGCACGTCCGTGCCGCGCCGGAAGCCGCCGTCCACCAATACCGGCATGCGGCCGCTCGCCGCCTCCACGCACTCCGGCAAGGCCTCGATCGTCGAACCGGTGTGATCGAGCTGGCGGGCGCCGTGATTGGACACGACCACGGCGTCAGCGCCGACCGCGACAGCCTTCTCGACATCCTCGCCGATCATCAAGCCCTTGAGCATGATCTTGAGGTCCGTCATGTCTCGCAGCTGCTTCACTGTATCCCAGGTTGGGGTAGGAGAGACACGCCCGGGGTACTCACCGGTAATCCAAGTGCGATCGCCCGGGCTCCTGACGAGATTTCCGTCCTCATCACGGGGAATCGCTCCTAGGTTGCACCACGTCCGGACGAGGCCGTTGTGGATTGATCGCTCGCGGTGCGAGACCAGCATGTTGTCCACTGTGAAGCATATGCCAGTGCAGTTCGAGTCCTCCAAGCGTTCCACGAAGTCCAGCATCGCGTTCTCGGTAAGGAACTGGCCTCCTGTCGTGTATTGCCACCAGTGGCCGGGGGCGTCGCCGGATGCCAGAAACTCCTCAACGCCGCCATTGCTGATATACATCGCGTTAGCGAGGGCGGCGCCGCGAGCGGTCTCCTCCTCGCCGTCACGGCGAAAGCAGTTCTTGCCACCCGCTGGACAAACGAAGATCGGCGAGTCCATCTCGCGGCCGAGCAATTCGGTGGAGACGGAGATCTCGTGGACGTCCGTCAGGAACCGCGGCCGCAGAATGACGCGACGAAAGGCGAGCCGGTTCTCGGCGAGCGAGATCTCGTCCTTGCCGCCCTCGGCCATGTAGTCGAAAGCCACTGGATCGAGCAAGCGGCGAGCGAGGTCGCGGAAGTCGAAGACGTTGGCGAGCTGGGTCGAATCGCTTAGTTCGGGTTTGTCCGCCCCTACGGCGAGCGGGGACGCGAGCAAGAAAGCAGACAGCTGTCGCAGCGCTTCGCGCCGGTGCAATCCGTGCGCCACTGGCATGCAAGCTACCACCGCTGGGGGCACTTGTCAATGCACGGTGCCGTGTGAGAAATGTTCGAGCGTCGCCGCGCATGGCTAGGGCCGCCTGGATGGCCCCGCGCTCCTCCTACATGTGAGTGGGAGCGCCGACCGCCGCCCCACTTATGGCCGAGACTCTCCTCTAGGGGGCGCGACTGAACGTCGGTTATCTGGACGGCCATACGGATGCACAGGGGCGGCGCGGAATCGCGGCTGGCGGTGTCTAGCGCTCTCGCCAGGCTGGCGGCGGCGCGGCACAACGACCCCGGGAAGCAGCGAGGCTGGAATGAGAAAAGTCACACTTGGTGTTATAGAATATGGAAAGTGAGCGGCAGGGGCTGGGTTGCACACGTTCAAGACTAGGGCGTTTGCCCGGTTCGCTGGTCGCGAAGGAGTCGACGATTCCGCATTGTGCGAGGCCGTGGACCGCGCCCGACGCGGATTGGTCGATGCCGATTTGGGCGGCGGCGTGCTCAAGCAGCGCATTGCCCGCAAAGGTGGTGGCCCCTCCGGCGGGTTTCGTGCGATCGTGCTGTTTCGACGGGGCGATCTGGCGTTTTTCGTCTACGGCTTCGCCAAGAGTGGACGGGAGAACCTCCGCCGGGACGAGCTGGCGACCTTCCGCCGACTGGCTGACGAGTATCTGGCGCTCGACCGGGTGGGCCTCGTGGTGGCGCAGGCGACTGGGGCGATAATCGAGGTGAAGTGCGATGACCAAGCAGTACAAGAGTGAAGCGCTGGCTGCCGCGCACGAGGCAGCGCTCGGACTGGCCGAGGCCGGTTTGATGTCGAAGCGAACCATGAGGGCGTTCGACGAGATGTGCCTCACACCAGTCGAGGAGATGGCACCGGATGACATTCGTGCGCTCCGGCTACGCGAGAACGCGAGTCAGGCGGTGTTCGCCCGCTACCTCAACGTGACGACCGGGCTGGTGAGCCAGTGGGAGCGTGGAGAGAAGCGTCCGCGCGGACCCTCTCTAAAGCTGTTGACACTAGTCGCGAAGAAGGGTCTGAGCGCGGTGGCGTGACCGCGCGCATCGTCGCCCTCTCGGGCCAAGACGCCACAGCGTGCGAGGCAGGCGTAGTATTCCGCCCGTGGCGACAGCCTATATGAGTCTCGATCTCTCAGGGAGGCCGAGTGTAAGTGTAGTCTTCAACCGAATTCGGGAAGAGAGTCGCGACGAAGCCGAGAGAGGGCAGTGGTTCGAACAGTAATTCATGCGGGCCGCGCTCTAGGATTCGGAGTTCGAGATCGACGAAATCTGGCGCCGGCTTGCGCCACGTACGACAGACGACAGAGACGCACCCAAGTCCGAGTTTAGGACCCGCCCTCCGGCACCCTTCCAACGTAGAAGGAAGCACGATTGCTGGCGCAAGAGCAGTTCTAGCGGCGATGTTCCCTCACCCGTGTGATGCGGTGTTCAGGACACAGGCTGTCTCGGCGTTTCGGCTAGCAGGCCCGACTGGAGACATGCCGACCGTATCGCACGGACCTGCGTGCGCTGCCAGCTTCACGAGCGCGCCGAGCATCTTCCTGTCGCTTTATTGAAGTCTGCGCGCCACGCTTTCGCCTATAGAGGCTGGCGAGCCCAAGACCAGCCCCGTCAGACTCTCTTCGATTTGGCCGGCGAGCTTGCGAATCGGCTTGGCCGCCTTTCCTTTGCTGAAAGCTCCTCCGTAATGCGCACGGATCAATGTCCGCACATGGTCAGCGTTCTGTGGATTCTTGACCTTGGTTGACTCGGCGGCTGCGGCATCTGGGCGGAAGAATGCGCCGGTGGTCCCCGCTGACTTCCGTGCGGTCTCTGGCGCTTCGGTCAGGCCTGCCAGACCAGCGCAGGCTCGCAACGTCCACGGATTGAAATTGAAGATATGGGCGTAGTGGAACATGCGGCCGCGCGACTTGCTGCGACAGTCGGCTTCGATGTTGGGCACTTCGACGTACAGCAGCCCCTCCGGCGCAAGCCAGTTGGCGATCTCGCCGAGATACCTCACCGGGTTGTTCAGATGTTCCAATACATGGTTCATGCGGATCAGGTCGAACTGCCCGGGCCGGAACAGGTCCGGAGCAAGATGGGAGGTGCGTACATCCAGTCCAAGCTCGTCCCTGCAATAGGCCGCGTAGTCGACGTTGGGCTCGATTCCTGTGACCGTCTTGCCGAGCCACGTCATCAGAAAAGCGAACTCACCCGAGCCGGCTCCGACATCCAATACGCGGCTTGTGCCTTCCAACAAATCCCGATAAGAGCGCACATAAGCTGCCGCACGTCGAAAATTGCGAAGAATCTGGCGGCGGCGAGGCTTCCGGGTGCCCTTGTAGCTGATCCGGTAGTCCTCGGCGTAAAACCGCGCGAGCTCGGCGTCGTCCGGCACTGGGTCGTTGCGAACCAACCCCGTGTCCAGGCAGATAACTGTACGCAGTGGCCTGCCGCGACGATCAGTCTTGGAGACTACTTCATACCTGCCGGTGCTATCGAGCGGCCACATTATCGCTCGCTGCTTCCATGCGTGATCAATTGGCGGCAAACATGGAATGGGTCTCGTGTTGCAATTGTCCGCTTGCTCTGAGAAGCCCAGTGCCGAGGTTCGCCAAGCGAGTGTAGCACGCGCGAATTCGGCACAATCGGCTAATCAAGTTACCCGCGAAGATTCAAGGGTCTCAAGAGGCTCAAAGTACTGTGTGGAAGGGCTTAGAGCGCTCTGGGCAGGGTTTGAGAAGGCCGAGAATATGTCGTTCGTTGGATCGCTTGTTATCGCCATGCAACAGCAGCGCTACAATCTACCCCTCCATGATCGGCCCGGCCACCTCGCACCACCGAATCAAAGGCAGGCTCGGCCACGGAGGTCCGGGTGTGTCTACGGGACTAGCGGCCGCGAACGACGACGTTAGGGCGCCCAAGAGGAGTGCTTTTCTCTGTCTTGGCCTCTTTCAGCACCTTGCCTTGAGCGTCGGGCGAGCCCTCACTTGTAGCCAGATCTACTCTCGCCCCCGGGCCTCGACTGGCGCGGACCGCATCGGGTCGATCTTTAGCCGCAGGTCGAAACTGAATCGGGCCCGAGACCGGTCGTCGGTCAATATCGGAGGCGCCCGCGTAATGCTGGGCGACATCATGGTCGGCGACAGCGACGGGGTTGTCGCCGTTCCCAAGTTCCGTGAAGAAGAAGTCCTCGCGACGGCGGGAAAGATTAACGAAGCCGAGGAGCAAATCCTGGCGTTGCTCAAACAGGCAAGCGACTCGATGAAGCACGCAAGGAGCTTCAATACCACAAGCTTCAAATGCCCGACGAAGGAGAGGGCGGATAGGAGAGGAAGATGCGAGTCCCGCGATTTCACATTCATGCAGTCCTATGCCTCGCCGTGCTAGCGGGATGCCGTCAAGACGATACGGCGGACAGCACCGAGGCTCGCCGGCCCAACATCCTGCTGATCGTCGCCGACGACATGGGCTACACCGACCTTGGTTCGTTTGGCGGCGAGATTCGGACGCCGCACCTAGATGAGCTTGCCTTTGGCGGCGTGCGGCTGACGAACTTTCATGTGCACCCCAGCTGCGCTCCAACTCGTACCGCTCTCATCTCCGGCACCCATCCGCACTTAGCGGGCATGGGGACGCAGCTGGTTACGATAGCTCGGTTCAACGGCGATCCGCTGGTCGAAGCTCGCCGAGGAAAACCCGGTTATGAGGGGCATCTGACCGATCGCATCGTTCCGATTCCGAAGCTTCTTCAAGACGCCGGCTACCGCACCTACATGGTGGGCAAGTGGCACCTCGGTGAGACGCCGGAGCTGAGTCCGGCAGCTCAGGGCTTCCATCGATCCTTTGGCCTCAAGTTCGGTTCCGCTGTCCACTTTGCGAACGTTCCGGCAAAGCGTTACTGGGAGGACGGTGAAACTCTCGAATCCATGCCCAACGAGTTCTACTCAACGGATTTCTACACCGACAAGTTCCTCTCGTTTCTCGAAGAAAGCAAAGAAAACGCCGCACCCTGGTTTAGCTATATGGCCTACACAAGCCCGCACTGGCCCTTGCAGGTTCCCAAGGATTGGCTGGACAAATACGAGGGCAAGTACGACGGAGGTTACGACGAGCTGAGGAAGCAACGCATCGCTGGAGCGGTCGAGGCAGGCGTCATCTCGGAGCAAGCCAGGGACAAGCCCGCCGAACCCTTCGCACGGACCTGGGATAGCCTCAGCGACGAGGAGCGCTCGAAGTACTCGAGGGCCATGGAGATCTATGCGTCGATGGTCGAAAACCTTGACTACAACGTCGGACGGTAACTACTCAGGCCCTTTTTTGACTACGTGTCTTGTCGCCTGAGCTCACGCGCAGCAATGCTTGCGCTGGTTGGGGCCGGGTAGGTTTCGAACGGTTGCTCGTGGCGGGGTCCTGTCTCTGAGCGGGAACCGTTGTGAG
>JAJDZN010000077.1 GCA_022824585.1 Bryobacterales bacterium | reverse complement strand
GCCCGACATCACTTGGTTGCCCAGCATGTCCAGCACGTAGACGTAGTGCTGGCCGTCCGTCCAGCGCGGGTCGCGCTCGATCTCCCGCTTGGCGAAGTAGCCGTCGGCTTCGACCGCCAGCGCCGCGCAGCGCACGAACTCCCGCAGTGTCTCGGGGCTGGGAGCGGCGCCCAGGGCCGCCGCGCTGACCTCGTCCGGGTAGCAGGTGCCGGGCCAGTCGCGCGAGTAGATGCCGGCCCCGATCACGGCCGGCTCGCCGTTCCAGTCGGTCTCGATGACGTAGGAGGCCCTAGGCGACCGCCTGCCGGTCTCCGGATCGGGGAACGAGTGGTAGGTCCAGCCGGCATCGACCAATTGCGTCATGCGGTAAATCTCGTAGAAGCGGTCGCTGCCGAAGTCGTCGATCGTCACACCCCAGACGCCGCCCTCGCGGGAAGGGTCGGGTGGGAAGACGAAGGTCTTGGCATCCGCGCCGGACTTGGCGATGCCGACAACGAACACGTAGGTGGGGCCGTGCTTCCAGCGCTCGTCCTCGTTGAAGGCGCGGCGGGCCTCGGCCGTGCCGTGCTCGGCCAAGTACTCGGCAGCGCACTCCACGAACGACCGGACATCGCTCTGGGTGCGCACCGCGCTCGCGGCAATGTCGCGATCGGAGCAGCCGCCGGTCATCGCCGGACCGCCCGCAGGCGAGCTCCCATAAAAGCCAGAGCCGACGATTATGTTCAAGTGGAACGGGACTCCGGTTGGGGTCTGGACGAAATCGACGAACTCGCGGGCGAAACCCACCTTGGGGATATCGGCGTTGTCGGTGTCGTCAGCAGGATCGTCCCAGTAGTACTCAAGGAAGCCGCCATCCGGGCTGCTGGTCGCAGCCTCGATCACCTGCGGGAGAACGAGCTCGCCGGTGACCACGTCTCGGACAGTCGGAACCAGCGGTCGAAGTTCGAATCTGTCCGGAAACGCTCCGTCAAGCAAGATGATGTTGCTGTCGCGATCCAAGATATAGAGGTACACGGACCCATGTAGCCAGGGTCCGTTCGGATCGCGCAAGGCGATCCGCGCCTTCGAATACGCGTTTGGATCGCCGGTCGCTACGGTATCGACAATGAACTTCAAGGCTTCCCCGACGAAGGCCTGCAGCGTTTCGCGATCCACCACGTCCTTGGCAGTCACGGCCGGATCGCCGTAGTCGATTACCTCTTGGGTCACATGAGACTCATTGAGATCGAATCCGGCGAGCAGCAACAGCGGGACCCCTAAATTGGCCGACATATATACGGCGGCATGTCCGGAGGCGCCCGGAATACCCGGTCGCAGGCCTGGCACGGGCGCGGTCGCATCGAACGGACCATCCGGTTGCTGCAACAGCGTCCCGAAGATGGAGGCCCCGGCTTGGGCGACGACACTAGGATCGGGCGAACCCAAGCCGATTAGGTCGGTTGCGGATACTCCGAGCGCGGAAAGGATTTCGCCGTAAATGAAGGGGTTGACCTGCCGGCCCGACAACGACATGTCCTTCGCGTGAACAAACACCCTGCCGTCGGGCGTCAGCGTCACAATGTAGGTGGAGCCGGCATCATAGGGAGACCCCTCATGCCTGACGAGACATCCAAAGTGCGCGATTCCCTCGAGAGTCTCGAACTCTTGGGGCAGCCCGTTATATCTGTCTCTCGCAGCCAGCGCGAAGTCCTTTAGGGTCGCGCTGCCTTGCTCTACCTGTTGCGCCGTGACACTTAGATCCTCGGGAGGGGCCACGCCAGGAGGGAGCGGGCAAGCTTGCTGCGCCGAGGCGTGGTGTGCACCGGCAGAGACGGCGGCGAGCGCGAGCAGCCATGCGACGCGAATCCTCGATCTCGAAACTAGTGGTGCTTGAATCGTCATTTAGAGAATTTTACTTTAGTCACATAGTGTTGCGACATTGCGCGCTGGAAGATCTCAGGGTACGTTCTTGCCAGCACTGAACCTCCGGCTCGTGTAGCCAAGTCACAGCTGACGCGTCTTCGTGTATGACCGAGTCGCCCGCCGGCGGGGACGCCCTTCGCGAATTCCGGCCGTAGCGGGACTTCACCGCCCACCCACAACAGGGGCTAAATGGATGTTCTTGTATTTGACCGCCGTGTGGTCTCCCTGCAGGTAGATTGCCCCGGTGCGGAAGGATCGGTATAGATGGCGCCGGCTGTCGGTCCCGCGATCGGTTGGTTGTCGATGACCTTGACGCCGTTCAAGACGACCGTCTCTTGCCGGTCGACCAGAGTCAGATTGTATGTTTGCCATTGCCCGCCGGGCTTTCCGGCGGTTGCAGAAGGTGCGATCCGTCCGAAGATCGCGCCAGGTCCCTAGATCCCCTTCCCGCTGCCGTTCCGGACAGGCGCTGGCTGCCAGAGGTCGTAGACTCCTTGCTGGATCAGAATGCCCATCAGCATCGCAGTCAAGCGCTTGGGCGAGGGCGGCCGCTTCCCCTGCTGCTCATCAACGAGGCCCGGGAGCCACGCCACTGAGTAGAATCGCGAACCCGCAGGTTCGCGCTTCGATCCTACGGGTTGTAACCGGAACCGACGAACAGCGGAACTCCCTGTGCCCGCACGAGCTTGACGAATACCGCCTTGGGCTGGACCTCGCCCGTCGTGGGGTTCTCGAAGTTGTAGTACCAGAACGACTCCCCGAACAGCGGAGCGGCTAGGCGGGCGATTCTCCCGTCGAGCAGCAGCTGCGAAGCCCGTCCCGACACTGCGAAACTGGCCGGGTTGCCGCTGAATTCGACCGTGCCTGTTTCGCCGTCGACGCCGAAAATGTAGATCGGGCCGTGCTTCCAGCGCTGGTCGCTGGACAGCACAGGGCCGGCGAAGTACCCCGAAGACTCCACTTCCATCGCCGCGCAGCGCACGAATTCCTGCAGCCGCTGGTCGCCCGGCCGGGCGGCCAAGTCGGCCGCGTTGACCTCGCTGGGGTCGCAGGCCCCCGGAAGGTCCCGCGCGTTGATCCCGGCCCCGATCGCCGCCCGCTCTCCGTTCCATTCGACCTCTATCACGTACGAGCTCTTCGGCTGGCTCCGACCCGTCGCCGGGTGGTTGAACGCGTAGTAGATCCAGCCCTCGTCCACCAGTGACAGGATCCGGTGCAGCTCGTAGTAGTAGTTGCTGCCGAAGCTGTCGATCGACGTCCCCCAGACCGAGCCCTCCCGGGCCGGGTCCGGCGGGTACACCTGCGTCCGGGCGGTCGCGCCGGACGGCTGCACGCCGTCCACGAACACGTAGGTCGGCCCGGACTTCCAGCGCGCGTCCTCGTTGAAGGCCCGCCGCGCCTCCGCCTCGCCGTGCTCGCGCACGTACTCCGCCGCGCAGCGCACGAACGCAGGGATGTCCGCCTGCGTGCGCACCGCTGCCGCTGTCACGTAGTTGTCCGCGCAGCTCGGCCCCGCGGGGGCCGCAGCCGGCCCGACCGAGTACCCGGCTCCGACCAGCAGCGGCACCCCCTGCGCCACCACCCGCTTCAGGAACCCCACCTTGGGCTGGTTCGCGCCCGTCAAAGGGTTGTAGGAGCGGTAGTACACGTAGCTCTCGCCGAAGGTGTCGCCCATCGCGGCCATGTCGAGTCCGCCGAACTGGTCCCCGCGCGGGCCGCCGCGCCCCCACTCGTGCGGGGCCCGGCCGTTGACCCGCACCGGCCGGCCCGACATCACCTGGTTGCCCAGCATGTCCAGCACGTACACGTAGCGCTGGCCGTCCGTCCAGCGCGGGTCGCGCTCGATCTCCCGCTTGGCGAAGTAGCCGTCGGCTTCGACCGCCAGCGCCGCGCAGCGCACGAACTCGCGCAGCCTCTCGGGGCTGGGAGCGGCGCCCAGGGCCGCCGCGCTGA
>JAJDZN010000031.1 GCA_022824585.1 Bryobacterales bacterium | reverse complement strand
CCCCGACGGCTCCCTCCAACCGTTTCACCCGGGAATCGGGCTAATGTCCCAACGGCTCGAAGTGCCCGTCGTGCCGGTCCATTTGCATGGGCTGTTCGATGTGATGTCAATGCATGATTCCTGGCCGCGCAGAGGGTCCGTCCGTGTCGAAATCGGAGTCCCTCTCGATCCTGTCAAAGGTGAGCCTTACGCCCGGCTTGCTGAACGAGTCGAAGCAAGCTTCCGCCGGATGGCCGCGAGCAATCAGAAATGACAGCCTGGTGTCAGACAGGGGCCGTTCCGCACGGCGCCGGGATCGCAGCGTCTGCCCGGACCCTTGCCGGTCTTTGGACGCCCGGGCCGGAACGCGGCCGGATCAGCGAACCGGGAAGAAGATGTCAGTGCGCCACTTGGACTGGTCCGCTTCGGCGCCAGGATCGGTGACGTAAACTTCCCAAGGCGCCGCGGCAGCTTCGAGGCCCTGCGACCGAATCCACACCGTCAGTGCCGCCCAAGTGGTTGGCAAGCCTTCGTACGGACCCATGTGCGTGACGGTGGCCACCGTCCCGCAGGGAAGCTCGCCAACTTGGACGCGAGCCGTGCCGTCCATCCGCGCCGCGACGGGCATACCGCACTCGAGTTCGACGGCGTCACCTTCCATCGAGTGGTAGATCGAGAACGGCATTCCGGCCGGCTTCTGCCCGCCCTGCTGGATGTAGGCGTAGACCTCCCCGAACAGCGGCCCCATGATCGCGCCAAGCTTGTCTGTCGTTGTCTTGGCACGAATCCCTAGGTAGGGCTGCGCTTGCAGTTGGGTGGTGCTGAATTCAAGGTTCATTCGCTCTTTTTCCCGATCGCGCTACCAGTCCGCTCCGTTTGAGAGACTCGCGAGCATGTCTTGACCTCCATCATGGCATTTCGCACTTCGAAGGTTGGCTGGGTGCCGCGAACGGCTCTTCCGGCCGCTCAGATTAGTCATGCCGGACTTCTGACCGAAGCTTGTTCGCACCAAGG
The DNA here is from genome assembly GCA_022824585.1 of Bryobacterales bacterium. GTDB lineage: Bacteria > Acidobacteriota > Terriglobia > Bryobacterales > UBA6623 > VXMF01. The sequence continues at coordinate 70,728 of JAJDZN010000031.1, read as the reverse complement.
CCTGGCGACGCGGTCGCAGCACGCCCAACGTGGTCGCCGGGAGGGGCTTTAGAATCAGAAAATACAAAACCAGACGGGTGATTTTCTAGCAATGGCGTTCCATCGCGACGGTGTGAAATTCGTCCTAACGGCTCCGGATACCGAGAGCACGGAGCAGGCGTTTAGCCCGTGGAAGCAGATGATGTATGCGTCTGCACCGGCGCAATTCGTTCCACGATTCTTCTACAAGAACAAATTCGAGCAGCCCCGGAACGCGGACGGCAGCGCCAAGGTCATGACCTACGGTGTGCGCGTCGCGGAAGAGGTGCTGCGGCGGGCATACCCGGACGACGATGTGGTGGTCTGCTATCCCGACGATCTGGGTACCTTCGTCGGACGCCGCACCGTGGCAGTCGGCGTCGGTGCGCACAACCCGATCGGAACGGCGTTCTCTACCGGCGTGTACTCCAATATCTTCGGATCCTCGGCGCGCCCCATCAACGCTGCCGAGTCCGAGCGGGTGTACCTGCACCCCGCCATTCGAAGGCACAGGCCCAAGGTCATTGTCGGAGGCGCCGGTGCCTGGCAGATCGACAAGACCGCCTCCCGCGAGAGGCTCGGAATCGATTGCGTGATCAACGGGCGGGCGGAGTCGAGAATCCTGGAAGTGTTCCAGATGGCGGAGGACGGCCGCGACCTGCCCCCGACCGTCAGCGCCCCCGAGCCGTCCATCGAGAACTTGGTCATCCCGCGGCAACGATCCACATACGGCATCGTCGAAATGACCCGAGGCTGCGGCAGGCAGTGCGCGTTTTGCTCCCCCACCCTGGAGACACGCATCTCGGTGCCCATGCCCGATGTGCTGTCGGCCGTGAGGGCGAACACGTCCAACGGCGGGCGCATCATCTTCCCGGTTTCCGAAGACATCTTCATCTACGGCGCATCCGCCCCGTTCTATGTGCCAAATCCCAACCAGCTGCTCAATTTCTACGCCTCGATCGCCGAGGAACCGGGTGTCGACTATCTCCCGCTCTCGCACGCCACGATCGCGCCCGCAGTGGTCAACCCCGGCCTGGTCCGCGATCTGTCGAACGTGCTGCTCCGCAAGAGGGCTCTGCAGAATCGGAACTCGACCCACCCCGACAAGCGATTCCTGGCCCCGCTGATCGGCATCGAGACCGGTTCGCCGCGCCTGGCGGCGCTCACCATGTCGGGCAAGGCGCTCCCGTTCGACATCCAGGACTGGCAGGAAATCGTTGTAGAAGGCACCAATATCCTCAACGACAACAACTGGTTTCCGGTGTATACGTTCATCGTCGGCTTGCCGAACGAGACCGATGACGACATCAAGCAGTCGCTAGAGCTCCTGCACCGGTTGAAGAACAACAAGGTCCTGTACGTGCCGTCGATCTTCACGCCGCTCGAGGACACACGCATGGCCTCCGGGCATGCGATGAAGGCCCGGGAGCTCACCCAGCTTCAGTGGGAATTCATCATGACCGCGTGGAAGCAGAGCCGCGATTTCGGCGAAATGCGCGAACGGTCGAGAAAGTACTTCAGAATCGGCACCAAGGTGTTCTACCACCTTCGCGGAAAACACGTTCACGGGCCGCCGTTCAAGTGGCCGGCGATGCGCTTCGCGGGCGAACCCGAAGAGAAGCTGTCGCGACATCTGCATCTGAACTGGGACTTGGAGCCGAACGCCGAGGCAGCGCCCCCCCGCCTGATCCCCAAGCATCGCAAGCAGACGCTCGAGGAAGTGGCTCGAATGAACGATGCGCAGCCGTTCCACATCTATGGGACCTCCCGCATTCGCGACGAGGATGCGCTGCCGCCGAACCCGCTCCAGGTCATTGTGAACGAGGGCAATGGCTCAATGGCAGAGGAGAGTCCCGTACGTTCCGGCGGCCAGCCGGAACGCGCCGAGACCCCTGAGACTGCGGCTCCAGTGTCCCCTGCACCCTAAGCGGTGTCTCGCCCGCGCAGCTGAGAGCGCGCTTGATGACCAGCCGTGCGACCGGGACCCAAGCAAGCGCTCGACATGGCGGAGTCAGTCCTTGTAGCTGCCGGCCCGATTCTCGAGGCGGTATGTTGAGGGAAGAGTAGGTCCAGATCAAGCTCCGCTGGCCCGCTATCCAGCCGAAGGAGCCAGATCTGCTCTAGCCGGTCGACACCGTCTCCGCGGAGTCTGGCATGAATCTCGAAACTGCGACCGCACTCGCCGGGTTGGCCGTCTCCATGACCTGGACTCCCGGACCGAACAACGCCATGCTCAGCGCCTCCGGGGCCAATTATGGGTGGCGCCGGTCAGTGCCACATGCGATGGGGGTCGCTATCGGCTTTCCGATCATGTTGACGCTGGTGGCTCTCGGCCTAGGGCAAGTGATCGAGCCCTTCCCAATCGTTGTCAAGATCCTCAAGTGGCTCGGGTGCGCCATGCTCGCTTGGTTCGCGTGGCGTATTGCAACAGCCCGTGCAACCGAGGGAAACGACCGGAGCAGACCGCTCACGTTCTTCGAGGCGATCCTGTTCCAGTGGGTGAACCCCGCGGCTTGGGCCCTCGCAATCTCCTTGACAGCGGCCTACGCGACTGGCGAGGTCGCGGTTCCCAACGCCCTGCTCGCTGCCAGTGCCTTCCTCATCTCTGGCCTGGCCTCGTCTTACACGTGGACTGTGTTCGGTGTAGGGATCGGCAAGGCGCTCAAGCAAGGCTGGCGCTTGCGGTCTTTCAACTGTGCGATGGGCCTCGTGCTAGTGTCCTGCGCTGTCTGGCTCCTGCTGCACTATTGAGGTCGTAGGACGGCCATTCCATTCATTGAGGGACCGACACTGGTCCCCGTGGCGTCCCCGATCAAACGCAAACTCCGCCTACTAACGAAACCGGGGTGGCAGCGATAGCGGGCCATCCGCTGCTAGGGTTGCGCCTGCGTGCAAAGTCATGCCTGCACTTCCTTGTGACCGAGTTCCGCCAGCCGCTCTGCCGTGTTGAGGAGCCGGTCCTTCCATGCGATCCGCTCCAGCCAGTCCGTAGGAATGCCGGACAGCCCGTAGATGGCGCCGGCCAATTGGCCCGTCACTGCCGCCACCGTATCGGCGTCGTCGGCCATGTTGGCCGCTAGCAGGACGGCGTTGCGAAAGTTGCCAGTACGCGCGACCGACCACATGGCGGCCTCGAGCGTGTGGACGACGTAGCCGCTGGACCGGATATCCTTCCTTGCGCGTCCGCGCCAACTGCCTTTCACGATCTCGGCTATGGCTGGAGCGCCATCGAATGCTCTTGGAGCGAGGACGTCCCGGCGGGGCTTGCCGGAGATCGCATCTGCAAGCAGGTCGGCGAACGCGCGGCAGCCATCCACCGCTTCTTCGGCCGCATGGGTCGTCCGGGACTGTTGCGCAGCAGCATGGTCGAGGCTATCGCGGTCGCTCCAGAAACGCAGGGCCACAGGGGCGAGCCGCATCAGCGAGCCGTTTCCTGCAGTCGTTGGATCGGTCGAACCGGCGAGGGGGTTGCCAGTCCGGAGGTAGCGCTCAAGCGCATTCCGAGTCGTGATCCCGATGTCGAAGCAGTGCCCGGTGGGCGAGTATTCTCCGTTCCGCCGCCATGCCACGAATCGGTCCATCAGATCGCTGCAGTCGAGGTTGCCAGACGCCAGCAAGCTCTCCGCTAGAGCCAGGGCCATTGCCGTGTCGTCGGTCCAGCAGCCAGGCTGAAGTTGGAAAGGCCCGCCGCCTGTGATGTCAACGATCCTGGCCCCTTCGTCACGAGGCCGGAATTCCAGCGTCGTTCCGAGAGCGTCGCCCACCGCAAGTCCAAGCAAGGCCCCCATTGCCCGATCCCGAATGCACTCTTGGGTTGTCGACGGCGCGAGCGACACCGGAGGTTCGCAGCGCTCTACATGGAGTTCCTGCTCGTCAGTCTCGATGGCATCTTCCGACCGGGCGTCCCGAACCTTGCGGATCGCATCCTCCCAGTTCCCTCCCAGTTCAACGAGCAGGCGAGCTGCGACCGTTCCGGCGCGACCTAAGCCGCCCTTGCAGTGGACGAGGACGTCAAATCCCATGCGCAATCGGTCGCGGATGGCCTCGCCAGCAACCTTCCAACCACGCTCGAACTCGGACCCGGGGGGCTGCACATCGGGGATCGGCAGGTGCCACCACTCCATGTGCCGTTCCTCAACGGCGTCGCGAAGCCCGGACACCTGCAAGCATGCCATCTCCTCGTCAGTGATCAAGCTGATGACTGCCGTCGCTCCCCATCTCTGAATCACATCGAGGTCGAGCTCGAGGTCGCGATCCCAAGCCCCGCTCTGTGCGCGAGGCTGCTTCTTGCCGGGACACAGGGTGATGGCAATTCGGCCGAAGCCATCACCGGGGCTGACGTCGTCCACCTGAAGCGGGTGGCTCTCGCTGGTCCGGGCGTTCGACATAACTTGGGCGGCTTCGGTCGGGGTATGGGTTGAGCGCCGCGAAGAGTCCGCCTGTCCGAGCCAATATCGCCCGGCGAGCGGAAGATCATGGTACCAGCCGCCTTCGGGCTCTCTCGCCGGGCTCAGCGCGGTGCGAGTGCCCTGCACGGCCGCCGATCGGACGTACGGAGACGCTAGGGTCCACAGAGCGCTAGGCTCAGGCATAGCTCAGCGTGTACACTCCGCACTGGCAGCGACAGATGCCGATCTGACCCATCCACGCTGATCAGGCAAGCCGCGGACGCGCCGACCGATTCATCCCCAAGGGGCACGAGTACGATGGGATCAGGCTTCCGTTCCAGCGGGCAATCGGCACGGCACGACTCAACATACAGATGGGCGCCAGCTTTTGTAATGCCGTCAGTCCTGCTCTGGGCGAGCTAGACAGCTGATGAAGGACTTATGAGTGAAGCACAGAATCTCGAGTGGAAATCGTCTTGGAGGGACGAGTATCTGAAGTGGATATGCGGGTTCGCCAACGCTCAGGGCGGTGTGTTGGAGATCGGAAAGGACGACAGTGGCGAGATCGTCGGCGTGAAAGATCCGCTGAGACTGCTAGAGGACATACCCAACAAGGCGCAAGCCCTGCTAGGCGTTGTAGTGGACGTGAATCTCAAGTCCGAGGAGGGTGGAGAGTACCTCGAGATTAGGGTCGATCCCTACCCCAATCCAATCAGCTACAAGGGCGAATACCACTATCGGAGCGGCAGTACCAAGCAGGTCTTGCGGGGGGCCGCGCTGAACCGGTTCCTGCTCCGCAGACACGGCCGCACTTGGGACGATGCGCCGATGCCGGGTGTTGGGATGACAGATCTGGATGGGAGAGCTCTGGACGAGTATCTTCGGCGTGGAATCGCCAGCGGCCGCCTTCCTGCCGACGCGCTAAGTGAATCCGACAGCAATCTGATCGAAATGCTACGCCTGCGCGAGGGCGAGTATCTACGGCGAGCAGCGGTCCTGCTGTTTCATCCAGACCCTGCACGGTTCTTCGCTGGCGCATTCGTGAAGATCGGCTACTTCAGAGCGGAGACCGACCTCGCATACCAAGACGTCATCGAAGGCAACCTTTTCGTCCAGGTGGACCGCGTCGTGGACCTGCTTCGAACAAAGTACTCGAAGGCAAGAATCTCTTACGAGGGCATCTACCGGCGGGAAACTCCGCCGGCGCCTAGCTCTGCGCTGCGCGAAGCCGTGATGAACGCAGTCGTTCACCGCGATTACAGCAATCCGGCGCCAATTCAGATCCGGGTATACGACGACCGGATCGCGTTGTGGAACCCGGGAGCATTGCCTCTTGGCTGGACGCTTGAAGAGCTCATGGCAACGCACGCTTCGGCACCGCAGAACCCGGGCATAGCTAACGCGTTCTTTCGCGCCGGCATGATCGAGGCTTGGGGACGAGGAATCGCCGATATCGTCAGAGCGTGCCGAGCTGCGGGCACGGCCGATCCAAAATGGGAGCTGGAACCGGGAGGCTTGCGGCTGGAGTTCGTGTTCATTGGGGCCGGCGATGAACCCCAGCCCGGCAGCGCGGCCCAGGCGGTGGCCCGAGAACGCCGAGCAGCTCCCCGGAAACCTAGCGGTCCCGCTGACAACTCTTGGGCCGACGAACAGCAGCGGCCAGAGTCGCAGCCAGAGTCGCAGCCAGAGTCGCTGGCGGACAGAGTGCTTCGGCAACTGGCGGATGGACCAATGTCGAAAGCGGATCTCTCCAGAAGCCTCGGGCAAAAGAGGGTATCCGGCCAGCTCAACAAGGTGATCAGGCTTCTTGTTGCCGACGGAAGGATCGAACGCACAATGCCCGAGAAGCCCCAGAGCCGGCTACAAGCGTACCGCCTGAGGAACTAGTGGACGCGTACGCCAATCCCAGTGGCATGTCACCTCTTGCTGCGGGTTCTCGGCTCTACTGCGGCTAGAATCTACGCATGCGAACGTGGATCCTATCCTGCCTTGTGCTCGTCCTCGCGGGTTGCAGCGGACCAAAGGCAGACGTGTGGGGCGAGCTCCAGATCTGGCACACGGTCACGCTTGCCTTCGACGGGCCCGAGACCTCCGAAACAAGCGAGCCGAATCCCTTTACCGACTATCGCTTGGATGTGACGTTCACCGGACCTGCCGGAGAGCTAGTCGTGCCGGGCTTTTTCGCGGCCGACGGTCAGGCCGCGGAGACATCCGCTGAGTCGGGCTCGAAGTGGCTTGTGCGGTTCGCTCCCAACGCTGAAGGAATGTGGAGCTACCACGCATCGTTCCGGACGGGCCAAGGGGTAGCGCTCTCCGACGACCACGCGGCCGGCCAGCCGGCGGCATTCGACGGAGCGACGGGCGAGTTCATAGTTGCCGGGTCCGACAAGCAGCCTCCTGACTTCCGCTCCCGCGGACGACTCGAATACGTCGGAGAGCGCTACCCGAGGTTCGCGGGAGACGGCGGCTACTTTCTCAAGGGCGGCGCGGACAGCCCGGAGAACCTACTGGCCTACGCAGACTTCGACGGGACTCGCGACCGCGATGCCGAGACAGGCCGCCGAGAGGCGTTCCTGCACCGCTACGAGCCGCACCTCCGCGACTGGCGCGAAGGCGATCCCTCTTGGCAGGACGGCAAGGGCAAGGGGCTGATCGGTGCGCTCAATTACCTGGCCTCGGAGGGCGTGAATTCGATCTACTTCCTGCCGCAGAACGTCAGCGGGGACGGTGACGACGCTTGGCCGTGGATCGACCCCGCGACTTTCGATCGATTCGACGTGAGCAAGCTCGAGCAGTGGGAGATTGTCTTTTCACACGCCGACCGATTGGGGATCCTGCTGCACGTTGTCACGGCGGAGACGGAGAACGACCACCTGCTGGACGATGGCGATCTGGGGCCGGACCGCAAGCTCTACTACCGAGAACTCGTCGCCCGTTTCGCCCACCATCCCGCTCTGATCTGGAACCTCGGGGAGGAAAACACGAATTCCACCGAGCAGCGCAAGGCCCATGCGTCGGCCCTGCGCCGGCTGGATCCGTACGACCATCCCGTTGTCATGCACACGCATGCGACCGTCGAACACCACGAAAGGCACTACGCGCCCTTGCTCGGGTTCGAGGATTTCGAAGGCGCGTCAATGCAGATCCGCGAAGACCCGGTCGTGCACACGGCGCTCATCGAATGGATGCGCAGATCCCGCGAGGCAGGCCGGCCATGGCTGGTGTCCTTCGACGAGCAGCGCACGGGACGGGACGGCGTCGCGCCCGACTCGGAAGACGAGTCCCGGCACGATGAGCGTCGCGACCATCTCTGGGCGACTCTCATGGCGGGAAGCTGGGGGATTGAATGGTACTTCGGGTACATGTATCCCCACAATGACCTCAACCTCGAGGACTTTCGCTCCCGCTCTCAGATCTGGTCGATGACCCGCCACGCGCTCGAGTTCTTCCACAGGCACCTGCCGTTCCAAGAGATGCTCCCGGCCGATCAGCTCGCGCCGAGCAGTGGGGCATTTGTGCTGGCGAAGCCGGGCGAGATCTATGCCGTCTACATTCCGTCAGGTGGGAGCGCAAGCCTAGACCTGGAAAGCACCGAGGGTGAGTTCAAAGTTTCTTGGTTCGATCCGTCCGACGGCGGGCCCTTGGCCGATGGCGTCGCCGTGTCCGGGCCAGGAACGGTCCAGATCGGGCCGGCACCGGGCGATGCCGCCAAGGACTGGGTTGCGCTCTTGCGTCGTGCAGGAGACTGACCGGACGCTTCGCGTCTTGCCAGTGAGAGGGTGGTTGTCCCGGCCGCGTATACTGCCTGAAGTCGATGCGATCATCGCCGGGCAAACCCCGCTACCGGTTCTCAGGCCACATCTTGTCCCCCGCCCGACGGGCGCTAGTCCGCGATGGCCGCGAGCTGCCGCTGATCCCGCGTTGCTTCGACCTGCTGGTCCTGCTCATCGAACGGCGCGACGAGGCCGTCTCGCGGATCGACATCCTCGATGCGGTCTGGAGCGACGTAGTGGTCAGCGATGGCGCTTTGAGCCAAGCGGTCCGGACCCTCCGACGCACTCTCGGTGACGACCCGCGGGAGCCGACCTTTATTCGCACGGTGCCGAGGCACGGCTATCGCTTTGTACGCGACGACGTCGTCGAAGAGCCGGATGTGGGGCCTTTGGAGCCTGTACGGGACACCCCTGAGGAACCCGACGCGAGCGCCTCCCTCGACAAGGCGCTGGAAGCATTGCTCGCTGCCAAGTCCGACGCCGGAGAAGCTGCGGACGACCGAATGCGACAGGCCGCCGAGACCCTGCATGAGCTGGGCACGCAGAAGGCTCTGGACAGGCTAGACAGCAGCGAGGGCCACGCCGTGGCGCTCGCATATTTGCGCGAGACCCGGTGGGACGTACCAGCGGCGGGGCCGGTTCCGTTGTTAGGAAGGCGGGGATGGCTAACTGCCGCGGCGACCCTATTCTTGCTTCGTATCCGAGGCGCGGCCGGGCTGGCCCGTCGTCGGTGGATGGCCGCGGCGGCCGGTGGAGCAGCGGCTGGTGCGATCGCCGGTTTCGTCGGCAGCCTTGTCCTTCGCTTCGGGCCTGGGTCGACAGCGGACAACGGAGTGCTGGCTGTCCTCCCGCTACTCGGAATGGTAGTCGGCGGTATCGCAGCCGCAGGAGTCGGGGCCGGGCTCGCCACCGCGGAAGCCGCATTTCGCGCTCAGCGCCGGCTGGCGCTCGCAGTGGCGGGCGCCTCCAGCGGCCTGGCGGTCGGCGCGGCCGCACATCTCGTGGGACGGCTCGTGCTCGAGGGTCTGTTCGGCCGCGATCTCTCGCCGCTGGCCGGTGCGGTGGAGGGCTTGGTCCTCGGCGGCGCCGTCGGTCTAGGGTACGGGCTGGGCACGCCGACCGCAGAGGGTGGCATGGCCACGCCGCATGGGCTCGACCGGGCCCGGGTGGCTCTCCTGACCGGCCTCGCCTGCGCATTCGGGGCCGGGATACTGGGTTGGAGCGGCCGCGCCCTCGGGGCATTAAGCCTCGATTTCATGGCGCAGAGTTTCCCCGGATCCCAGGTCGGCCTCGGGCCATTGGCCCGTTTGCTCGGGGAGCAGGAGCCAGGGACAGTGACCAAGGTCGCCATCAGCGTCTTCGAAGGCCTCATGTTCGGCTCAGGCCTGTCTGCCGGGCTGACCAAGCGGCCCCGCTGAACCGGTTTCAACCGGTTTCAGCGAAAGATCACCAAACCCTCACTTTTTGCTCACGTATTGGCGCGGCACGCTGCCGATACTGACCTCGAGCGGTTCCCTTGGCGGCCCCGCCACACACAAGGAGCGAGAACGATGGCGCTGCAACTTCCCCGCCGAGTGGACGAACTTCGAGCCACTCTGGGACTGGGCAATCCGAAGCAAACGGGTGCTACGAATGCGCCCCGTCTTGGAGCAAGTCCTGCGCAGCTTCGGCCGGGAGGCGGAACCAGCCGCGTCCCGCGACGACACCGGCGACCTGCGTGCGCGGGTCGCGAGGCGACATGAGGAAACACAAGATGGCCAGATCGCCTAACGAAGGGCTGCACGTCGGCCTGATCATGGACGGCAACGGCCGCTGGGCCCAAGCGCGTGGGCTCCCGCGCACGGAGGGGCACGGGCGCGGGGCCGACGCAGTGCGACGCGCGGTGGAAGCCGCTCCTGCGCTTGGGATCACAACGCTGACGCTCTACGCATTCTCTGCCGACAACTGGCGACGGCCAGCCAACGAGGTGTCGGTGCTGATGGGGTTGCTCGAGTCGTTCCTAGTCCGCGAGCGAACGAACTGTCGTCGGCGCGGAGTGCGGATCGGGTTGATCGGCCGACGAGACCGCTTGTCGCCCGCCCTAGTCCGTGCGATCGAGACGGCCGAACTCGCGACACGAGACGGGCCGCGGCTTTACCTGCGGTTGGCCGTCGACTATTCCGGACGCTCAGCCATTCTGGGCGCGGCCGCCGGGCTCAGGGCGGACGAGCCCTGCGATGAGCGCGGCTTCCTGAGACAGGTCAACCGCGCCTGCCACTCCGATCCCGAGACGCCGCCGGTCGACCTGATCATCCGCACGAGCGGCGAACAGCGACTGAGCGATTTCCTGCTGTTTGAATCGGCCTACGCGGAATTGGTGTTCGTCGAAACGCTGTGGCCGGACTTTGGCGGCGAGGAATTGCGCCGGGCGGTTGAATCCTTTCGCCGCCGCGAGCGGCGCTACGGCGGCCTGCCCTCGACATCGCGCCGCCTTGGATTGCAGAATTCCGCCTGAGCCGCCTCGGCAACCGGCACCATGAGCTACCCTGTCAGGCAACCGGCTGCTGAGCCAGACGGCCGGCCTACAGAGGAAATGAAGGGATGAACAGAAGAGAACTCGTGAAACTGGGCGCGGGCGCCGCCCTTGCCAGCGCCGTGCCGGCTTCCGATCAGCGTTTTGGACCGGTGCTCGCGTTTGCCAAGCACCTGCAGTGGCTCTCCTTCGATGAGGTCGCGGCCTTTCTCGAAGAAAACGACCTCGACGGCATCGAAGCCACCGTCCGCAAAGGCGGACAGGTCGAACCGGAGCACGTCGAACGCGATCTGCCACTGCTGGTCCGGGCTCTCGAGAAGCGCAACCGAAGCGTCACAATGATCACCACCGACATCAAGGACGCCGACGATCCGCTCTCGCAGCGAGTGATCAAGACCGCAGACAGCCTCGGCATCAAGTGGTTCCGCATGGCCTACTACCGCTACGATTTCAAGCGCCCTATCCTCGCCCAGCTCGACGAGCATCGCCAGACTGTGCTGCGTCTCGCCGACTACCTGAGCCGGTTTCGGCTCGCGGGACTTTACCAAAACCACGCCGGCAGGAGCATCGTCGGCGGAACTGTTTGGGACACTCACCGGCTTCTGGAGGGAGTTCCCGAGAAGCAGGTATCGGCAATCTTCGATCTTCGCCACGCCACCGCCGAAGCTGGCCTGTCGTGGCCGGTGCTGTGGCGAGTGATCCGCAGTCGCGTCCGCGTGGTCTATATGAAGGATTTCAGCTGGCAAGGCCGCAAGGCCGTCAACGTGCCCCTGGGAACCGGGCAAGTCGACCCGGAGTTGTTCGAAATGGTGAGCGCCGAGGTCAGCGCGGGAACGCCCGTGTCGCTGCATATGGAGTACATCGACCATCGCGACCCCGCGAAACAGCGCGAGTGCATGGATGCGTTCGTTCGCGACCGAAAAGCTCTGCGCGACCTGACAGGCGCCTGAAGTTTCTCAACGAGTGCGTCCTCGGCCATGCCCGCAGACGCGACGCTCTGGGATGCAGCCTCAGCAAATCGGGGCACGAGAATCCCCGAGATTCCGGCGCACCCTGAGCAGCTGAAAGATCCGCTCTCGCAGCCGCCTCCCGCTTGCAAGCATCACTGCCGGATCGCCCGCAGCAGTTCCTCAAGTTCCGCGACGACCTCGGGCCGGGAGCCATACAGGTTCTCAGTCTCCTGCGGATCGGCCGCCAAGTCGTAGAGCTGGCCGCCCGACCCGTCGATCTCGCGAGGAACGGTGAACCCGCCAGAGCCGCGGCCGGCAACCAGCTTCCAGTCACCCTTGCGGATGGCGAACATGCCTCGGGAAGAGTGGTGAACGGCTGAGGTCCGCCCCGAGCCGCCGCTCCCTTGCAACACGGGTACCAGCGAATGGCTGTCTTGGCCCGAAGTGCCCTGCGCCTCCGTGCCGGCAATCTCCGCCACTGTGGCGTATAGGTCGGTCAGCACGACCAGCGCGTCGCTGGTGGTGCCGGCTGCGACCTGGCCCGGCCAGCGGACGACGAACGGCACCCTGTGGCCACCCTCGAAGATGTCCGCCTTTGTGCCGCGCAAGGTCGCGTTGCTCTGGTGTCCGTAGCCGCGGACATAATCCCCTCGCGCCGTGCGCGGGGAGGCTCCGCCGTCATCGGCGGCGCGAAAGTCCCACCAGTGCCACAAGCCGCCGTTGTCGCTGGTGAAGAGCACGAGCGTGCCGTCGCTCAGCGCGTTTCGATCCAACGCTTCCAAGACCCTACCGAGCGCCCGGTCCGTCTCGAAGACAAAGTCACCATAGAGACCGGCGCGACTGCTACCGGGGCTAACCGGCGCGACCGGCAGGTGTGGTGACGCCAGCGGCATGTACAGGAAGAAGGGCTCGTCCCGGCCGGCCTGCTGGTCGATCAGGCGCTCGGCTTCCTCGGCCAGCCTCGGCAGCACGTCCTCCACTCGAAAGCCTCGCGAGCGCACGCCAGCCGCCAAGCCCGAAAAGATGTCCGCCCTGCTGGCCGGAACGGGTATGTCTGGAATCATCTCCACGGAGCGGTTCCGCAGGAAGCAGTACGGGCTCATGTCAAGCGAGGCGGAAATCCCGAAGAACGTGTCGAATCCAACGTCCAAGGGGCCTCCCCGCAGTTCAGCCGTGTAGTCCACATCGTCGCCTGGGCGAAACCCGCCCGTCCGGCGCGGCATCGGATCGCCGCGCTTGTCGAACCAGCGCATGCCGAGATGCCACTTGCCCACGGCCGCGGTACGGTAGCCGGAACGCTTCAGCAGCAGCGCGACAGTGTCGTCCCGCTGCGGGTCGATCAGCGGCGGGCCGAACCCGTCCAAGACCCCGCTGGTGAGCGACGTCCGCCACGCATAGCGCCCGGTCAGCAAGCCGTAACGCGTCGGGGTGCAGACCGCCGACGGGCTGTGGGCATCGGTGAAGCGCATGCCCTCGCGCGCCAGCCTGTCGATGTTGGGCGTGGGAATCTTGGACGCGGGCTGGTACGACTGCGGGTCGCCCCAGCCCATGTCATCCGCCAACACAACAACGATGTTCGGCAGCTGTGCACGAGCGACTGCCGCAAACAGAGTTAGAAGCAACAAGATCGCTTGCCACCGGCGCATGGCCAGCAGTCTAGCAAGCCCCCCTCCGGCGTTTGCGGCCCGCTCTCGGGCGGCAAGATCAGGAACTCCTTCGACATGGATGTTCGGCCGACGCAGGGGTGCCCACTCGTTCCCTAGACTGGACCGCCCGCTCCTCCCTGCGAGCCGTCCACGCCGGGCTGAACTTCCCGAGCATCGAGGGGAGTTCCCCGAGTCGGATTGACCGCCCCGAAACGCCATGATCTGGCTGTGGTCAACGGACGGACGGAGGCAGGCCTAGCGGCGTCTGCGGCGATTCGTGCGGCCACGGCAAAGCCCAAGCCGTTGGCCGCTCCGCAGCCTCGCGATTCGGTCGGCTTGGCCAAAAAACCGGCCATGTTCCTGTGTTTTCTGCTGAAAACGTACGGTTTTTTGTCCAAACGCGGTTGAACTCCACCGGAACCGGCACTAGCCTGTTGGCGCATTGGCCGCGTCTTGAGTCCTGAAAAACAGAAGGAGGCTCTCACCATGTCGCTGAATACCTTCTCTCGGTTGCTACTAGCAACGGCCGTATTGGCTGCCCTGACCAGCCCGGCACCTTCGCAGACGCTGGGCACGATCTTGGGCACCGCAACCGACAACACCGGAGCGGTCATCCCGGGAGTCCAAGTGGAAATCACCAACGAGGATCAGGGGACCTCGAACATGGTGGAAACGCAAGGGGACGGGACGTACTACCTGCCCGGCGTCTTGCCAGGGTCGTATTCGATCCGCATGGAGTCGGACGGGTTCCGGCCTCACCAGGTCAGCAACCTGCGCGTTGAAGTCGGCAGCGTCCTGACATATGACGCCGTGCTAGAGCTCGGCGCGATCACCGAAACGGTTACGGTGGAAGCGGCGAGCCCGCTCGTCGAGACATCTCGCGGCTCCCTCGCCGCCGTGGTTGAGAACAAGCGCGTTCTCGAGCTGCCCTTGGTCAATCGAGAGGTCTTCGACCTCATCGACCTGACACCCGGCGCGCAGCGGATGCGCAACAGCAATCGTGCGGGAGGCGGCGACGTCACGATCGCCGGAGGGCGCACCAGATCTGCCGGCGTCTTCATCGACGGAGTGGTGAATAGCCGGACGGGCATCGGCGCGACGATCACCGAGCTGAGCCCGCCGGTGGACGCGATCTCAGAAGTCCGAGTGGAAGCGAACGCGCCGACCGCCGAGTACGGACGCTCGGCCGCGGGATTCATGAATGCCACCACCAAGTCCGGCACCAACGAGTTTCACGGCTCGGGCTACTGGTTCATGCGCAACGACGCGTTTAGCGCTCGCGGATGGGATGCGAAGAGCAGGACGAAGCTGCGCCGCAATGTGCCCGGCGGAACGATCGGAGGCCCGATCGTCAAGAACAAGGCGTTCTTCTTCTACAACTACGACATCACGATCCAGAACCTCGAGGACCTGCGAGTTCGCAGCGTAGGCCTGCCCGAATGGAAGACCGGCGACCTGTCGACGATGCTGCAGTCGAACGGCGTGCTCCGCAGGGTATACGATCCGCTCACGTCGACCGGGCGCGGAGGGGAGATGCAGTTCGCGAACAACGTGATTCCCAGCAGCCGGCTGGATCCGGTCGCGCAGGCGGCGATCGCATTCGTGCCCACAGCGAACCGCACGGAGGTTGATGTATCGAATGAGGGGAACTGGGTCGCCAACCTGCCACGCGAGCTCCGCCGCACCAGCCACACCATGCGGGTAGATTACGAAGTTGATCCCAACGACAAGCTGACGTTCCGATACAACCTGTTCATGCCGGTGACGGACGGCTTCGTTGCGTCGCCAGACTGGGGTCCAGCCGACCCGAACGCCAGACTCCTTCCTCAACGGCAACAGAACATACTGCTCTCGTATACGAAGCTGTTTTCGCCGACCTTCTTCATGACCGCAACCGGCGGCTTCTTCCGGTACCGCAACGACATCCAAGGCGTCAACCTGAACGAGGACCTGGCGTCCCAGATCGGCCTGACTGGCGTGGGGCCGGACGCCTTCCCGCGATTCAACATCGGGGGCAATCCAAGCATTACAAGCATTGGGGCGGGGTTGTCTCGGCGGCTGTTCGCGTTCACGAACTTCGAGTACACGGCCCACTTCACGAAGGTGGCTGGCAATCAGACATTCAAGTTCGGCATCGACTACCGGAAATACCAGGGCAGCGAACTGGGCCGGCAGACGGCCTCGGGCGTCTTTGACTTCGCCAACACCGACACGCGCGGCCTCAATCCGGACGGCAGCGTGATCTCGGGGACCGGCGCGGACTTGGCCTCGTTCCTGATCGGCCAGGCCGACCGGGCGCGCGTCCAAGCCAATCCGTCGTTCGGGCGCCGGTCGGCCTACGTCGCGGGTTTCTTCCAAGACGATTGGCGCGTCAACGGCCAGCTGACGCTGAATCTGGGATTGCGTTATGAATACGAAGGTCCGTTCACCGAAGTGGCGGACCGGGTCGCAGGCTGGGACCCAGAGCTGCCGCTGCCCGCCGCCGGCACGAACGGCATCCGCCCCGACCAGAAAGGCGCGTTCTTCTTCGCAGGCCGCGATGGCTTCCCGAGAAACCCGGTGAATGCCGACAGGAATAACTTCGGGCCCCGGTTTGGATTCGCTATCAAGCCCGGCGGGGCGAGCAACACGGTGGTGCGCGGCGGCTTCGCCGTCATGTTCGGTGGCAACTACGACGGCAACGTCCTGCAAACCGGCAGCCAGGGGTTTGGCGGCGCCGGCAACATCGGCGGCGGGCAGGTCCCGCTGCTCAAGGACGGGATGCCCTCCACTTTTCTCCAGATTCCTGATGCCTCGGAGCTGAACCACAACTTCGGAACGCGCGGCACGAACTTCGTGCAAGGCCGCGTCGACTTCGTAGACCGCTACCACCGCACTCCGTATGCGTTCGACTGGAACCTGACATTCCAGCACCAGGCCGGCGAGCAGCTCTTCGAGGTGCGCTACTACGCGAAGTTTGCCAAGAAGGTGAACCTGCGCCGGATGAACATCAACCAGATCCACCCGCTCAACCTGCCTAGGGTCGGTCTCAACGAGTTTGGCAACCAAACCCAGCGTCTGCTCAAGCCGTTCACCCAGTACGGCGGTACGGGACAGATCCGAATGAACAATCCGAACTTCTTCAGTTCGGATTATCAAGGAATCACGTTCAAGACCGAGCGACGATTCAACCAGGGAGTCGGCTACATCTTCCTCTACACGTTCTCAAGGTGGTACGACAACGCACCCTTCGTGGGAGAGAACGCCGCCTCTCTCGGCGATCACGACTGGTTTCAGAACATCTATGACCGTGCTTCCGAGTGGTCGCTCTCGGGCAACCACGCGCCTCACCGGATCGTGTTCAGCCCGGTCTACGAACTGCCGTTCGGGCGAGGCAAGTTTGTCAACCTGAGCGGTCCTGTGAACGTGATTCTCGGCGGCTGGCAGGTCTCCGGTATCTATACCTTCCAGAGCGGCTCCCCGTTCGGAGTCACGGTCCTGAACGGAGCTCGAGACCTCAAGGGCGACAACGCGGCCGATGCGACGCTCTACGCCAATCTCATCGGTGACCCCAATCATCCGAACCGCGGCGATCCGGCTCTCGGCGGCCGCCGGGGCGTGCTCTGGACCAACGAAGCAGGGTTCGAAGCGCCCGCACCGTTCACGCTGGGCAACGCCGGGCGCAAGGTGCGCGGCACGCTGGGCCCGGGTACTCCGCACATTTTCAACATTGCCCTGTCGAAGAACACCCAGATCACTGAGCGACTCCGGATGCAGTTCCGCTTGGAGACGTTCAACAGCTTCAACACCCCGGAATTCAACAACCCGAGGGATCAAGTCGGCCAGTCCGGCTTCGGCGTCGTCAACGCCGGCAACTCGCACCGCGAAATGCAGCTGGGCCTGAAATTCTACTTTTAGGCGTACCCTCGCCCTGCGGGCGGTGCCGCGGCCGGTCCGACCCTGCGGAAGGCCGCCCGCAGGGTCGGATGAGGAGCGCGCTGCGGCGCAGCGCCGCCCAGTGTCGCGCGGGACAACCCAACCCTTGAAGGCTCTTCGGATTCGTCCGGGAAGGGATCGACACGGCGCTACGCGATCCCGAATCTGGCGTCACCCGTCGCCCGAGAGACGGCGCTGAGGCATCCCTAGAATCCTAACAACAGTCCGATTCCGACATGCCGAAGCATCTGATCAGGCGTCCAACCTAAAGTAGGGGGCAAGGCCATCCAGTGGGACAACAGACCCGCTTGGACGCGCCTCGCTTAGCCCCCACGGCCATGGCGTCCGATCTTCGCATAGCGCTCAGGTCACTGCTGAGGAAACCCGCTTACCTTGCAATTGCGTCCCTGACGCTTGCCTTGGGGGTCGGCGCCAACACTGCCGTATTCAGCCTGTTCGAGGCCTTGTTTCTGCGCCTCCTTCCTGTGGAGCGTCCGCAGGAGCTGGCAATTCTCGGGCCAGGCGCGGTCGGAGTCTTCAGCCGCAGCGACGTGCCTCAGTCCGAGGTGTTTTCCTACCACCAATACCAAGCGTTGCGCCAAGACAGCCCGAGTGCGCTGGATGCCGCGGCGGCAGCGGCGACCTTCGTCCAGACTGTCTACTTGGGCGACCGGATCGTCGCCGGGAGCGAGCTGGAGAGGGCCTCTTGCCAACTGGTTTCCGGCTCGTACTTCCCGCTGCTTGGCGTCCGGCCGTTCTTGGGCAGAATGCTCGGCCCGGAGGATGACACCGCGCCCGGCGGGAATCCGGTCGCAGTCGTGAGCTACCCGTTCTGGGCCGGGCGGCTTGATTCTGACCCTGACGCGGTCGGGTCGACCATTCGGCTGCAGGACCGGCAGTACGTCGTCCTTGGCATCGCACCACCCTCGTTCCGGGGTCACGTGGTCGGAGCCAGCCCCGACATCTGGGTGCCCCTGTCAATGCAAGAAGACGTGACGGGTGGGCCTTCCAGGCTGGAGCCCGGTTTCCCGATTGAGACATATTGGCTCAATATCTTGCTGCGAGTCCGCCCTAGCTCGTCGCTCGACGAAGCTGGCGCAGCGGTCAACCTGCGACTGCGGCAAGTTTTCCTAGAGCGAGCGGGCGAAGGGATCTCGGACGAGCGCCGGGAAAGGCTTGACCAGGTCCGGATTGCCGCGACCAATTTGGACCGTGGCCTGTCGAGGCTGCGGGACTCGGCCCAGCGGCCGCTCGGGCTGCTGTGGGCCGCCACCGGGCTGGTCCTTCTCGTGGCGTGCGCCAACCTTGGCAACCTGCTGCTGGTCCGTGCCTCCGAACGGGCTGGAGAGGTGGGCGTGAGGAGAGCGCTCGGGGCGAGCCGCGGCGACATCCTGCGCACGCTGTTGGCCGAGAGCATCGTGCTGGCCGCCGCCGGGACGCTGCTCGGCGGCACTCTGGCGGTCCAGATCATCCCGCTATTGGTGCGCTGGCTGGGAGCGATCCGAGGGGTGGACACTCTCGATGCCGGCCTGACATGGCCGGTGCTCGCCTTCGCCGCGGGAATTGGAGTCCTGACGCTGCTGCTAGTCGGGTTGGTGCCGGCCGCGCGACTGGCGCGTCGGCCCCTGGCGCACCACATTCGGGCAGGTCAATCGGTCGGATCCTCCGGAATCGCCGAGACTCGGGCACAGGCGCTCCTCGTCGCGGCGCAGTGCGCTATGGCATTCGTCCTTCTGACTGCGGCCGGCTTGGTCTTGAAGACACTGGCCGAACTGCGGGCCGCCGACTTCGGCTTGGACGCGGAAAACGTGGTCGGGATCCTCGTCGACCCAAGGGGCGGCGGCCTTCCGGCGTCGGGCCAGCCCTCCATGCGACAGCGGATCCTAGATCGCGTCCGGTCCCTTCCCGGCGTCGAGACCGCCTCGTTCACCGGCTCCTTGCCCTTGCGCGGCAACTATGGAAGAAGGACGATCGAGGTCTCGGGCTACACTCCCGCCGAAGGCGAGGACATGGGCGTGATACACGTTTGG
Organism: Bryobacterales bacterium; assembly: GCA_022824585.1. Classification (GTDB taxonomy): domain Bacteria; phylum Acidobacteriota; class Terriglobia; order Bryobacterales; family UBA6623; genus VXMF01. The sequence goes on along the minus strand of JAJDZN010000031.1, from coordinate 51,496 downwards.
GCTTCTCCGGGCTATTTCGAGACTCTCGGCATTAGGGTCTTGCAGGGCGGCACGCCCGGACTGGGCGAGCGGGACGTGGTGGTCGTAAACCAAGCGTTCGCGGACAAGTTCTTCGCCGGTTCCTCCGCATTGGGAGCCGTGATCGACGGGAGCAAGCGGATCAAGGGGGTCGTGGCAGACGTGCGCCACGTCAACCCGCGCGATGATCCCCCGGCCCTCGTCTATCAATCCAGCGTGGGCTACGAAGGATTCTTGCAAACCCTCGCTGTGCGCTCATCCATGCCTTCGGCCGCGTTGGCCGCAGCCGTGCGTCAGGCCATCGAGGAGGAAGTTCCGGGGTTGCCGATCGCGCCGGGATACGACACGGTCGCCCTGCACCTCGAGGACGCGATCGCGCTGGAGCGCATGATCGGCAAGCTGGTGAGTGCTTTCGCGTGCGTCACACTGCTGCTGTCCGGTCTGGGCCTGTTCGGAGTCTGCAGCTACATGGTTCGAATCAGGGCGGCGGAAATCGGAGTCCAAGCGGCACTCGGCGCATCCGAGCACAGACTTCGATGGATGGTCTTCCGCCGCGCGGCAGTGCTAACGGCGTGCGGCATCGTGGTCGGGCTGGGGGCATCTGTGGCGGCAGGCAGGCTCGCAGCAGGGTTCTTCTACGAGGTCAGCCCCTTCGAATGGCGAATCATCGCGCTGGCGGCCCTTGCCGTGTCGGTATGCGCGCTCATAGCGACCGCCGTACCCGCGTTGCGGGCGGGCCGCGTCAGTCCGTCCCAGGCGCTGCGCCAGAACTAACAGGCCCGGGGTCAGCACCGGGGCAACCGACCAGTCCCTGGCCTAGGCGGGGCTGCGGTTCAGGCGGACAATGGCTTCTCCGCCCCTTCGGCCAAGTTCGCAAGTGCCCCCGTCAGTAGCTTCGCCCTGCACATGTCACGGTCCGCTCCGACGTTCGTGCAGGCCGGGACTTTCTCGGCGCCCGTAAGTCCCGAAACGGCATGCCAGGTCCCACACTGCTAGCATTTTCGATATGAATGCCGGCAAGGCGCTCAGCGCTGGATTGAACGCCCTGCGCGGCACGGTGCCCCGTTTCATCTCGCTCGCGCGCGAACTCGCGCTGGAAGTGGTGGGATTCATGTTCCTGGCCTTTGCCGCCTTCTTCGTGTTCGGTCCGTTCGGATTGATCCAGGCGTATCGCAGGCTGCCCGAGAGCATGGACCGGCTGCTGGTGGCGGCCGTCGTGTCGGTGGTATTCGTCTGGTTCGGCCTCGATTCTTTCCGCCGGGCCAAGCGGCTGGCGCGCAAGCGTTGAGCGAATGCGGTAGCCGAGTGTTGTGAAGCCGCTCTACGAAGACCGTCCCGAGCCGCCGCCGGAGGCGGGCGAATTCCCCTTCACGCGCGGCATCCATCCCGGCATGTACCGGGACCGGCTCTGGACAATGCGCCAGTATGCTGGCTTCGGCAACGCCCGCCAGTCCAACGAGCGCTTCCGCTATCTGATCGAACGCGGCACCACCGGCCTCTCGGTCGCCTTCGACCTGCCAACGCAGATGGGCTACGACTCGGACCACTCGCTGGCCTTGGGGGAAGTGGGCCGGGCCGGGGTCGCGATCTCGAGCCTGGCGGACATGCAGACCCTGCTCGACGGCATCCCGCTGGAGCGGGTGTCGACCTCGATGACGATCAACTCGACGGCAGCGATCCTGCTAGCCCTCTACTCTGTCGTCGCCGAGCGCGCCGGAGTGCCGAACAGCGCGCTGCGCGGCACCGTCCAGAACGACATCCTCAAGGAGTACATTGCGCGCGGGACCTACATCTACCCGCCAGCGGCATCCATGCGCATTGTGACCGACGTGCTGGCATGGACGGCCGACCATGCTCCGCGCTGGAACTCAATCTCGATCAGCGGCTACCACATGCGCGAGGCCGGCGCGACGGCAGCCCAGGAACTTGCCTTGACGCTGTCCAACGCCATCGCGTATATCGAAGCGGCGCGCCGGGCTGGGCTGGAAGTGGATCGGTTCGCTCCGCGGCTGTCCTTCTTCTTCAGCTCTGATCGCGACTTCCTCGAGGAGATTGCCAAATTCCGCGCGGCTCGGCGACTCTACGCCAAGCTCATGCGGGAGCGCTTCGCGGCACAGAACCAGCGCTCGCTGCAGTTGCGCTTCCACACCCAGACAGCGGGCTCGAGCCTGACAGCGCAACAGCCCCACGTCAACGTTGTGCGCACCGCATTCCAGGCGCTGGCGGCCGTGCTCGGCGGCACCCAGTCCCTGCACACCAACGCGCTAGACGAAGCCCTTGCGCTGCCGAGCGAGCAGGCCGCCACTCTAGCGCTGCGCACCCAGCAGGTGATCGCCTTGGAGTCCGGCGTTACTCAAGCGGTTGACCCGCTGGGAGGGTCCTACTGCATCGAGAGCCTGACCGACCGCCTGGAAGAGGAGGCCCTGGCCTACATCGCCCGGATCGACGACCAGGGCGGCATGGTGGCCGCGATCGAGAACGGCTACGTGCAGCGCGAGATCCACGACAGCGCCTACGCGCTCCAGCAGCGAATCGAGAGCGGCGAGCAAACGGTGGTCGGCATGAACTCCTTCCGCTCGGACGAGCCCGCCGGGGTGCCGCTGCTGCAGATCGACCACAGCCAGGAAACGGAGCGGCGCGAGGAACTGGAGAAGTATCGATCCGGCCGGGACTCGCTTGCGGCGGCAGCTGCGCTGGGCCGCCTGCGCGAGACGGCCGGGGGCGGCGGCAACCTGGTGCCCGCGATCCGGGCCGCGGTCGCGGCAGGTGCCACGCTCGGAGAGATTTCCGACGCCCTCCGCGAAGTCTTCGGCACGCACGGGTAAGGCTGGCCCCGTGGCGCGGGGCTAGATGCGGTGAAACGCCTTGAGGATCTCTCGGGTGCCGTAGCGCAGGGCGATAGGCCGTCCGTGAGGACAGGCCATGGGGCAGTCGGACTTGGCCAGCTCGACCAGCAACCAGCGCATTTTCTCCTCGCTCAGCGGCATGTTGATCTTGATCGCCGCATGGCAGGCGATCGTCGCGGCCATGCGCCGGCGCAGGTCTCCCAGGCTCATGGCGGCGGTGCCATCTACGGAGTCGTCCAGCAACTCCCGCAGCAGCGTCTCGACCTGCTTCGCCGACAGTTCGGCGGGGGCGGCCTTGACGGCCACCGAGCGCCCGTCAAAGCGTTCGATCTCGAAGCCGCTGCCTTCCAGCTCGTCGGCCAGATCTTGGTACACGGCCGACTGGCTGGGAGTCAGGGTGATGACGATGGGCGTGAGCAGCCGCTGCACGTCGGGGCGCCCGTGCAAGCGGGCCGCGAGGACCTGCTCGAACAGGATGCGCTCGTGGGCAACATGCTGGTCGATGATCCACACGCCATCCTCGCCGGCGGCCACGATGAAGCTGTCGAGAAGCTGGCCCAACAAACGCAGGTCCGCGAGCTTGCCCAGGTTGGTCGGCGACAAGTCGGCCAGCGGCTCGCCGCTGTGCGGCGAGGCTGGTTCGGGCACCAGCCCGCCAGCGGACGGCTGGGGCGGCACGGATGGCTCCAGCGCCGGGCTCGCCCCGAAGCCGCGCCGGTGCGGCCGGTCCGGGAATTCCAACGTGTCGGCCGCCGTGCCGCGCGTACCGGCGGAGGCACGCGGAAACGCGGACGTGCCGGGCCCGGGCGGCGGAGCGACCGGGCCGGGCAGAGCGGTGGGCATGCCGGAGAGGGCATGGTCGATCACGGCGGCGGGCGGCAGGTCGGCGGCCGGCTTGGCGGCGACCAACCGGGAGCGGACCGCGTCGCGCACGAAGTCGAACACCCTTGAAGGGGAACGGAACCGAACCTCGGTCTTGGCCGGGTGGACGTTGACATCCACCTCTTCCGGAGCGATCTCAAGGAACAGCAGCGCGAACGGGTATACGCCGCTCGGCATCAAGTTCTCGTAGGCCCTGGCGATCGCCCTTTGGATCAGGCTGTCGCGGACGAGGCGCCCGTTGACAAAGATGTAGAAGGAGTTGCGGTTGGAGCGATGCAGCTGGGGCTCGGAGACGAACCCGTTGAGGCGCAGCGGCGGGCCGAGCAACTCCCCTGGCGCTTGCTCCCCGGCATCCGGCCGCAAGCCGGGCTCCCCCTCTGCCACGGGATCGATGCGGACGAGCTGCTCCAGCAGCTCGCCGCCGAAGATCTGGTAGACGCGCTCGCGATGCGTGGAGACGGGAGTGACGTGCAGCTGCGAGCCGTGCTCGGTAAGCAGATCGAAAGCCTTGTCGAGATTGGCCAGGCTGTAGTGCGTCACCGCGCGCAGCGCGTGGGAAAGCTCGGTGCGCTCGGTGCGGAGGAAATTGCGCCTGGCCGGCACGTTGAAGAACAGGTTCTGCACCGCGATGGCAGTGCCGGGCGGGCGGGCTTCCTCGCGCACGTTGCGCAGCGTGCCGCCGCTGATCTCGACGACAGTCCCCGCATCGCCGTCCTCGGCCCGCGTCGAAAGGGTGACGCGGGCAACGCTGGCAATCGAGGGCAGGGCCTCGCCGCGAAAGCCGAGAGTCGCGATCGAGAGCAGGTCCTCGGCGGTGCGCAGCTTGCTGGTGGCGTGGCGCTCGAAGGCAAGCAGAGCATCGTCACGGTGCATGCCGCAGCCGTTGTCGCTGACCTTGATCAGGCTGCGACCGCCCCCGCGCAGCTCGACGCGGATCTGGGTCGCCCCCGCGTCAAGGGCGTTCTCGATCAATTCCTTGCACACCGAGGCCGGCCGCTCGACGACCTCGCCCGCGGCAATCTGGTTCGCGACCTTGTCTGTCAGTACGCGGATGCGGCCCATGACCCGTTCACCTCAGCTTAGCGCGTTTTGACCAAGCTTCGACTTGCTTTCGCCTTGCCCCTGAGGTTGCCCGCCAACTGCCCGTATACTCAAGGCGATGCGCTGTTGCGGCCCTCCGGCGCTCACGCGCCGGGCGCTGATGTTCTGCGCCGCTGGAGCCCCCCTCTTGCAAGCCTTCCAGCCCGACTCGGTCAAGGCCCTGGCGTTCGACGTCTTCGGAACGGTGGTCGACTGGCGCTCAACCGTGATTCGCGAAGGCCGGTCGCTCGGCCGGGCCAAGGGGCTGGAGGTGGACTGGGCCGCGTTCGCCGACGCTTGGCGCGACGGCTACGGACCGGCGATGAACCGCGTGCGGACCGGCGAGCTGCCGTGGAAGACGATCGACGAGTTGCACCGCCTGATCTTGGACGGACTGCTGGAACGGTTCGCGATCACGGGCTTGGACGAGGCCGAGAAGGACGATCTCAACCGCGTCTGGCACCGACTCGACCCCTGGCCCGACGCGGTCGCGGGCCTCGCCAGGCTCAAGTCCCGCTTCATCATCGCCTCCCTGTCTAACGGCAACGTTGCCCTGCTGGTCAACATGGCCAAGCACGGGGGCCTGCCATGGGACGCCGTGCTATCCGCGGAGCTGGCCGGCCGCTATAAGCCCGACCGCGAGGTGTACCTCAAGGCCGCCGACCTGCTCGGACTCGAGCCCGGCGCCGTGATGATGGTTGCCGCCCACAAGGGCGACCTGCGAGCCGCGGCCAAGGCGGGCCTGCGCACGGCCTTCGTGCCGCGGCCGCGCGAGCGTCCGAATCGCCAGATTGACCTGTCCGTCGACGGCGAGTTCGACGTCAGCGCCAGGGATTTCGTCGATCTGGCGCGCAAGCTCGGGACATGACCGTCCAGCAGGCAGCGCCGCACCGGTAACCAAACGGCGCGGAGCATGCCCAAGAGTAAGCAAGGGATTCTGTGTTCGAGCAAAGCTTCACCGCAGGCCAACCCGCCCGCCAAGGCTGGAGCTTCGCCGGGTCGGTGGTCCTACAGCTGGCCGGCCTCGGCGGCATGATCCTGCTGCCGCTGCTCAACACCTACGAAATCGATCTGGGGGAGTGGGGCTTGCGGGCGATCTATCTCGCGCCCCCGCCGCCCCCCGCACCGCCGCCGCCCCGGGCAGCGCCCGCGCCGCGAGCGGCCCCGCAGCGCTACGAGACGGAGTTCCGGGCACCGTCGGTCATTCCGGACCAAGTCGCGATCTTGAACGACATCGGCAGCCCGGTCTCGCCGCTGGCGGCCATGCCCGCTCCGAGCGGACCGCTGGGCGGCACGGGCGATTCCAGCGCCGCAGGTGTCTTCGGGATGTTTCCGACGACAGGCCAGCACCTGGCGCTGCCTCCGCCAATCCGCATCGGGGGCAACATCCAAGACGCGCGGGTCCTGCACAAGCCGCCGCCGGTCTACCCGCCCGAGGCTGTCGAGCAGTACGTCTCCGGGAAGGTCCAGCTCGAGGCGATCATCGGCATCGACGGCCGCGTGCGCGATCTGAAACTGATCAGTGGGCACCCGCTGCTCGCCCCGGCGGCCATGGACGCCGTCTCGCAGTGGCGCTACCGCCCGACCCGCTTGAACGGGAACGTAGTCGAGGTCGTGACCATGATCGCGGTGAACTTCAACCTCACGATCATCGACGAGAAGGAGCAGAAGCGCCGCCGCCGTCAGGCACGCCGGGAGCGCAACGCCCAGTAGGCTTCCGGCCGGGGCGAATCGAGCTACGCGAAGATCTCGCTGATCAGGTTGCCGTGCACATCGGTCAGGCGCATGTCCCGGCCATTGTGGTGGTAGGTCAGCCGCTCGTGATCCAGCCCCATCAGGTGCATGAGCGTGGCGTGCAAGTCGTAGACCGACTTGGGGCTCTCCACGGCCCTGTAGCCGAACTGATCCGTCGCTCCAACCACCGTGCCGCCCTTGACGCCGCCGCCGGCCAGCCAGACCGTGAAGCCGTAGGGATTGTGGTCGCGGCCGTCCAGCCGCTGGCTGATCGGCATCCGGCCAAACTCGCCGTGCCAGACGACCAGCGTGTCGTCGAGCAGGCCGCGCTGCTTGAGATCGGTCAGCAAGCCCGCGATCGGGCCGTCCGTCTCACCGGCATGCATCGTGTGGAAGTGCTTCAGCGACCAGTGCTGGTCCCACGTCGGCTCGTGATTGCCGCCGCCGGAATACAGCTGCACTACGCGCACGCCGCGCTCGACCAAGCGCCGCGCCATCAGAGCCTGGCGCCCGAAGAAGCGGGTGCGCTCCTCGTCCAAGCCGTACAGCTTGCGGGTGGCCTCGCTCTCCTTGGAGATGTCGATCGCCTCGGTCGCATGCACCTGCATGTTGTAGGCCAGCTCGTAGGACTGGATGCGCGCGGCGAGTTCGTTGTCCTCCGGGTTCTGGGCCAAGTGCTCGCGGTTGAGGTCCTGCAGCAGGTCAAGCCACTTGCGCTGGCGCTCGCGGCTGATCTCCTTCGGCGGACGCAAGTCGACGATCGGATCGCCGGTTGAGCGGAACTGCGTCCCCTGAAAAGCGGCCGGCATGAAGCCCGCGCCCCAGTTGGGCTGGCCGTTGATGGGGCCGCCGCGATGATCCGTGAAGACGACGTAGCCGGGAAGGTTCTGATTCTCCGAGCCTAGGCCGTAGGTCAGCCAACTGCCCACGCTGGGATGGCCGGCCAGCACAGTGCCGGTGTTCATCTGGTACAGGGCCGGGCCGTGGTCGTTGGACAGGGTGTGCATCGAGCGGATCACCGCGATATCGTCCACATGTTGGGCGACCTGCGGGAACAGCTCGGAAACCTCGAGGCCGCTCTGGCCGTACTTCTTGAACTTCCACGGGGAGGGCATCAGCCCTCCGGGATTGCCCTGCGAGACGACCACTTCGCCGACGCCGGTCATGACCTCGCCGGCGTACCTGTCCAACTCCGGCTTGGGGTCGAAGGTATCGACGTGGCTGGGCCCGCCGTAGCAGAAGATCGAGATGACGCTCTTCGCCTTGGGCGCGAAATGGGGCGCGGGCACGCCGCTACCGCCCGATGCCCCCAGCGCGCCGTCGCGGGCCAACACCGAGGCCAGCCCGACGTTGGCGAGACCGCCCCCCAACACCTTCATGAGCTCGCGTCGGTTCAGGGCAACGGTGGGTGTCATCGTGACGGCGCTCCTCGTCTCGCTCCTAGCTTACCCCATGACCCCTGCGGCCGGAACTCGTACTTGTCCAGCGATTCCGGCCGCATCTCAATGCTGTAGCCCGGCGCCCGCGGAGGCAAGTAATTCCCGTCCCGCATGCGAACCGGATCGACAAAGTGCTCGTGCAGATGATCCACGTACTCGATCACGCGCTGATCGAGCGTCGCCGACACGCAGATGTAGTCGATCAGGGACAGGTGCTGCACGTACTCGCACAGCCCGACGCCGCCGGCATGGGGGCAGACCGGCTTGCCGAACTTAGCCGCCAGCAGCAGCACGGCCAAGACCTCGTTCACTCCGCCTAGGCGCGTCGCATCGATCTGCACGAAATCAATGGCTTCCGCTTGCAAGAACTGCTTGAACAGCACCCTGTTCTGGCACATCTCCCCGGTCGCCACGGCGATCCCGTGCGGCAGCAGCGCCTGCTTGATGGCGCGGTGCCCGAGCACGTCGTCGGGACTCGTCGGCTCCTCGATCCACAACGGGCGGTAAGGCGCGAGCTCAATCATGCGCTCCACCGCTTGGGGCACATCCCAGACTTGGTTCGCATCCGTCATCAAGATGCCATCCTCGCCGATCTGCTCGCGGATGATCGCGCAGCGGCGCCGGTCGTCTGCCGGGTCGCGCCCGACCTTGATCTTGAACCGCCTCCAACCCTGCGCCAAGCCTTGGCGGCAGAGAGCTCGAATCTTGTCGTCGGAATAGCCCAGCCAGCCGGCCGAGGTGGTGTAGGCGGGGTAGCCCTCGGCCTCCATCCTGGCAATCCGCTCCGCCTTGCCGCCGGACCGCGCCTCGAGCATTTCCAATGCTTGTTGGGGCGTCAGCGCGTCGGTGAGATAGCGGAAGTCGATCAAGCGCACGAACTCCGCGGGCGTCATCTCGGCCACCAAGCGCCAAACAGGCTTGCGAGCGCTCTTGGCCCACAGGTCCCAGACAGCGTTCACGACGGCCGCGGCCGCCAGATGGACCGCGCCCTTGTCCGGCCCGATCCAGCGCAGCTGCGAGTCCCCCGTCATGCGGCGCCAGAACCTGCCCATATCCGCCGTGAACTCTTCCAAGCTGTGGCCGCAGACCAATGGGCGCATGGCCTCGGCGGCGGCTACCACGATCTCCGTGCCGCGCCCCAAGGTGAATGTGAGACCGTGGCCGGACAGGCCGGTGTCTGTCTCCAGCACGACATAGGCGGCTGAGTAGTCCGGATCCGGATTCATCGCGTCCGATCCGTCCAATTCCTGGGAGGTGGGGAAGCGGATGTCGCGGACGAACAGGCGATTGATGGTCATGGGCGGCAGGGGTCGCAGGGCAAGCCGGCGATCGCGTCACTCGGCGATCTGGAGCTCCTCGCGCTCGGCGCGCGTCTGCTCAAAATCCGGCAGCCAGCTGTTGGAGTGATCGTATTCGCCACTCTTCACCGACAGCACGACGAACGAGTACCACGGGCAGGAGTGCTTCAAGTCGGTGTCGGAAAAATAGGCGTCGGCATCCGGATGGGAGTGATAGATGCCAAGCATGTCCATGCCCATCTGGCGCGCGGCCATGTCGGCGGCCAGCAAGCTGTCGCTGGAGAGCTGGTAGAAGGCGTGCTGGGAGCCTTCGGCGGAATTCTCCAGCGGCATGGCCAACCCGACGGTCTTGCCGTCCGGTCCGGTCTTGCCCAGCATGGCGCCGACGCACTCGTTGGGGTAGGCCGCCTCGGCATGCGCCCGCATCACGGCGAACGGAATCCTGAGAATGCGCAGCATCGCAGGCTCAATCCTCCCAGAAGCGCTCGCTGAGGTACTTGTCCGCGCCGTCGCAGAGCACCGTCACGATGACACCCCGCCCGACCTGCCGTGCAAGCCGCAAGGCCGCCACGACATTGGCGCCGGACGAGATGCCTACCATCAGGCCAGACTCGCAGGCCAGCTTCCGCACCATGTCGTAGGCGTCCTCGGTGTCCACGAACACTTCGCGGTCCGCCAGAGACGGGTCGTAGATGGCGGGCTGCATGGCGGTCGCCATGTGCTTGAGGCCCTCCAGCCCGTGGAATCCTGTGGAGGGCTGCATGGAAACGACCTGCACGTCTGGATTGCGCTCGCGCAAGTAGCGCCCCGTACCCATCAGCGTCCCGCTCGTGCCCAGACCCGTGACGAAGTGCGTGATCGCGCCGCCGGTCTGCTCCCAGATCTCGGGCCCGGTCGTCTCGTAGTGCGCCCTCCAGTTCGCGGGATTGCCGTATTGGTCGGGATAGAAGCACGTCTCGCGATCCTGCTCGTAGGCCGCTCGGCACGCTTGGATGGCGCCATCGGTCTGTAGCGCCGGGTCCGTCAGAACCAGCTCCGCACCGTAGGCGGCAAGGATGCGCTTGCGCTCCGGCGAGGCGTTGCTCGGCAGGTACAGCTTGACCGGGTAGCCGCGCACGGCGGCGATCATCGCGTAGGCGATGCCGGTGTTGCCGCTGGTGGCATCCATGATGGTCTGCCCGGGGCGCAGCTTTCCCTCGCGCTCCGCCGTGCGGATCATGTTCGCGGCCGGTCGGTCCTTGACGGAGCCGCCGGGATTCAGATATTCCGCCTTGCCGTACAGGCGCACGTCAGGCAGGTCGCCAGTCAGGCTGTCCAAGCGGATCAGGGGCGTGTCGCCGATCAGGTCCAACAGCCCGACCCCGTTCGGAGAGTTCCGGCTTGTCGCGCCGAGCGCAGGCATGGGATTCGTGTGCGATCGCGGGAGCCGGGCGGCGACCGACCCCTGCGGGCTGCAAACTATCTATTCTAGGAAGTCGGCGCCGGACGCATTGGCAGACACGGCTTGGTCCGGAATTGTCACTGTTCGCCTCGGCCTCCCGATCCCATTCCCCAGCACGGTCGAATCACCACCAGGCACACTTTTCGCAGCAGTCGCCGCCCGATCTGAGCCACACTGCTGCACGTCAGCCTGACAACGCCGCCCGGAATTCTCGAGGTGACGCGGTCCGCGCAGCAGGGCGTCGACGCAAACTGCAACTGGAGGCCGGACCCGCCCCTGACCAACGCTCGTGTATCCTACCTGACGAGCGAGAGCTTCCCAGAAACTCCTGCCCGCACCGGGCGCGGCTGCCCGATGAAGGGAGGTGGACGAGATGTCACCGCGACCCATCCTAGCCGTCGTTGCCGTGTTCTTGACGTGGTCGATAGTCGACGTCGTCACTCACGGCATGCTGCTAGACCCCATCTATCAGGCCACTGCCGACCTGTGGCGCCCCATGGAAGAGATGAATATGGCGCTCATGTACTCCATCGCGCTTGCGACGGCGGCCTGTTTCGTGATGATCTACACATGCTTGGTCACGCGCAAGTCCCTCGCGGCCGGCCTAAAGCTCGGCGCCTTGTTCGGCCTCGCCTCCGGCATCTCGATGGGCTGGGGCTTCTACGGCTTCATGCCGATCCCGCTGTCTCTGGCCTGGGGCTGGTTCCTCGGCATCTTGATCAATTACGTGCTGGCGGGTGCACTGGTAGGGGCTATCGTGAAATCACGAGAAACCTCCTGATACCGCCGGGCAGATGCTGGCCAGTAACAGAGCCTCGACTTCGGTCGGGCCGGGCGCGCCGAACTGGACAGCGCCAGCAGCCAGCATCGATACGCCCCGCGGCATACAGGGAGCAGCTGCCGGAGTGCTCCGCTCAAACGACCAAGGGTTGCGGGAGATCGAGTCGCGAGCCGCCTCTCCTCAGAAGCGCGGGAAGGCTAGCGCGAAAGCACAGACCGATAGAACGCTTCGTACTGCCCAACGAGCCCGTCCTGGCGAAAGTCCTCTGCCCGCGTGCGCGCTCCGGCCCGGAGGCGGGCATGCTCGGCTCGGTCGGCAAGGATGTCCGCAGCCTTCTCACCCATGGCCGCCACAGCCCCCAAAGGAAACAAGTGGCCGGCCCCGCCTTCCGTCACAAGTTCCGGCAGGCCGCCGACATTCGATGCGATCACGGGCACGCCGCAGGCCATGGCTTCCAAGGCCGCCAGTCCAAAGCTCTCCTGCTCGCTGGGCAACAAGAACAGGTCCAGTTCCGGCAGCAGCGCCGCCGCATCCTGCTCGGACCCCAAGAACTTGATCCGGTCGAGCACTCCCAACTCGTCCGCCACCAGTTTCACGGCGGGAAGGTCGGGACCATCGCCGATCATCACCAAGCACGCCGGAACACGCAGCACGATGCGCTGAAACACCCTCACGACGTCTGGGACGCGCTTCACCCAGCGGAAGTTCGACAGGTGCCCGACCAAGGCCTCGTCACCGCAAGCGAAGCGGGACCGCACGGCGCCGTCGCGGTTGGAGGGCGAGAATCGCTCGAGATCAATGAAGTTGTAGATCGTCGTGACCTCGCTCTCCAGTTTGAAGCGCTGCCTGACCTGGCGGGCCAAGTAGTTGGACACGGCCGTCACGCCATCACTTTCGAGCAGGCTGAAACGTGTGATCTCGTAGAACGAGTCGTCGAGCCCGACCAACGTGATGTCCGTCCCGTGAAGCGTTGTCACGATCTTCGGCGCGTCGCGGCCAAGCATCTGGCGGCAGAGGTACGCGCTGATGGCGTGCGGGATCGCATAGTGCGCGTGGAGCACGTCGATCCGCTCTTCCCGGCACAAGGCGGCGAGCTTGGTAGCCAAGGCCAATGTGTAGGGAGGGTAGGTGAACAGCGGATAGCGGGTGACCGGCACTTCATGAAAGCGGACCCGCGGATGGGGCGAGGCGATACGGACCGGGCGCCGGTGGCTCACGATATGGACTTTGTGGCCGCGCTCTGCCAGCGCCGTGCCAAGGTCCGTGGCCACCACGCCGCTGCCGCCCAGAGTCGGGTGGCAGATGATGGCAATCGTCAGCGGTCTTTCCACGGCTCGTTGCTGAACAGGCCGACCAGATCCCGGACCGGCAAAGGGACCTCACTCGTGAACGGCTCGCCGTAGGCGACGCCGATCAGCGAGCCGTAGTATGCCAAGGTCGCCTCGATGGACTTGAGGAACCTTGCCGAAGCCAGGCGCACCGGGAAGTCCTCCGGCTGGTCGACTCCGAATTGCGATTCATACGCCCGCACAGCCTTCATGCGCTGCTCGAAGACATCCGAAATATCGACGACGAGCTGCGGTGCAACGCACCGGCTGCCGAAGTGCTTCAAGAGGGCCTTGGGCCTCCAAGGCGCGCTGCCCGGAGCGTACTTTCTCACCCCGCACAGGAACAAGCTCCGCTGCAAGAGTTCGGCGGTCGCCATGTGGTCGGGGTGGTGGTCCTCGTGCGGCGGGCCTACCAGGACCTGCGGCTTCAGTTCGCGGACGGTCTCCACGATGAGCTTGCGGTTGGCATCGGTGTCGCGCACCCGTCCGTCCGGCAGCCCCAGATTGCGCCTGACCGACAAGCCGAGGAGATCACTCGCGCGGCGCGCCTCGCTCAGTCGAGTCTCAGGCGTACCAAGGGTGCCAGATTCGCCGCGCGTGAGGTCTACCACACCCGTCTTCCATCCGTTGGCGCGGGCCACGAGCAGAAGCCCTCCGCAGCACAGTTCGGCATCGTCGGGATGAGCCGAGAAGACGAGCAGGTCGCAACCCTGGTCGGACTTCGCCATATCCAACTAGCCTAACGACCGCGACGCCGCAGCGGATCGAACGCGCGACGCCGCGTCGGTCCGGCTCCAAAGCACGGCCCTTCCATCGGATTCCACCGAGCGTGCTCCCGATGGCGCCCCATGTCGGGCGCATGATGCAACATACGCTGGCGCCTAGTGGAAGAGTCCCTAGCCTGAGCCGCCAGGATCAGGCGAGGTCGAAGCGGTCGAGACTCATGACCTTGTCCCACGCAGCGACGAAGTCCCGGACGAACTTCGCCTCGGCGTCGCTGCAACCGTACACTTCGGCAATGGCCCGGAGCTCCGAGTTCGAGCCGAAGACTAGGTCGGAGCGGCTCGCCGTCCACTTGAGCTCGCCGGTCACGCGGTCGCGCCCCTCGAATTCGCCGCCGGCGTCCCCGATCAGCGTCCACTCCGTACCCATGTCCAGCAGGTTGACGAAGAAGTCGTTCGTCAGCGTTCCGGGACGGTGGGTGAAGACCCCGCAGGCGGACTGCCCGGCGTTCGCGGCGAGCGCGCGCATGCCGCCGACCAGCGCCGTCATCTCCGGAGCGGACAGCTTGAGCATGAACGCCTTTTCCACAAGCAGGTGGTCCGCAGCGGCCGCGTGGCCGTTCTGCAGGTAGTTGCGGAACCCGTCGGCGGTCGGCTCCAGCACGGCGAACGATTCAGCGTCGGTCATCTCGTCCGTCGCGTCTGCGCGCCCCGGCGCGAACGGGACCTCGACGTCGTGCCCGGCCTTGGCTGCGGCCGCCTCCACGGCGGCGCAACCGCCCAACACGATCAGATCGGCGAGCGAGACCATCTTGCCATTCGCCTGCGCATCGTTGAACTCCTGCCGGATTCCCTCCAGGGTCTGCAACACGATCGAAACGCCGGACTTGACGTTGACATCCCAGCCCGCCTGCGGCGCGAGGCGGATGCGCGCCCCGTTGGCGCCGCCGCGCTTGTCGGTGTTGCGGTAGGTCGAGGCTGACGCCCAGGCGGCCGATACCAACTGAGAGACGGACAGGCCGGAATCGAGGATCTTGGCCTTGAGCGCGGCGATGTCCGCTTCGTCGATGAGCGCGTGCGTGACCGCCGGCAACGGATCCTGGAACGGCAGCTGCTCCTTGGGAACCCACGGGCCGAGATAGCGTGCCAACGGACCCATGTCGCGATGCAGCAGTTTGAACCAAGCCCTGGCGAAGGCGTCGGCCAACTCGTCCGGATTCTCGTAGAAGCGCTTCGAGATCTCCCTGTAGTCCGGATCGGCGATCAGCGCGAGATCGGTGGTCAGCATCATCGGCGCGTGCCGCTTCGACGGGTCGTGCGCGTCCGGCACGGTCCCGTGCGCCTCCAGATTCTTTGGAGTCCACTGGTTCGCGCCGGCAGGGCTCTTCGTCAGCTCCCACTCGTACTCGAACAGGTTCTCGAAGTAGCCGTTGTCCCAGCCGATCGGGTTCTTGGTCCAAGCGCCCTCCAGCCCGCTTCCGATCTGGTCGCCGGCCTTGCCGCTGCCATGGCTGCCCCGCCATCCGAGCCCCTGCTGCTCGATGTCCGCGCCCTCGGGCTCGGGACCCTTGTAGCGCTCCTCGGCGGCACCGTGAGCCTTGCCGAACGTGTGCCCGCCGGCGATGAGCGCAACGGTTTCCACGTCGTTCATCGCCATCCGGCGGAACGTCTCGCGGATGTCTCGGGCCGCCGCGACCGGATCCGGCTTGCCGTTCGGCCCTTCCGGGTTGACATAGATCAGGCCCATCTGTACGGCACCGAGCGGAACGGCCAGGTCCCGGTCGCCGGAGTAGCGCTCATCGCCGAGCCAGGTCTGCTCCGGGCCCCAGTAGATGTCCTCGTCGGCCGCCCAGATGTCCTCCCGGCCGCCGCCGAAGCCGAATGTCTTGAAGCCCATGGTCTCGAGGGCGCGGTTCCCGGCGAAGATCAGCAGGTCGGCCCACGAGATGCTGCGGCCGTACTTCTGCTTGATCGGCCACAGCAGGCGGCGCGCCTTGTCGAGGTTCACATTGTCGGGCCAGCTGTTGAGGGGCGCGAAGCGCTGGTCGCCGCTCCCGCCGCCGCCGCGCCCGTCGTGGATGCGGTAGGTGCCGGCGGCGTGCCAGGTCATGCGAATGAAGAGCGGCCCGTAGTGGCCGTAGTCGGCCGGCCACCACTCCTGCGAGTCGGTCATCAACGCATCGACATCCTTCTCCAAGGCTTCGAAGTCAAGGCTGTTGAAGGCCTCGGCGTAGTTAAAGTCCAGGCCGTTCGGATCAGCCTGTGGATGGTTTTGGCGGAGAGCCCTAAGGTTCAGCCTGTTCGGCCACCAATTCTGGTTGGCGGTCTCGCCAATCGCCTCGTGGGCGGCGGCGCCCATCACGGGGCACTTGCTCGCGTTGTCCATGTTTCCTCCGATTGCGCTCAGGGCGTGCCGGTGCGGACGAGCGTCTCCCGGAGATCCCGCCGCAGTTCGCAGTTGCAGGCAGCTCGCGCCACTCGCCCCATTATTATCCCAGCGCCAATTCAACCACTATAGTGCAACTGGCGCGGCTTCCCAGGCGAGTGGCAAAGAGCGTCCCGGCCGTTGTCGCGGCGATGCTGCGAGCCGCGGAAAGGCCTGGCTTGACCGGCGGGCTCTGGGCGGCAGCGCAGGCCTTACGCGCGCGGCACCCGGAACCCCTCGCGGGCGCATTGCATGGCGGAAAACCAGCTCTGTCAGGAGCAGGATCGCGGTCCTTCGAATCCTGCTCGACGAGGTCAGCCGTGGTACATTCTGGTAGGTTCTGACCCACTCAGGCACTCGGAGGGTTCCAAACATGGCGAGAGACTTCTCAAGGCGCGACGCGATCCGCTGGGCGGGCGGCGCGGCAATGGCGACCACGTTCCTGCCGTTCGGCGGCAAGTTCGCGGCTTGGTCGCACCCGGCCGAAAAACCCCTCGCCACACGCTTGCTGGGGCGTACCGGGCGGGAGGTGACCACCTTCGGCCTGGCCGGCGGCAACAAGGTCCAGTGGGACCTGCCCGGCGACGAGGCCGTGCAGATCGTGGTCAAGGCCGTGCGGGCGGGCATGACCTACATCGAGACCGCCAACAACTACTTCCTCAGCCAAGAGAAGATGGGCAAGGCATTCGGCATCTTGAACCTCAAGCCTGGCCTGCCCGGCTACGACCACAGCCTGCGCGGTCGCCTGTTCATCGCCACCAAGACGGCGCTGCGCCACGCCATCGTGCGCGACGGCTCCGAGCCGATGGGCAGATCGTCCGGAGGCGGGAAGCTGGCTCTGGAAGACATCGAGCGCTCCTTGACGCAGTTCTTCGGGGACGGCAAGGGCCACATCCCGGAAGGGGCGTACCTCGATCTGATGCAAGTGCACCACATCGGCAGCAAGGAAGAGGTCGATGCCGCTTACGAGGGCCTCGAAAATCCCGGCGACAAGTCGTTGCCGCGGGTGGGCGCGATCGCCTGCCTGCTCGACTACCGCGACGGCACCAACCAAACCGGGCTGAACCCCAAGCACCGCAAGTGGATCCGCCACATCGGCATCACCGGGCACGAGAGCCCGGCGGCGCATATGTACGCCATACAGCGCGACACGCGCAATATCCTCGACACGCTGCTGGTATCCGTCAATCCCAACGATCCACGCTATTTCTGCCACCAGACGAACTCCATCCCGGTGGCCCACGCCAAAGGCATGGGCATTATCGGCATGAAGGTCTTCGCGGACGGCGTGATGTATGGATTGAAGCAAGAGTACGCCCACCGGCCGGGCCAGAGCGTGCCGACCGTGGGCCAGCCCGACAAGCTGCCCTACGAGGACTTCATCCGCTATTCGCTCAATCCCGCGGGCATGGCGACCCTGATCACGGGCATCGGCCTGATTGACAAGGACAATGATCCCGAGCGCGACCAACTGGTAGCCAACCTTGCCGCTGCGCAGGTCACCACGCCGCTGTCGCGGCAAGAGAAGAGCGACATCGAGCAGACGGTGGCGGACCTGCACGGCACGCGGACCAACTTCTTCCAGCAGCCCTCGGTCGGCTTCCAGCCCGCCCAAGGGTTCACCGCCGAGCGCGTGTCTGGCAGCAAGGTCAAGCTGCAGTGGGACACCGCGTTCGCCGCCGGCGACCCGATCGTGCGGTATGAGGTGTACCGGCGCCACGAGCGCATCGGCACGGTGCCGTTCCGGCCGCAGACCAGCTTGGCTCCGTTCGAATTCGTCGACAGCTCCGCGCCCTCAGGGCACAGCGGCGGCCTGTACTACAAGGTGCGGGCGGTGGACGAGGCCGGTCGGCACGCCGACACCAACTCGGCGAAAGCGTGAGCGGAGAGGCCGGCGCCTACTCGTCCGAGCCGTCCTGGGCCCAACCCAGGCTCTCGTCGAAGATCTGTACCGTCGTGGGGTGATATCCCGGCCGGGCCTCTGCATAGATGGCAAGGGCCTTGGCCTTGCCATCCTCGGTCTTTGCCAGTTCCGCGTATAGCGGCCTGAGGAACTTGCGCCGTCCGACGTCCGTCAGGAACTGCTTCAGGGCCGCGTCGGCGGCAGCATAGCCGCTCCGGATCGCCACCACCAGCCATTCGCAGAGAATCTCCGCATTCGTCGACGCGGTTAGGTTGAAGGCGCTGTCCAGCTCGGACAAACGTCCCTCTCCCGCGTCCTCCGGGATCGCCCGCACGAACCGGATCCAGTGCTGGGTGGTCCAATCGGCGGTATCGAGGCCGCGGGCCGGGGTGCTGCCTGCGAACCATTCCGCGGCAGCGGAGTCAGCAACTTGCAAGGCGCTTGAGACGTGCTCGTGACGATGGTCCGGCAGGCCGGGCTCCTCCAGCCACTGCCGGACCGGGATGGCCTGCTCGGCCTCTGGGTGCTTGGACAGCAAATGAGCGTCCAAGTAGTCCGCGAACTGTCCGGTGGTGACGCTGCGGAAGGCGAACTCGTCGAAGTAGCCCCGCAGGAAAACGTCGAATGCGTCCCGCCCGACCTCTCGCTCGATGGTGCGCAGGAACATCGCTCCCTTGACGTACGGCACGCCTGTGAAGCCCTCGCCGGGGTCGCGCCCGGCCAGATCTACATGCAAGACCTGGTCGCGCGGGTCCAAGCGTTGCAATTCGTACTTGAAGGCCTGAATTTCGAGGGACGAGTCCATCGCGGCCCGCTCCGCGCCGTACACCGCTTCCTGGATGCGCTCTTCGATGTAGACGGTGAAGCCCTCATTGAGCCAGAAATCCCGCCATGTTCCGTTCGTGGCCAAGTTGCCGGACCAAGAATGCGCCAGTTCGTGCGCAATGATGCTGACCAAGCTCTTGTCTCCCGCGATGGTGGTCGGAGAGACAAACGTCAGCCGCGGATTCTCCATGCCGCCGTACGGGAACGCCGGCGGCAGCACCAAGATGTCGTAGCGGCCCCAGCGGTACGGCCCGTATAGGGATTCCGATGTCTGGATCATCGCCTCCGTGTCCTCGAACTCCTGCGCGGCAGCCTTGACCACGCTGGGCTCGGCATAGACGCCGGTGCGCTCGCCGGTCGGCTCGAAGGCCAGATCGCCGACCGCCAGGGCGATCAGGTACGACGGAATCGCCAGAGGCATGTTAAAGACGAACACGCCGCCGGCCGGGTCCGCCGGTGCCACCTCGGCGCTCATAACCGCCAAGAGCTGGGGCGGAACGCGGACCCGGGCGGAATACGTTACCCGCGCACCCGGAGTGTCTTGCAGCGGGATCCAGCTGCGGGCGTGGATCGCTTGGGACTGGCTGTAGAGGAACGGCTGCTCGCGCCCGGCGGTCTGGCGCGGTTCCAGCCACTGCAGCCCGCTGGCGTCCGCGGCTGTCGAGTACATGATGCGCACCTTGGAGGCTGCGCCGCGCTCGATGCGCAGCGGCGCGCCCAAGAAGGCATGTTCCGGCCCGAGATCGAAGGGAGCCTCTTGGTAGGACTCGCCGTCGGCCGAGACTTCGACGCGCTCGATAGCCAACTCGCTCGTGTCGAGGACGAGGTCGCCTTGCTGGCCTTCCACATCCAATGTGCAGGTGCCCCGCAACTGCCGGGACTCGAAGTCCACATCGAGGTCCAAGTCCACGTGCGTCATCCGCACGGCAGACACGTTCGCGTAGGAATGCAGGTCCGTCGCGGGATCTGGCGGGTCATCCACCGAAACTGGCGTGCAGGAAATCAGCATGAAGGGGATCACCAAGCTTGCGATACGCACGGCTCCAGCGTATCGCAGGCACGGCTCATGCTCATTCGCGCGTGATGAACTCGTCCAGGCTGAGCATTGCCCGGCTCAACTCGCGCCAGGCAGCCCGCTCGGCACCGGCGCCGCGGGCTTCGTAACGTTCCAGCTGCGCGGCATGGAAACGCTTGGCATGAATCGTCTCGGCAGCGATCGGGGAGCGGTTCAGGCACCACTGGGTCAGGCGTTCGAACCTGGCCTCGAATTCGGGCGGCTCGCCCTGCACGAGACGGTAAGCCAAGGCATCGGCCGCCTCGAGAAAAACGGGGTCGTTCAGCAGGTTGAGAGCCTGCAGCGGAGTGTTGGAGCGCTCCCTGCGGGACACGCTGGTCAGCGTGTCCGGGGCGTCAAAGTTGACCAGCATCGGATAGGGCGAAGTCCGGCGCAGGAAGACGTACAAGCCGCGGCGGTAGCGATCGGGGCCGGCGTCCTCGTCCCAGTCCTTCTTGGAGTAGCTCAATTCCGAAATACCGCCGGGCTGCGGCGGGAAGACGCTCTTGCCGCCGATCGCTGGGTTCAACAGGCCGCTCACTGCCAGGGCGTTGTCACGAATCAGCTCTGCTGGCAACCGCAGCCGGTTCTGGCGGGCGATCCACGCATTGCCAGGGTCGCGCTCGCGAGCATCGGCTCGGTCGTCAGAGGCCTGGCGATAGGTCGCCGAAGTAACGATCATCCGCACGATCGCCTTGCGGCTCCAGCCCGATGCCACGAACTCGCTAGCGAGCCAGTCGAGCAGTTCCGGATGCGACGGCGGCTCGCCCTGTGTGCCGAAGTTCTCCGAGGTCTCGACCAAGCCCTGTCCGAAGAGCTCCTGCCAAATGCGGTTGACCTCGACGCGGGCAGTCAGCGGGTTGTCCTCGGACGCGATCCACTCGGCCAGCAGCAGGCGCACGGGCCTCGCAGAGGCCGGCAGGTCAGGCAGCACGGCCGGCACTCCGGGAGACACCTCGCTGCCCAGCGCGCGGTAGTCGCCGCGCAGGGCTAGCCGCGCCGCCAGCGGCTCGGTCCGCTCCACCATGGCGTAGGCGCGGGAGACCGGATAGCGGCCCTCGGCCGATTCGGCGATCTCCTTGCGAGCCTGTGCAATGCGGCCCTTGGCGTCCTCGTCCTTGGCGAAGTCCGGGCCGCCGCCGCGCAGGAACCACGCCTTGACCTTCTCGCGCTCGAGTTCGGATAGCTGCTCTCGCGGGGCTCTCAGCAGCCAGTCGGCGCGGTCGTTCGCAGCGCGCCACTCGGTGACGGAGTGATCCCAGTCGGTGCGCACGCCCGGGTGGTCCATGGCAGACAGCATGCGCTCGTGCCACTCGGCCTGCAGCGCGGGAATGCCGTGGCGCTCGCGAATCTCCTCCACCGATCGCTTGTAAGCCGGCTCGGTGCGCAGGTGCGGCCCCAGCTCCCCCGGCAGCGGAGCTTCGAGATCGCGCTCGACGGCGTTGTGGAAGAACGCGAACATCCCGAAGAACTCGCGCTGGGAGATCGGGTCGTACTTGTGGTCGTGGCACTGGGCGCAACCGACTGTCAGGCCCAGCCAGGTGTTGGCCACCGTGTTGACGCGGTCAACTGTCTCCTCGAAGCGCTTCTGTGCATTCTTGGTGCCGGCTTCGCGGTTCTTGATGCCGTTGCGCAAGAATCCCGTGGCGACGCGCTGCTCCGTGGTGGCTCGCGGCAGCAGGTCGCCCGCGATCTGCTCGATCGTGAACCGGTCGAACGGCATGTCTTGATTGATCGCGTTGATAACCCAGTGCCGCCAGCGCCACGCGTGGGGGCGCAGCGGGTCGCGCTCGTAGCCTTCGCTGTCGGCATATCGCGCCAGATCCAGCCACTGCAGAGCCCAGCGTTCGCCGAAGTGCTGCGATCGCAGCAACCCGTCCACCACCTCTTCGTAAGCAGAAGACCGGTCGCTGCCGGAAGGCTCGGCGAGGCCGCCGGGCGGCAAGCCGACCAGATCCAAGTGGATTCGGCGGAGGAGGGTTTCCGGGGCCGCTTCGGGCGACGGGGCTAGGCCCTCCGCCTCGAGTCTGGCAAGCACGAATCTGTCGATCGGATTGCGCACCCAGTCGGTCGCGTTGACGTCGGGTGGGTCTGGACGCCGGACCGGCTGGAACGCCCAGTGCGAATCGGCGGCGGACTCCCGCTGGCGGGCACGGGCCTCGGGGCCGGAATGGCTGTCGGGCCACACCGCGCCGCCAGCGATCCAAGCGCTGATCAGAGAGGTCTCGGATGCGCTCAGCGGCTCGCCGCCGGGCGGCATTCGAAAGCCATCGCTGCTGCTGCTGATGCGCGCGACCAGCTTGCTCTCAGTCGGATCTCCGGGAACGATGACAGCGCCAGTCGCTCCGCCCTTGAACGCGGCTTCCCGGCTATCGAGCCGGAGGCCGGACATCTGCTGCTGCGCCCCGTGGCAGAGATAGCAGCGCTCGTGCAAGATCGGTTCGATGTCGCGGGCGTAGTCGACGGCGGCCGCGGCTGGCGCCAAGGGGAGCAGCCAGGCAGAAATCCGGAACACGAAAGCGCGAGAACGCGTCACGCTCGCCATTATATGGCCGGGCGGCATCCTTCGATCCGCGAGCGACGCTAGTCCAGCAACGCGAACGTGCTGAGCACCTCGGCCACCTGCTTGCCCTCGCAGTGGACCTCCCCGCGAGCCACAACCAGCCTGCGGCCCGCCCGCACCAGATGCGACCGGGCCGTGAGCACGCCTCCGGTGACCGGCCTGAGGTAATTGATCTTGATCTCGACGGTCGTGCAGCGGCTGCCGATAGACCGCGCGATCCCGTAGCTCACTGCCGCGTCAGCCAAGGTCAGCATGACGCCGCCGTGGACCACGCCTGCGCCGTTCTGGTGGTGGTCGTCGAGCGCGAGTTGCAGCGTTACGCCGCCGTCATCGTGGTACTCGCCGAACTCGATTCCCAGCAGCCGGTTGAACGGGGCGTTCATGTAGCTGCGATGCAGTTGGTCGAGCGCCTCGCCAGATAGCGCGGTAGAGGACTTCACAGTGCCCATCTTAGTGACCGCCTCGCCCCCGCCCGGGCCCCTGCTGCCTGCCACGCCTCAGCCGAGAACCGCGAACGTGGAGAGCACTTCGGCGACGGCCTCGTCGCCGCAGCAGACCTCGGCCCGCGCCACGACCAGCCTGCGGCCCGCACGCAAGATATAGGAACGCGCCGTCAGCACGCCGGAAGAAACCGGCTTGAGGTAGTTGATCTTCATTTCGGCGGTTGTGCAGGGCTTGCCGACGAACTTGTAGATGCCGTAGCCCAACGCGGAATCGGCGAGCGTGAACGTCACACCGCCGTGGACCACACCCGCGCCGTTGAGATGCCCTTCGGCGACTTCAAGGCGCATCGTCGCCCCGTCTTCGTGGAGTTCGACGAATTCGATGCCGACAGCCTTGTGAAACCGATTGCCCTTCAGCGCCAACTCTTAGTGTGGCGCAACCTGTCGAAGGCGTTCAAACGCCGGGGCCGGAACATGCCGGGTCGGCTAGCCCGGACCGAACGCCCGGCCGGGCAGGCCAAGCGACCGGACCGGCGGAACTGGCAGGCGCAGATCGGTCGAAACGGCCTAACGATTACAGGTCACGCTACATCCCCCGCACGTAGGGCCCGCCGACGCTGTCGCGGAGCTCGTCACACCGCGCGCGCAGCGCTAGCAAGGTCGCGCCATGCTTTGGATCGCCCGCGAGATTGGTGATCTCGTTAGGATCGGCCGCTAGGTCAAAGAGTTGCTCGTACACGGGATTGCGCTCGAAGTAGCGCACATACTTGAACCGCTCCGTGCGCACGCCCTCGCTCTTGGGGATGGTCTCGCGCTCGTACAGGTGTTCGTAGAAGAAATCCTCGCGCCAGTCCGGAGCCTCGCCCCGCATCAAGGGCACCAAGCTGCGGCCGCGCATCTGCTCGGGGATCGGAACTCCGGCCAGATCGAGCATCGTCGCCGGACAGTCGAAGCTGAGCGTCATCTGTTCAGCGGTCACTCCGTGGTGGGATTCGCTCAACCGCGGGTCGGCGATGATCAGGGGCTTGCGGATGGAGCCTTCGTACATCAGCCAGATCCCGGTCAAGCCGTGCTCGCCGATCATGATCCCGTTGTCGCCGGTGAAGACAACCACGGTGTTGTCGTCGAATCCCCGTCGCTCGAGCTCGGCCACGACGCGGCCGACCTGGCGGTCAACCCCGGTGATGAGCCGGTACATTCCCTTCATCATTCGCTGGTACTTCTCGGGCGTGTCGAACCGACGGAACCAGCGCTGCCGGCTCATCGAGACTTGGATGAATCCCGGCAGCCGGTGAAAGTGCTCGTGTTCTTGGATTGGCGGGGGCGGAATGACATCTCGCTCGTAGAGAGCGCGCAGCTCCTTGTCAAAGATGTACTGATCGATGTGGTCGTCTTCCGGATGCGGCGCGCTGAAGCTGACGGACAGGCAGAACGGCTGGTCCTGCGAGCTTGTCCGAATGAATTCGACGGCATCGTCCCCGTTGATGGTGGTGACGTGCTTGACTGTTCCGTCGTCTGCTTCGCGGTAGTACGGGTTGCGGGTTGAGCTGGCGATGCGAGGGCGGTAAAAGTCGAACATGCGCTCCGGGGCGCGCGGGTCCACCTCGACTCCGAGCTTGCCCACGAAGCCCGTGCGATAGCCGGACTGCTTGAGCAGGGTCGGATAGCTGCGATCCATGCGCTGCACGCTCATGGCGGGCATCGTGAACGTGTAGCCGTGCTCGCGGCGGAACTCGCCGGTCAGGATGCTGGCCCGCGTCGCCGCGCAGATCGACGTGGTGCAGAACGAGTTGGCGAAGCGAGTCCCGCGCTCGGCGAGCCGGTCGATGTTCGGCGTCTGGATGATTTCGTTCCCCGCACAGCCGAGCAGGTCCCAGCGGTGGTTGTCAGTCATCAAGAAGACGATGTTGGGCCGCCGCGACGCAGACTGGCCGCGCACCGACGCGGCGGCGGGAAGCAGCGCAGAAGCAGCCCCGAAAAACTGCCGGCGGTCAAGACTTCGAAGCGACATAGCGGATCCCCTGCGGTTGCCGCTGCAACCATACCGCAACAGATCGAATCAGCGCGACCGCGCGCCGACAGAATCGTGCGCGGAGCGCCTGCGCCTCGTGTTCGTACAATCGAAGCTCGGGTCCGATGCGTCCGCACAACTATGTCCTGGTAATCTTCGACAGCTGCCGGTTCGATTCGTTCGCGGCCGCTGCACCGAAGACCATCGCCAAGCTCGGCGCCGTCGAGCAGCGCTGGTCGTACGCCTCTTGGACGGCCCCTTCGCACTACAACCTGCTCATGGGCCTGCTGCCCCACAGCAGCCCGGCGCACGTGTACGCATCGGAGTACTACAAGAAGGACTTCTTCAAGTTCAACGAGCGGCTGGGCGTGGAGAACGTGGGCTTCAAGTCCTTGGTGCCGCAGCTTTACTTCCCGACCTTCCTGCAAAAACAGTTCAACTACCGCACGCACGCGATGGTCTCCCTGCCGGTCCTGAACCCGAGGACCATCCTCAACACGGGATTCGACACGTATCGGCTGATGCCCAAGCACAACGACATGCGAGCCATGCTCAGGGAGATGCGCTTTCCGGAAGACCGGCCGTCGTTCTACATCCTCAACGTGGGCGAGACCCACTATCCTTACGCGCTGCCCGACGAGCCTCCCGAGAAGTGGCCGAGGGTCAGCGGAGTTCACGGCGTGTTCCGCCATCTGGACGACCATATCGTGGGCGGAAAGCTGACCGAGGGCAGCGAGGAATTCTTCGACCAGGGCAAGCTCGACACGCTGCGCGACAGGCAGATCAAGGCGGTCGAGTACCTCGATCGCGTCGTGGAGGAACTTTTCGATCTAGTGCCGGAGAACACCTACATCACGATCACCGCAGATCACGGCGAGCTGTTTGGCGAGGACGGGTACTTCGGGCACGGCCCGATCCAGCACGACAAGGTGTTCGAAGTGCCGTTTGTGGAAGGCTTGCTGCGCTAAGGGTCGCAGATGGATGTCCGCGGGCGGAGTTCACGTCCAAGCCTGCCCGCGCATTGCCGAATATCAGGGCCGGACCGGTGGCGCGCGTGCCTGCTTCGACGGCACGGGGGCGTCGACGATGCGACGCCGGCGCCACTAGTGCCCTAGACCTGCACGGAGCTCGGTTTCCCCGCGGTTGCCGCGGATCCGGGCCCACAGACGAACCCGAGCGCCAAGCTGCCCGGCGAGGGGGCGGTGATCAGGATCCCTGTCTCAACCCTGCCGTTTAGAGCGGCAGGATCTCTTCGCGGTCCGGGTCGAACTTCAGCCGCCGCTTCTGCAGATACGCGATGTTCCCCAAGTGGGAGGCCTGCGCGGACCGGTGGCCGACCCATACGTCCCCATTCGGCCGCTCGCGGCTCTTGACGCAGTCGATGAAGTTGTCGACGTGATCCTGCGTCATGTTGCCGATTGCCTCTTGGACCTCGGCCGGCTCGTCCTGGCGAGGCAAGTACCACTCGTAGCGGCCCCGCGTGATCCATAGCCGCCCCTCGGTTCCGATCACCTCCACTCCTGCACCGCGCAGGCCCGGCGCGAGCGTGCCCTCGAACGTGGCTGTCCACTCTTGGCGGTAGTCCAGCAGGCAGTTGATCGTGTCGGGAGCGGTGCGCCCGTCCTTGTAGTGGTAGATGCCGCCCGAAGCCACGGCCGCGACCGGGTCGTCCTGGCCCATGAACAGATGGACAGCGTCGATCCAGTGCGTAAAGAGATCGGTGATCTGCCCGCCGCCGTACTCTAGGTAGGCTCGGAAGTTGAAGTACTGCTTCGGATCGTACTCGCGCCACGACACCGGGCCGAGAAACCGTCCCCAGTCCAGATTCGAAGGCTGCTCTGTGTACTGCTCGGGAAACGGACGCAGGTGGGCGCCGTTGCCGTGCCACCAAGTCCGCGCCAGCGTGACCTTGCCGATCTTGCCCGAATCGAAGAACTTCTCTTTGGCCATGAGGTAGTGCTTCGCCGAGCGCTGCTGCATGCCCACTTGGCACACGCGCTCGTTGAGGCGCACGGCCTTTACGATTTGCGGGCCTTCCTCGATCCGCAACGTGAGCGGCTTCTCACAGTAGATGTCCTTGCCAGCATTGGCGGCGTCAACGCAGGTGCCGGCATGCCAGTGGTCGGGAGTGGCGATCAGAACCGCGTCAACGTCGTTGGCTGCGAGCAGATCCTCATGCGCCTTGTAGCCCTTGGCGTTGGGCGCTACCTGGGCCGCCTCGTCGATGCGCGCGCTGAAGACGTCGCACAGCGCAGTGGCGTTGACATTCGGATTCGCTATGAAGCTTCGCAGCACTCCCCGGCCGCGGCCGCCACAGCCGATCAAGCCCATGTTGACCTTCTCGTTGGCCCCGAGGATGCGGCTGTAAGAAGCGGCGGTGAAGGCTGCCGCCGCGCTGAAGAACGTGCGCCGTTGAATCAAGTTGGACATCAGGAAAAGGTTAGCACGGAGGCCGCCGCGAGCGGGTTGGTTCGGATGCGGTTGAAATTGGCCGCTGCCGCCCTCGGCCGGTTGTTCCAATGGCACCCTCGGAGCCCGAGTAAGCGATGGGGGGGCGGGGCTCAAGTACCGCGAGCTCGGCACAAGCTCTCCCCGCATACTCGGACAGCCTTAACCCCCCATTTGCGCAATTCGCCGCGCCATCCATTCGACGTATGCCGTTCGCGTCATCTTGCGCCGGCGCGCCTCCGTGTCGATGAACTCGGCGACTCCCTCATCCAACGAGAGGTTCGCACGGACGCTTCGACCGGTAGGTGCTGTCAGCGGAACCGAGGCCAGCGTGTGACCACGCGGGGCCGCTACGTTCTCCATCGCAGTCGGCGGCCTTAGGACGGAACCGTCCTTGCTTGCCTCGATCGCGTAGTCGCGCAGAGCCTCCTCGGCATGTGTCATTGCTTCTTCAATCGTCGAGCCCATCGCGACAATCCCTGGCAAATCGGGAAACATGACGCCGTACGCCCCTTTCTCGCCGTCGATCAGTGCGGGATATCGGTTCATGATTACAGTCCTCCCATCAGGACCAGCCGCCTCTCTTGGCGATCAACGAGGCAACATCTACCGACACGCTCCGGTGGCGCAACATAATGATTGTCCCGCGGATCACCGATCCACGTGGCCGAGTCGGCGTACTCGGGCTGAATGTCGGAGAATCGCACACCGCAGCTCGAACGGCGACGGGATCGCCCCCCCATCTGTCAGACTGGAAAGGGGCCGCCCGTCCCGCGACCGCGATCTGCCTAAGCTGTGACGCAAGACTGCCCCTCGCCATCCCCAGGGCGGCTAGCTCAGTTGGTTAGAGCGCCTGCCTTACAAGCAGGAGGCCACTGGTTCGAGTCCAGTGCCGCCCACCAAGCACCGTCTGTTGGACTAGGTCTAGAGTAATTCCTGTGCAGACAGGCGCATTCGCAACGACGAAGATTGCAGGTCAAGCGCTGCTATCCGTCGCGTTGCTGCTTGCGGCAGCGAACTCCGTCCGGGGCCAAGCGACGGACGGCCACCTCCTAGGTACGGTGCTGGATCAAACCGGCGCGTCGATTCCCCGCTCAACCGTCACGGTCGTGAATGTCAACACCGGGGCGAGCTGGAACCGGCGGACCGACGAACTGGGCGCATACCGTTTCAACAACCTTCCCGTCGGAGACTACACGCTCTCGGCGGAGGCGGCAGGCTTCGCCCCTGCGATGCTGTCCGGCATCGCCGTTGCGCTCAACCGCACAAGCACCGTGAATCTGACCCTTGAAGTCGGCGAGGTGCAAACGGAGGTCGAGGTCACCGCCGCCTCGGCGCAGATCGACACGACCACTTCGACGGTCGGCGGCTCGTTCGATTCGCGCCAAGCGCTCTACAGCCCGAGTTCGGACCTCGCCCTGGGCGTGCTGAACCTCTCGCTACAGGGCGCGGGCGTCGCCTCCAGCGGCGGCACGGGACTGGGCGAGGGCCCCTCCATTGGCGGCCAGCGGCCGCGCAACAACAACTTCATGATCGAGGGCGTCGACAACAACCACAAGGGCGTCACGGGGCGTGTCGTGGACGTGCCGAACGAGGCGGTGGCGGAGTTCTCGTTGCTGCAGAACCAGTACGGCGCGGAATTCGGGCGCTCCACCGGCGGCCAGTTCAACACGGTGGTCCGCAGCGGGAGCAACGATGTCCACGGCTCCCTGTACGAGTACTTCGCGAACCGCACGCTGAACGCGCTGGACCAGTCCAACAAGCGGCGGGGCATCACGGAGAAGCCGCGCCTCGACGACAACCGCTTCGGGGCCACCATCGGTGGGCCTGTCATCAGGAACAGGCTCTTTTACTTCGGGACATACCAGCGGAATCCGGTCGGCCAAGCCTCGACTCCGGGACGGCCGTTCTCCTCGCCGACAGCCGAGGGTTACGCAATCTTGGATCGCATCCAGGGCCTGTCAAGCACGAACCGCGATGTGTTGAAGCAATACGTCCCGCCGGCTCCCGCCGCCACCGGCACCGCAACGGTGCTGGGCGAAGAAGTCCCGATCGGCGTGCTGCCGATCAACGTGCCAACGTACCAAAACAACCACACCTGGCTGGCTAGCGTCGACTACAACCGCAAGGGGGGCGACCAGTTGCGGTTTCGCACGATCCGCAACGCGAGCGACGCCCTCGACCCCGGAACTGCCCCGGATCTGCCAACGTTCATAAGCAAGAGCACGGCCAGCCGGCAGCTGGCAACACTCTCGTACTTCCGAGCCTTTTCGCCGCGGTGGTTCAACGAGACGCGGCTCGGATTCAGCCGCTCTTCCTCCAGCATTCCCGCGGGGGATTTCGAGTTTCCGGGGCTGGATTCCTTCCCGAACATCACGATCGAGCAGGATCTCGATATCCAGATCGGCCCGTACGAGGTCGCGCCCCAGAGAGGGGCGCAGAATACCTACCAGCTCGTGAACAACACCACCTTCATCGAAGGGCGCCACACCCTGAGATTCGGTGTCGATGCCAGGCGGAACATCTCCTCGGACCTGTTCGTGCAACGCCAGCGCGGCGATTACAACTATTCCACTCTGGAGCGTTTCCTGCTCGACTTGAGCCCTGACATCCAAGCGGAACGCAACACGGGAGGCGGCATCTACCACGGCAACAACACCGAGCTGTACTGGTATGTGAGCAGCGAGACCAAGATCCTGCGGAACCTCACGCTCACGCTCGGCTTGCGACACGAGTACAAGGGCGTGCCGTACGGGGACAAGCTGCAACGCCTCAACGCCCTGTCGAGCGTGCCGGGAGTGTTGACCTTCGGCGAGCCGAGAGCGCAGAGGCTTAACTTTGCGCCCAGAGCGGGACTGGCCTACTCCCCCGGCTCGGAGGGCAATACCGTCATCCGGGCCGGGTTCGGGATCGCCTACGACTCGTATTTCACCAACCTCGGGCAGCTATCCAAGCCGCCCCAAGTGGAGAACACGTTCCGGGGCGACCCTACCGTCGATACGCCGAATTACCTTGCGAACGGCGGCATCCGGCCCGATCAGAGACCGGACGAACTTGACGAAGCAGCGGCTCGCTCGCTGACTTCCACCTATATACAGCACCAGCATCTTCCCTATTCCATGCAGTGGAACTTCGGAATCGAGCAGGTATTGGCGCGCGACTACACCGTTTCGGCCCGCTATCTCGGCACTCGCGGAGTCCGCCTGTTCACGCAAAGCATCCTCCCGCTCGTAGCCAGGGCGACTCCCCGGCGTTCGCTGCCCACGTTCTACGAGCGGCCGGGCCAGTCGGAGCTGGACACGCTCGGCTTGACCCTCGCAGACATCGATGCGGAACCGATCTCCCTGCCGGTGTTTTCCGAGGCGGGCTTCAGCCCGTTCATCTTCTCGTTCCCGAACCGCGGCAACTCGGTGTATCACGGCCTCGCGCTGGAGGCGAAGCGAAGGTTCTCCAACGGCCTGCAGTTTGTCGGCGCCTACACCTGGAGCAAGAACATCGACGACAGCACCGCCGACCTGTTCTCCACGCTGCTTTCCCCGCGACGGCCGCAGGACTTCCAAGACATGCGCGCCGAGCGAGCGCGCTCGTTCCTGGACCGCACGCACCGTTTCACCGTGGCCTGGGTCTACGAGGTGCCGTGGTTCGGAAATTCCACGCGATGGTTCCGGAAGAACCTGCTGGGCAATTGGGTGCTTTCCGGCATGTACACGGCCGAGTCGCCCCAGTACGCCACGGTCCAAAGCGGGCTCGACTCCAACCGGAACCTAGACGGCGCCACCGACAGGGTCGTGGTGAATCCGCGCGGCGCAGACCGCACCGGAAGCGACGTGACGGCGCTCATGAACAGTGACGGCGACGTAGTCGGATACCTCGCGGACAACCCGAACGCTCGCTACGTCAAGGCC
Source organism: Bryobacterales bacterium (assembly GCA_022824585.1). Lineage (GTDB taxonomy): Bacteria > Acidobacteriota > Terriglobia > Bryobacterales > UBA6623 > VXMF01. Next base: position 20,350 of record JAJDZN010000031.1, on the reverse strand, counting down.
GGGCCCGGCGTGCATCCCGATGGCGGGCGCAACACGCTGCCCCTACGAGGGATCAACAACTTCGACGTGAGCGTCAGCAAGCGATTCTCGGTGGGCGAGTCCAAGGCCATCGAGTTCCGGGCCGCCTTCTACAACGCGCTCAACCATCCGCAGTACACGCCCGGCTCGTTGAACAGCACGCGAGCCGTGGCGTCTCGAGACACGCGCAACAATCTGATCCCCGGCCACCGGCTGTTCGATCGACCGGATCAGGTCTACGACAGTCACGCGAGGGAGATCCATCTCGTTCTCCGGTTCACGTTCTAGCGGTCTAGTTTCAGAGCCGGCTCGGGCGCACGCAATCCGCGACAAGCTCGAGACGGGCTACTTGGCAGGCGTCTAGACGCGCAGGCCAGTCCCAGCCTCTGACGGATCATCCGGCCGAAGTCGCGGCCGAGAACGCGATGATCGGCGGGCTCCGCATGAAATCGTCCCAGAAGGAATCTCCTGCCTGTGCAGGGTCGAGCGAAACGGGTGCCCAGCGAAAGTCCCGGAATCCAGCGTCGCGGAACGCAGCTTGGTAGGTTGCCGGGGAATGGTAGTAGTTCGCGAATTCGATGGAACTCCCATCCGCCGCCGGGAACATGTAGCGGATCGGGTCACCCTCCCGAGGCGGGAAGCGATCGCACCGTCGGTCAAACCCGTACTTGAGGTGGCTTACCGATCCGTCGGGAGGAACGCACGGATTGTCGTTCAGGCCCACGAACCGTCCGTCGGGGCGCAGCGAGTCGCGGCACACGCGGCAGAGGCCGACGAGTTCTTCCGCGGTCCTTGCGTAGTTGAGCAGGTACGCGGCCACCAGAATGTCGACCGGCTCGGAAGGCCTGAAATCGGCAGCGTCGGCTCGGACATACGTGCATCCGAGCGGGCGCCGGCGCTCGCTCTCCTCCGCCAAGCGGATCATCTCGGCCGAGACATCCACTCCGGTTACGGACGAAGCGCCCGCTTGCTTGAGCAGCCGGGTGTAGAAGCCATCTCCGCACGCAAGGTCCAGCACGCGGGCGCCCCGAATGTCGCCGAGCGTCCGGAAGAGCGTGTGCCGTTCGACGTGGTCCCGGAAGGGCAGCTGTTTGGAGTCGCTGTATCCCGAGGCGATCGAGTCGTATTCGGCCATGGCTGAGTATAGCGGTGCCGACGGATTCCGGCACACGCAGACCGCCAGACAATTGCCGCCTACCGGTTCCTTCTCGGGGTTCCACCATCCGGCACGGAAAGGAGGATTACATGGCGAGCGGCGGGGGGCCGTCCCTCGCCGCGACCCGCGTGATGCGCGCAGGCGGCTCGTTGCTCTGGAGTCGTTTCTGATGGGACACTAGGAATTCGCTCGGCGGAAACCGCTCCGGGCCGGCTCCCCTGTTGGCCAGCCCACGCCGGCGTCGCGAGCCGGACAAGTGCGTTCATGATTCCCGTTCGCCCCGTGCTGTTGCTGGTGATCTGCATCGGCTCGCTCTCCGCCCAGACTAACGCTCACAAGGGCCGGATCATCGGTGTTGTCCTCGATCCGGCTGGCGCCTCGGTCGCGGAGGCGCAGGTCACGCTCGTCAACAGCACCACGGGAGTGGTGCGCGCACTGCGCTCCAACAGGGCCGGCCAATACCAGTCTTCCAGCGTCGATCCAGGCTCGTACACGATTCGCGCCGAAACCGATGGGTTCGCGCGCTCCTCGATCGAAGGCATCTTGGTCAGCGTGGGAACCACCGTGCGGGCGGACATCACGCTGCGAATCGAGGAGACAAGGACGGAAATTGACGTGGCGGCGTCATTGATCGACCCGTCCCAATCGACCTCGGACAACATCGTCAACGGCACTGCGATTCGGGACCTGCCCATTAACGGCCGCCGCTTCCAAGACTTCGCGCTGCTCACGCCGACGGTACAGGTGGACCGCCAGCGCGGCCAGCTGTCGTTCGTCGGCCAGCGCGGCATCAATTCGAACGTAATGGTCGACGGAACCGACTACAACCAACCGTTCTTCGGAGGAATCCGGGGCGGAGAGCGGTCCAACTACGTGATCACCGTGCCTCAGAGCGCGATTCGAGAGTTCCAAGCCGTCTCCGCGGGCTACACCGCCGAGTACGGGCGTTCGTCCGGCGGCATCCTGAACGTGATCACCAAGGGCGGGACAAACAAGCTGCGGGGCGACGCTTTCCACCAGGTCCGCGGCCGCAGCATGGGGGCCGAGGACCCGTTCGGCGCGAAGGTGCTCGAGACCCTCCGACAGTCGGGCGGCTCCGTGGGAGGCCCGCTCGTCCGGAATCAGGCGTTCTTCTTCGTAGCTTTAGAGCGCCAGTCTGCCGACACCCCCAGGCAAGTGGAGTTCCCGCGTCTTGCGGGGGCATCCCGGGAGGCGGGGCCAGAGGCGTTCGATCTCTACGCGAGCTTGGAGGAGCCCTTCGAGTCCACGAACGACGCCTGGGCGTTCACGCCGAAAACGGACTTGCATCTCCGCGGCACGCAGACCTTGACGTTCCGGTACAACACGTCCGGCGCCACCGCGCTCAATACATCGACGACCGGCAATCCCCGGCAGTCGCGCACGAACCGGGCCTTGAGCAACAACGGAACTGAGAAGGACCGGATCCACTACTTCACCGGGCAGCTCACAAGCCTCTGGACACCGGCTTGGACCAACGAGCTGAGGATCACGGCGAGCGGCGAGGAGCGTCCTCGCCTCAACAACGCCTCGGTCCCGCTGATCCAGTCCACGATCGGACGCTTCGGGGCCCGCAGCTTCCTTCCCACGACCCAGCAGGACACCAGGGTCCAGATCAACGATGCGGTCTCGCTGACGAGCGGATCCCACACTGTCAAGCTGGGCGTGGATTACAGCCGGCTGACGGCCAGCCAGGACTTCGGCTTCCACCAGTTCGGCCGGTTCATCCTCTTCGGCTCCGACGCCGACCAGCACCTGGATTGCCTGTCTGCCGGGGGCCAAGTCGCGAATCGGTTCGACTGCGCCGGTCTCTACTTGCGCCAGGTCGGCAACCTATACACCGCCATGCAGCAGAGCCAGCTCGCGCTCTTCGCTCTCGACAGCTGGCGCATCTCTCCGCGGATCACGCTCAATTACGGCCTCCGATGGGAAGCGCAGAACAACCCCGACCCGCAAGCCACCAATAGCGACTTGGTCGCGCGCGTGCGAGACGCAGATCTACCGTTCGGGCGCACGGATCCTGCCGTGATCCCTGACGCCATGGACCAGATCATGCCGCGCTTCGGATTTGCCTACCGTCCTTTCTCCAAGTCGGACCGGACCGTCTTGCGGGGCAGCTTCGGCATCTACTATGGGGCGACTCCTCTGCTGCTGCTGTCAGATCCGGTCAACAACTTCCGCGCGACGCCCGGCAACCTTTCGCTTGCGCTTCCGACTACCGAAAGCACGATCTACCAGCAGTTCCGCGCGGCTGGCATTGACCTCAACCAGACTCCGCTAGGCGCAATGCCTGTCTTCACGGTGGAGCAAGTGCAGCAAGTTGCGGGCGGCGGAACGGATCCATTCGCCGGCGCCCAGCCGATCACGTTCGCAGACGACTACAGGAATCCCCGGTCGGTCTCGTTCACCGCTGGAATCGACCACGAAGTCACTCCGGACTTCGTCGTCGGCGCGGTCTTCCAGAACGTCAACACCGCCCACCTGCAACGGAACAAGGACTTCAACCTGCCGCTCCCCGAGGTGCGGGCCGGAGACCCCGCGATGATCCCGTTCATCAACGGGCGCGCCCGTCCGATCTCCTCGCTCGGATCGGTCACCGTCCGCGAATCGTCCGCCCGGTCGCTCTACCGGGGCGTGACGATGTCGGCGAAGTACCGGCCGGGAAGCGCCCTGCAGTGGGAAGGCTTCTATACGTGGTCCCGAACGTTTTCCGACGACGACAACGAGCGCAGCGCGACCGGCTTCGGCTATAACGACCCGTTCGCGCTCGGCAGCGATTACGGGCCGGCCAATCAGGACATTCGGCACCAGTTCACGTCCAACGCAGTGCTGAGGCTGCCGCTCGGGATTTCGTGGTCCGGGATCGCCCGCATCACGTCGGGACCGCCCATCAACCCCGTCGCAGGCAGGGACTTGAACGGCGACCGTTCCAGCCGGGGCGATCGTGGCATGAGCGCCCCCGGCGTGTTCCTGGGCCGCAACAGCTTCCGCAATCGTGGCTTGCGAAACTTTGACATGCGGGTGATGAAGAGCATCTCCCTCACCGAGCGGGCGTTCGTCCAGCTCTCGGCAGAGCTCTTCAATGCGTTCAATCTGCCCAATGTCGAGCTCGCGGGATTCAACACGACATTCGGGCCGGGCTTGGACCTCCGGACGGGCGAGGCGGTCGGCCCCCAGCCCAACTTCATGCGCCTGCAGGACGAGGACGGCGCCTACAACCGCAGCAACCGCCAGATACCGGGCGTGAGCCCGTTCCAGCTTCAGCTCGGCGCACGGTTCTTCTTCTAGCCACCGCTGGCATGCAGGAAACAGTCAAGTTCGCCAGCGGAAACTAGCAGAAAAGGCCAGCGGATCCGAACGAACCGCACGATCCTAGCGGCGAACAACTCACCGCTCTTCGAGCTAACATCCTGCGTTGGGAACCCGAACGGCATCGGTCCAGCAAAGCCGATTGCGAAACACATCTTGGAACACATCTGATCATGTCGTCCGCGTCGCAGATCGAATGGACCGAGACCACTTGGAATCCCGTCACGGGGTGCTCAAAGATCAGTCCGGGCTGCAAGCACTGCTACGCCGAACGGATGGCGAAGCGGCTGCAGGCGATGGGCGCTGCGAAGTATCAGAATGGCTTCGAAGTCGCTATCCACCCAACGACACTCGATGAGCCTCTCAAGTGGTCCAAGCCGCGCCTCGTCTTCGTCAACTCGATGTCGGACCTGTTTCACGATGCGGTTCCGACAGATTTCATACAGTCTGTCTTCGCGGTAATGAACCGCGCCTCTAGGCACACCTTCCAAGTTCTGACCAAGCGGCCCCACCGGGCCGTCGCGATGAGTGGCTCTCTCGATTGGTCGCCCAACATCTGGCTGGGAGTCAGCGTCGAGAGCGCTGCATGGCTAGGGCGAGTCGAGCGCCTGCGGGCAACAGGGGCCGCGACGAAGTTCCTGTCGCTTGAACCGCTGCTCGGCCCGCTCTCCTCCCTGGATCTGACTGACATGGACTGGGTGATCGCCGGCGGCGAGTCTGGCCCGGGTGCCCGGCCCATGGAGGCTGACTGGGTGCGGGAAATTCGCGACAGATGCCTCTGCCAGCAAGTGCCGTTCTTCTTCAAGCAATGGGGCGGCGTGTTCAAGAAGCGCACTGGACGGGTGTTGGACGGCCGGACGTGGGACGAAATGCCAATCGGCACACACAGCACAGGCGTCCGCTTCAAGAACTGACGGCCGTGTCGGGCATGGCGGGCCCCCGGCCAGTCTGACCGGTTCTGCCGGGCAGCATACAGCCGCAATGGGTCCTGCGAATGGCACAACTGAGCCGAGACAACGGTCGCGACTTGCTGTGCTACGCTTGGTTTTTTGCCGGCAGCTGGCTCCGGCAGTGTCATGCTTCTGGAGCTTTCGTCGATCCGCAAGAGCTTCGGCGGGGTGCATGCGCTACGCGACGGCACGCTGCGCGTCGATTCCGGCCAGGTGCATGCCCTAGTCGGAGAGAACGGGGCGGGCAAGTCGACCTTGATGAAGATCGTGGCCGGCATGCAGCGCCGCGATGGCGGCGACATGCGCTGGAAGGGGGAAAGCGTCGATTTCGCCGAGCCCTCCGCGGCGCATCGTGTGGGCATCCACATGGTCCACCAAGAGTCGCTGCTGGCGCCCCACTTGACGGTCGCTCAGAACATCTTCCTCGGCCGCGAGCGCATGAGCGGCATTCGCTTGGACCGGCGCGGCATGATCGAGGCCGCGGACGAGATCCTCCAAGCCCATCACTTCCCCGTCAAAGGAGACTGGAAAGTCGAGACGCTGAGCCCCGCCCAAAAGCAAATCGTCGAGATCTGCCGCGCCCTGCACGGCAAGTCATCTCTTCTGATATTTGACGAGCCGACTTCGTCGCTCTCAGATGCGGAGGCTTCCGAGGTCTTTCGGACGGTACACGCCCTGCGCGAGAAGGGCATCGGGATCATTTACATCACGCACCGCCTAGTCGAACTCGAGGAAATCGCTGACCGCGTGACGATCCTGCGTGATGGCAGGACGATCCATAGCGGCCCTGCCGCCGAAATCACCACGGCCGAAATCGTGCACCACATGGTTGGGCGCGACATCTCCGCGTCCATGCAACGCGGCAAGGTATCTCCGGGCGAGACGCGATTGAAGGTGAGCCTGCCGGGTGCACAGTTCGAGTTGCGGGCCGGCGAGATCGTCGGCGTTGCCGGGCTGATCGGGGCAGGCCGAACCGAGATGTGCGAAACGATCTTCGGCATCACGCCCGCGGAATCCGGCGCCATCATCGTCAACGGTCAGCCAGTGGATGTCCAGTCCCCGAACGATGCCGTAGCGGCGGGGATCGCGCTTGTGACAGAAGATCGCCAGCGCACGGGCCTGGCCATCGACCTCTCGATTCGCACCAACATCACGCTAGCGAACTTGGACGCACTGTGCACGGCCGAGGTAGTACAGGTCTCCAAGGAGAGGAACGTTGCCGAGCGCTTGCGCGAAAGGCTCCAGATGCAGGCCGACTCCGTGGAGCAGAAGGCCACGGAGTTGAGCGGCGGAAACCAGCAGAAGATCGTGATCGCAAAGTGGATGTTCCGAGATACGGACATCGTGTTGTTCGACGAGCCGACCCGCGGCATCGACGTGGGCGCGAAGGCCGAGGTATTCGCCTTGATGGACGAGCTGGCAAAACAGGGCAAGGCGATCTTGATGGTCAGTTCGGAGCTGCCGGAACTGCTGCAGGTCGCCGACCGGATCTTGGTCATGCGAGGGGGCGAGCTAGTGGCGGAACTGCCGCGCGAGACGACGCAGCAGGAAATCATGCATCACGCGGTCACACAGTAGCGAGAGCGAGTAGCGATGCCGAGAGAGAATTCAGTCGTCCAGCGATTCCTGCCGTTCATCAGCTTGGCCGCGCTGTTCGTGATCTTGTCGATCGTCTCGCCGTACTTCCTGACGACGACGAACATCTCCAGCGTGATTCGCCAGACCGCCGTGATCAACATCATGGCGCTGGGCATGACCCTGGTTATCGTTTCCGGCGGCATTGATCTGTCGGTAGGGTCGATCCTCGCGTTTTCGGGCGTGGTCGGGACGATGACGATGGTCTCGACCGACTCAGTCATGCTCGGGATGGTCGCTGGAGTCCTGGCCGGCACGCTTTGGGGCTGTGTGAATGGATTGATGATCGCGCGCCTGCGCATCCCGCCGTTCATCGTGACCCTGGGCACTTTGGGAATCGTGCGCGGTCTCACGTTGGTGATTTCCGGCGGATTGCCGGTGGTAGGGCTGCCGAAGGAGCACGGCTTTCTTGGCGAGGGCACGATCGGCCCGGCGCCGTTCGTGCTGGTAGTCCTGGTCGCCTGCGTGTTCGTGGCGCACTTCGTCCTGCACTCGACCAAACTCGGGCGCTATACCTACGCGATTGGCAGCAACGAAGCGGCGGCGATCTATGCCGGGATTCCCGTGGGGCGCTTCAAGGTGGCGATTTACGCGATCTGCGGATTGCTGACCGGCTTGGCCGGGATGATCGAGACGTCCCGCCTGATGACCGGCCAGCCGACGGCGGGCGTCACATACGAGCTGCAAGTGATTGCGGCAGTGGTGATCGGCGGCGGCAGCCTGACCGGGGGCGAGGGCACGGTGATCGGAACATTGATCGGAGCCTTCATCATGGGCCTGCTTTCCAATGGCAGCGACTTGCTGGGGATCAATCCGTACTGGCAACAGGTGATCATCGGAGCAGTCATCATCTTGGCCGTGGCTCTAGACGTGGCGCGCAAGCGACGCTTCGCTTCGTGATCCCGCCTGGTTGAGCCGACCGCGGCGTCCTCTTCCAAGCAGCTCATGCTTCCGGCGGCCACACCCGTGGCTGGATTGCACCTGTCGATTGATCCCTTCTCAAGCTGAAGTGACAGATCCGCCAATCACCCCCTGCCCTGGCGCGTGCCCTGCGGCAAATCCCGCATGATCCAGCGGCCGCGGCTGACTGAATCTTGCAGGAATCTGTAGAATTGAACCGTCATGGATTGTCGCAGCCGGGGTGTCGGGACCTGCCTTGCCATCGTGGCGGCGGCGGCGCTCTCCGTTTGCCTGCCGGTGGCAGCCCAGGACGATGCCGTTCCAAGGGCCTACGACGGGCATCCGGACCTGAACGGCGTGTGGCAGGCCATCGGCACGGCCCACTGGAACCTGGAGGACCATCCGTCCCGTCCCGGGCATCCGGATCTCGGAGCGATCGGGGCGGTTCCGCCTGGCCAGGGCGTGGTAGTCGGCGGCGAGATCCCGTACTTGGAAAGCGCTCTGCCGCAACGGCAGAACAACTTCGAGAACCGCATGACCGAAGATCCGGAAGCGAAGTGCTTCCTGCCGGGCGTGCCGCGGGCGACGTACCTGCCCTACCCATTGCAGATCATTCAAGGCGACCGCAAGATCATGGTCCTGTACGGCTTCGCCGAGGCCAATCGCACCATCCACATGGACAAAGAGACGCCAGAGCCGCCGCCGCTGGACAGCTGGATGGGGCGTTCGCACGGGCGCTGGGAAGGCGACACGCTGGTCGTGGAAGCGGAAGGCTTCAACGGCCAGGCATGGCTTGACCGCGCGGGCAACTTCTCCAGTTCCTCATTGCGAGTGGAGGAACGCTACACGCCGCTCGGCCGGCACGCCATCATGTACGAGGCCACTCTGACCGACCCCGAGGTCTTCTCTCGCCCTTGGACGATTCGTCTCCCGCTCTACCGGCGCTTGGAAGAGGATGCCCGCGTGCTGGAGTTCAAGTGCGTCGAGTATGCCGAGGATCTGATGTACGGCCACCTCCGCAGGGAGCCCACCCGTTGAGGACTGACGAGGTTCTTTCACCATGACCTGCCTGCGCGCAATCGCTTTCGCCGCCTTGGCCGGAGCCGTCTCGGCACCGGCGACGTTCGCGGCGGAATTGCATCACATCCAAATCACCGCTGCCAGCCCTTCGGAAGCCGTGCGCTGGTATAGCAGGCACTTTGACTGCACGGCTGTGGCCAGCCAGCCAGACACCGCCGACTGCGACGGCGTGCAGCTGATCTTCGCCGTCCAGCCCACGATGGGCAGCTCGCAAGGGACAGGCATAAATCACATTGGGTTTTCCTACGCCGACGTCGTGTCCAAGATGGCCGAGCTGGAAGCGGTGGGGGTGAGAGGTTCGGGCGTGCGACTGCAGCGCTTCGACGACGGGGCGACGCTGCGCGAGCTTCCGGGCATGTTCCTGCACGGGTTCGTGTTCGACCCTTGGGGCACGCGCATCGAAGTGTTGCAAGACCCGCAAAACGAGGGTTTCCACCAAGTGCATTTGAGCGCAACCGATCCGGCCGAGACACTGGACTGGTACCGCAAGGCGCTGGGTGGCAGGCCGGCCAAATTCAAGGGCCGCGAGGACGCGCTACGCTTCGGCGACGTGTGGCTGTTCGCTGCCCAGCACCCCGACGGCAAGCCTGCCCCGACGCGTTCCCGCGCCGTGGCCCACATCGCGTTCGACGTGCCCGACCTCGGTCGCGCCGGACCGGAGATGCGCCGCAGCGGAGCGGATTTCGAGTCCGAGCCGGAGACACCTGACAACGCCCGCAGCCCGGCCAAGCGGGCATTCGTGCGCGGCCCGGACAACGTGAGAGTCGCCGTCGTGGAGTCCGGCTATGCCGGTATCGCAAGCCAGTTCGAAGCAGCGGCGGCACAGGAGGCGGCCGAACCCTACGCGGTGCCGCGCACGCCATGGGGCGAGCCCGACATGCAGGGCGTGTGGACGGGGAATTCCGCTCACGGCATTCCGCTGGAGCGGCCGCAGGATCTGGAGGATGTCGAGGCGCTGACGCCCGAGCAGGCGGCCGCGCGCCGCGAGCGGGGCACGCTGGGCAGCATCTGGGGGTACGAGCGCGAGTGGCGCGACACCACCCTGGGATACGACAAGATGACGCCGTCCACGCAAGTGGCGATGATCGTGGACCCGCCGGACGGCAGGTTGCCAGCCCTGACTGCCGACGGCAAGCGCAGGGCCGCTGAGGCCCAGGCCGAGCGGGCAAGGAACGCGGCCAAGACGCCCGATGGCCCCGAAGACCTGAGCATGTATCACCGCTGCATCACGCGCGGCCTGCCCGGCCTGATGATGCCGGGGATCTACAACAACGGCCTGCAGATCGTGCAAGGGCCGGGATTCGTGGCCATCCAAAAGGAGATGATTCACGAAACGCGCGCGATCCCGACGAAGCCGCGCAAGCCCGTGGGCAAAAAGCTCACTTCTTGGCTGGGCGATCCTCAGGGCCGCTGGGAGGGCGACACGCTCGTGGTGGAGACCGGCCGTCTCAATGGTCGCGGCGGGTATCGCGGCGCGACCGCGGCGGCCCGCCTGACGGAAAGGTTCACGCGCATCGGCCCGACCAAGTTGCGCTACGAATTCACCATCGACGACCCGACCGTCTGGGTGCAGCCGTGGACGGCGACGTTCGCGTTCGACCTAGACGACGCGCAGTACGAACTGGTGGAGTACGCCTGCCACGAGGGCAATTACGGCATGTTCAACGCCCTCAGCGGGGCGCGCGCCCGCGACAAGCGGGCGGCGGAATCCGGCGAATGACGGGGAGACAAGGAATGACACGCAAGACAGCCGTTGCTCTGGCCGGAATCGGGCTGGCCGCGTTGCTGGCAATCGGCCCGCTCGCGGCGCATCACGCCTTCTCCTCGGAGTTCGACGCCGAACAGCCCGTCCGCCTGCGCGGCAAAATCACCAAGATGGAGTGGATCAACCCTCACGCCTGGATGCACATCGAGGTGGCGACGGACGAAGGCGCGACCGAGAATTGGATGATCGAGGCCGGCCCGCCCGGAGCATTGGTGCGCAGGGGCTGGCGCAAGGATTCGGTGAAGCCCGGAGTGGAGGTGCTGGTGGAGGGCTACCGCGCGATTGACGGAACGAACAAGGCGAACGGCCGCGACGTTACGCTGCCGGACGGGACGCGGTTGTTTGCGGGATCGTCAGGCACAGGCGCACCGTACGACGACCGGCGGTAACCCGACAATGCGGTCGAAGAACCAGAGACTTCGAAGCCTTGGCTCGTGTGGCAGCTAGCGGCTGAGACCAAACGCATCGGAAGGAGACTCAAAATGATCAATCGAGCATTCGCCCTGCCGGCTCTCATCGCGGGAATTTGCCTGCTTGCACCGCTTGCCTCGGCGGAGGACAGCGGCTGGACCCTTCCACGAACGCCCTGGGGCCATCCCGACCTTCAGGGGATGTGGACGAACGAGACCATCACTCCGTTCGAGCGCCCCGCCGACCAAGCAGACAAGACCGTCCTCAGTGACGAGGAAGCCACGTCGATCGAGGACAGTGTCGCCAAGCGGCGAGCCGCCTCGGACGGAACTTCCCCGCCGGGCAGCGTGGGTGGCTACAACCAAGTCTGGCTGGATTCGGGTGACAAGTTCCTCTCGAGCCGCCAGACTTCGCTGGTGGTGGATCCTCCCAACGGCCGCGTGCCCACGCGCCCATCCGCGGAAGCCAGACGAGACTACAACCGCGCCCACCAAGGCGACTCCTACGTGCATATGAGCGTCTGGGACCGCTGCATCTCACGTGGCGTGCCCGGCTCGATGTTTCCTGCCGGCTACAACAACGCTTACCGGATCCTGCAGACTCCAGACCACGTAGCGATCCTATACGAGATGATCCACGACGCCCGGATTATCCCGCTGGACGGCAAGGCCCACGTGGGCGACGAGATCCGTCTCTGGATGGGGGATTCGCGGGGCCGCTGGGAGGGCGACACTCTCGTCGTCGAGGTCAGCAACTATACCGACAAGGGCTGGATCGCGTCCAATTCCGCGTCGCGGCGGATCAAGGGTATCCCGCAGTCGGAAAAGCTCAAGGTCGTCGAACGATTCACGCGGGTGAGCGAGGACACGATCCAATACGAGGTCACCATCGAGGATCCAGAGATCTACACAGCGCCGTGGAAGATCGCCATGCCGCTGACCAACGACCCCGGGTACGTGATGTATGAATACGCCTGCCACGAGGGCAACATGGCCGTAGAGCTAGTCCTCGGCGGGGCGCGGGCAATGGAGAAGGCGGACCAGTAAGTTCGGACCCCGAACCCGGCTGAAAGCCTTCGCCTTGCCGGGCCATCGGCGCACCCGGCGCTGGAGGCGGCAGCCGGGTTCCCCGCCGAACACGCGCTTGGTATTCTCGTAACACTCCACGGAGCCCGCCATGACCGCTCGTTTCGCCCACATCTTCGCCATTTCTCTGGCGCTCGCCACCGCCCTGTGGGCTCAATCTTCTACGCAGACGACCCTCCGCAATCCGCCGGTCGACGCCGACCATGCGCTCTTGGTGACCTTTGGCATCGGCGACAAATCGGAGACCGGCTGGGACGGCGACCTGCAGGTAAGCAACGGGGAGTTGGTCGAATTGATCGGTTACGAGATGGGGCTCGGCGACGTGATCCACCCGCCGCGGAGATGGGAGCTGGCGACGCGGCCGGCGTTTCCGTTCGACCGCCGGAATCACGACGAGGACATCCTCGTGGACCTGCCGGCGGATACATATCTCACGCCTAGGTTTTACGTGTACCTGCGCGGCTCGTCTGCCACCGAGGTGGAATTCAGCACAGAGCAGGGCGACTTCAGCGTGAGAGTCGGAGACCTGCCGACTTCTAGCCCGGTAAGCTTCTTGGACGGGAGAGCATCCGTATCGCGGATGCCCATCGGGATCTTGCTCGGCCGCGGTGACCGGGGCCCAGCGGACCAGCGCTTGACGGACAACGATTTCGCATCGCTTGAGGTCACTTCGGATGACTCGGTGTGGGTCGCCTACAGCGGATTTGCAAACGGCGCGGACCGGGTGTTCGCTGACAGGATCCTGCCCGGCCAGACCGGGTCTGCCGGCGGGCCGCACGCTGTCAGCCCTGCGAACGGGGATGTCTATCGCACCGCGGTAGCGGAGGACGCCGAAGGCAAGATCTGGATCGTGTGGTCCGAGCAGGTCGAAGGCAACTGGGATCTCTACGCCCGGGCTTTCGACGGCGAGGGTTGGGGCTCGATCGAGCGCTTGACGACCGCCGCCCAGCCAGATATCCACCACCAAGCGGTGCGGGACCCGGACGGCACGATCCATCTCATCTGGCAGGGTGCCCGCAGCGACCGCTTTGGCATCTTCCACCGCAGCTACGACCCATCCAGCGGTTGGAGCGCTGCCTCGCGCGTCAGCTCCTCCTCGTCTGGAAATTGCTGGGAACCATCGATCGCCACCGACAGCAACGGCACCGTCTACGTGGCCTGGGACCAGTACAGCGAGTCCACCGGATATGACGTCTACCTTGCGCGCAAGGCCGGGGACGAATGGGACGCGCCGCGCCCGGTGGCTCGGACCGGGCGCTTCGAGGCATACGTCACGCTGGCGGCCGACCGGCAGGATCGGATCTGGATGGCTTGGCACGAGTCAGGCATCAACTGGGGCAAGGACTGGGGCTACCCGTTCGATATCCAAGCCAACGCAACCGGGCTGTACAGCTCCCGCAACATCCGAATGGCGGTCTACGACCGGGGCCAGCTTCTGGCACCGGTGACAAGCCTGGAATCCTCGCTGCCAGATCCGGGGCCAGGGAACAACTTCTACGAGTACCCGCAAGTGGCCGTTGACGGCTCCAACCGCGTTTGGGTCTTCTTCCGCCACCGGCGCCCCATGCAGCACAACGTCTACTGGCGCACGCCATCGCACCATGCGCTGTGGGAGATCTACGCCTCCTACTACGACGGCGACAAATGGTCCCGGATGATGCTGCTGCCATATTCCACCGGGCGCACGGACATGCGCCTCGAAGTCGAAGCAGACTCAGGGGGCCGCCTGATCGCTGCCTATCCCACTGACCGACGCAGTTTCCGCGATTTCGTCAACGTGATGCTCGACGTGTTCGCCACGCGGCTTCCATTCCTGCCGGGCGTGGCGCGGTCCCATCGCCTGACAAGCCTGACCCTGCCTCCCGTACAGGCAGCGAGGCAGCCGCCCAACCGGCCGCGCCGCGAAATGGCCGCCAGCGAACCCGTGCATCCCAACGACGAGCAGGACGTGGCGCGCATCCGCAGCTATGTCTACGATGTCGGCGGCAAGCGCTACAAGATCTACCGCGGCGACATGCACCGCCACACGGAGATCTCTTGGGACGGCTACAACGACGGATCGACCGAGGACACTTACCGCTACGCGATCGATCCGGCCGCGCTGGATTTCCTCGCCATCACCGAGCACAACTTCGGCGTGGCGGACGAATACGACTGGTTCCGCAGCCAGAAGTACGTCGACATCTTCCGCGTCGGCTCGGCATTCGTTCCGCTGTACGCGTACGAGCGCTCGATCAAGTATCCCAACGGTCACCGCAACGTGGTCTTCCCGTACCGGGGCGCTCCGATTCTCGATTACCAGCACTACGAGTGGTCGTTGCCGACCAACTATGCCCGCCAAGGACCCGAGCGCTTCTTCGCATACCTGCGCAAGTACAAGGGAATCGCCATGGCGCACACGTCCGGCACGGACATGGGCACCGACTGGGCCGACTACGACCCCGAGGTCGAGCCGATCGTCGAGATCTACCAGAGCGACCGCAACAGCTACGAATGCGAGGGTTGCTGGCGCTCCGCCCCGACTGACGAGAAGAAGAAGCAGTTCGGCGGCTACCGCCCCGACGGCATGGTATCGGTGGCTTGGGCCAAGGGCTACCGGCTGGGAGTGCAGGCCAGCTCCGACCACCTAGCCGTGCACACGTCGTATTCGATGCTGCTGGCCGAGGAGAACTCGCGTACCGGATTGGTCGACGCCATCCGGGCCAGGCACACATACGGCGCGACCGACAACATCATCGTGGATTTCCGGCTTGCGGAGGGTGGTCGAGACTACCTGATGGGCGAAGAGGTCGCAATCGCCGGCACGCCCACGTTCCGCGTGCACGTCGAGGGAACCGACAAGCTCGCGGAAATCGAGATCGTGAAGAACAACCAGCGCGTCTACCGGCAGACCCCGGGCACCAAGACAGCCGATTTCGAATACCAGGACAAGGGCAAGCCGGGCGAGGAAGCGGACTTCTACTACGTGCGGGTCAGGCAGTCGGACCGAGATCGCCAAGTCGCGTGGAGTTCGCCGATCTGGGTCACTGCCGAGTGAGTGGACCCACACGGACGCGGCATTCGCGTGCGCAGGGCCTCGCGGCGGAAGCCTGATGGGTCGGCCACGCCCTCAGGGCGACGTGACCGGCGCGTCGTATTCCGCGGTTTCGGGGTAAGGAAGCGGGACCGGCTCGTACCCGGGCTTGCGGCTTGGACGTCCGGGCAGAACGTTCCTGTCCTTGGCCCACTCCGTATACATCTCGATCATCCGCCGACCGGTCTCCGGGTGAGCCGCCATGACGTCCTCGGTCTCGGTCCGGTCTGCGTCCATGTCGTAGAGTTCCCAAGGTCCGCGGTTCTCCGCGACGAGCTTCCACTTGCCGAGTCGGACTGCGCGATTGCCCTCGTGCTCCCAGTACAGCGCCTCCCGGTCGAGCGGCATACCCGCGAAGGCAGGGACCATGGAGACGCCCTCGAGCGGCGCGATCCGGTTCCCGGCGAATTCAGTCGGGTACTCCGCCTTCGCCACATCCAAGGCCGTTGCCATCAGGTCGATCAGGTGCGTTGGCTCTTCCCGCAATTCGCCCTTCGCGGACACCCCCGCGGGCCAGTGCACCACTAGGGGCGACGCGATGCCCCCTTCGTGCACCCAGTGCTTGTACGTGCGGAAGGGCGTGTTGGAGGCGTTAGCCCAGGCCTGCCCGTAGGACTGGCTGTAGCCTTCCTTGGTGGTCAGGATCTCGAGCGGGCCGCGGCCGAGCATGCCCCCCTCGGCGCAGCCGCCGTTGTCCGACAGGAAGAACACCAGCGTGTCATCCAGCTCGCCGAAATCCTTCAAGGCCTCGAGTAGCTTGCCGATGTTCTGATCCATCCGATCAACCTGGGCGGCGTAGATCGCCATTCGCAGGTCCATTTCGTCCTTCTTGCCGCGAGTGAGGGTTTCCCACGCCACGGCATCCCGGACAGTCATCTTCCAGCCGTCGTCGATGATCCCCATCAACCGCATGCGCTGGAGCCTGGCCTCGCGGACCCTGTCCCAGCCGATCATGTACTTGCCGCGGTACTTCTGGACATCTTCCGGCCATGCGTGCAGCGGCCAGTGCGGTGCCGTGTAGGAGAGGTACAGGAAGAAGGGCTGGTCGTCGTTCCGCTCCGCCTCCCGAACGAACTGTATGGAGTGCTCGGTGAATGCGTCGGTCGTGTAGTAGTCCTCGCCCGGGATCACGCGTTCCCGGTTGCGGACCAACAGCTTCCGCGGAGCCGGCCGGAAGAAGTTCGAGGCCCCCCGGATGAGTCCGTAGAAGTCGTCGAAGCCGCGGTCCACGGGCCACATCCCCTCGAACGTGCCTACGTGCCACTTGCCGGACATCAGCGTCTTGTAGCCAGCCGGCTTCAGTGCCTCGGCGATTGTCACGCAGCTTCTGTTGAGGTACCCGCGGTATCCCGGATAGCCGAGGTCGAAGCGCAGTAGCTCGTTCTCGCTCGTCATGTGACCGATCCCGGTCTGGTGCGCGTACAGCCCGGTGAGGAGCGATGCGCGCGTCGGGCAGCAGCGTGCAGCGTTGTAGAACTGCGTGAAGCGGAGTCCGTTCTCCGCCAGGCGGTCCACGTTTGGCGTGCGGATCTCCCCGCCGTAGCAGCCGATGTCCGAGAAGCCCATGTCGTCGGCCATGATGATCACGATGTTGGGCTTGCCGCGAGCCTCCGGCACGCCGGCCATACACGCGATGGCGCAGGAGAGGGTGGCGAGTCTTTGAACGCGTCGCATCAAGACGTTGATGGTACTGAGGCCGGGCCCGATTGTCGAGGAGCCGCCTGCTACGGGCGGGATTCCGAGTTTCCGCTTGGCATGCGGCGCTTCCCGGGCACCTGTGGCGGACCCGGTCGAAGCGGCTCCCGAGACGCCGGCGAGAGTCGCTACTGCTTGCAGACGTCCGGGTCCGACGCCACGAGGCGGCTTACGGCGAGGATTCGTACCCGCGGGAGAGAGTGCCCAGAGGCCAGCTGGCCGGGGAGTCGTTCCACGAGAGCGGGACGTACAGGGGAGAGCAGAACACGTGTCTTCGCCCGCTACCAATCCCGCGGTGCGGGAATGCGAGAACCATTGACCATGCACCTGCGCCACTGTATCGTGGTTCCCGTGAGGACGACTGTGACCTTGGATGACGACATCTATGGGGAGGCACTGCGCCAATCTAGGGCGACGGGCAAGAGCCTCGGTGCCGTACTTTCCGAGATGGCCCGCCACGCGCTTCGATCCGATACGCGACGGATGTGCGAAACGGGGAAGGAATCTCGTTTCCCCTCGTTCGACGTACCACCAGGCACACCGCTGATACCTGCCTCACGGGTCCAGAAGGCTCTCGACGAGAACGGCATCGCGTGAGGGCTCCGACCGTCAGTGGGCACCTGACACGAATGCGCTGGTAGCGCTGCCACTGCGAGGTCGCCGGGGGGTAGGACTAGACTGCGAACCCGTGCTGCTTGCGATGGTGGGGACCGTCGAAGCGCTGCGTGGACTTGAACCGCTCGTAGCGTCCGTCCCCGGCCTGATCGGCAACCTTGGACAGCAGGACCGCCTTCTGGTCATCGGCCATGGGCTTGAAGCCGCGTCCGATCTTGATGTCGGCCATGAGCTCGTCCATGGAGCGAATCCCGACCACTAGGGTGGCTACCGGCAGGCTCAGGGCGTACCGCCGACACTCCTCGTAGGTGGCCGACGTGTTGGCGGGGATGTCACCGCCGGCAAAGCTCTTCATTCCGATCACACCGACATCTCGGGCCAGGCACACCGGCACGACCTCCTTCTGGAAGCTGCGGTAGTGCGCGTCCATCACGTTGATGGGCATCTGCGCCGTAGCCCAGTCATAGGGCTTGTTGAGCATCTTGAGGTGGATGCTCGGGTCCTTGTGGCCGGTGAAGCCGATGTAGCGCACCTTGCCGGCCTTCTGCGCCTCGAGCGCAGCCTTGAGGCCGCCCTTGTCAAAGACCCAGTCGGGATCCGAGTCGTAGACCATCTCGTGAAACTGCCACAGGTCGATCCGGTCGGTACGCATCCGTCGCAGGCTGTCATCCAAGTTGCGCATGGAACCTTCGTAATCGCGCTCGCAGTTCTTGGTCATGAGAAAGACCTTGTCGCGCTTGCCCTGGCGCGACAGCGCACGGCCCATGATCTCTTCGGAACCGCCATCGTGGTAGTCCCACGCGTTGTCGAAGAAGGTCATGCCCTCGTCGATCGCGGCATCCATGATCCGGATGGCCTCGTTCTTGTCTTCTACAGCGCCGATATGCCAGCCGCCGAGACACAGGATCGAGACCTGCTCGTCGGTCCGGCCCAGACGGCGGGTGGGCAGGCCGTTCGCGCTGTCCTGCTGCGCCAACGCCTGCTGTGCCATGGCAACAGCGGCGGCACTGCCGAACATGCCTTGGAAGAACGAGCGGCGCGTAGCGTCAAGCGACATTGCAAACTCCTAGCCGGGCTGGCGATGCCCTATGATAGCCGATCGCGCAGTAGGTTGGAGGCCGAGCGCCGCCCGCCGAGCCGTCGCTCCGGCCAGTGAGGACTAAGCCCCATGCCATGCTGCCAAGGCTTCGAACGCGGTGCAGTCCGCCTTTCATACTGCGGGGATCTCTAGGCAGAGCATCGATGCTAAGTGCTCTAATCAAGTGCATGGATCGCAGCTGTCATCGCACAGGATCTAGCCGTCAGCGGAGGGGCGTCAGGTGAAGGTATCGCGCGCCATCGCCAAGATGCTGGGGCAGGAAGGCGTCGATCGCCTCATCGCCTACCCGGTCAACCCCGTCGTAGAGGCCTGTGCGGAAGAGGACATCCGCACCGTGATCGTGCGCCAAGAGCGCACCGGCCTGCACATGGCGGACGCCGCGGGCCGGCTGAGCTCGGCCGGAAAGGTGGGCGTATTCGCGATGCAGCACGGCCCGGGCGTCGAGAACTCCTTCGGCGGGGTGGCCCAAGCCTACAGCGAATCCGTTCCGATGGTCGTGATCCCGGCAGGCTACCCGCGGGCACGGACGAATGTCCAGCCCAACTTCAGCTCGCTGGTGAACTTCCAGAACGTCACCAAGTCGGTCGAGCAGGTCACGCTCGCGCAAGAGGTTCCGAACGCCATCCGGCGCGCGTTCACCCAAGCCAAGAACGGGCGGCCCGGTCCGTGCATGGTCGAAGTGCCGTGGGACCTGTTCAACGAGGAATTCCCCGGAGAACTCAACTACCGTCCGTCGATCCGAACGCTCAGCGCTCCAGACCCGGCGGCCGTGCGCGAGGCGGCGAAGATCCTCGTCGAAGCCGAGCTGCCCGTGATCTATGCGGGTCAGGGTGTGCATTACGGCAAAGCGTGGCCCGAGCTGCGCGCGCTCGCCGAACTGCTCGAGGCCCCGGTTACGACCAGCATCGAGGGCAAGAGCGCCTTCCCCGAGACGCATCCGCTTTCGCTCCAATCCGGGGGCAGGGCCTATTCCGCCGAGCTCGACGCCTTCTTGTCCAAGGCGGATGTCATTTTCGGCATCGGAGCAAGCTTCACCCAGACTGGCTTCGGCGTCCCATGGCCGAAGTACCTGGGCCAGGCAAGCGTGATCCAAGCCACCATCGACACAGCCGACCTGCACAAGGACGTGCCGATCGACCTCGGCTTGGTCGGCGACTCGCGGCTCACGCTGGCAGCGTTGTTGAAGGAGGTCCGCGAACGGCTTGCCCAGCCGCGGGGCCGTGCCGCTGCGCTGAGTGCCGAGATCGCCGCCCAGCATGCCGCGTGGCGGTCCCGCTGGAGCGCCAAGCTCGACTGCCCCGATGCCCCGATCAACCCCTACAGGGTGATCCGGGATCTCGGCGCGACTGTCGATATCAACAACACGATCATCACCCACGACGCGGGCAGCCCGCGGGACCAGCTGACTCCGTTCTGGCAGAGCGTCGAGCCGCTGAGCTATATCGGCTGGGGCAAGACGACGCAGTTGGGCTACGGTCTCGGGCTGGCGATGGGTGCGAAGCTGGAGCACCCCGACAAGCTCTGCATCAACTGGTGGGGCG
>JAJDZN010000237.1 GCA_022824585.1 Bryobacterales bacterium | reverse complement strand
CCCGCAGCAGCCGGATCTGCCGCAGCCGTTCCAGGTCGTCGTAGTCGTAGAGGCGGTAGCCGCTCTCCGACCGGTGCGACGGGGTCAGCAGGCCGACCTGGTGGTAGTGGTGCAGCGTGCGCACGGTGACGCGGGCGAGCGCCGCGACCTGGCCGACGGTGTGGAGCTGGTCGGCGGCGGGCGTGGCGAGGGCGCCGGCGGGGGGCGTGTGACCCTCGTGGGCCGCGCCGGCCGCGCGTGTCGCGTGAGTGGGTTGGCTGTCCATGGTCGGGAAGGTAAACCCTGACGTTACGTTAGGGTCAAGGGTCGGCCAGCCATGGTCAGGGCGTGCGGGCGGCCTCCGCCTCCTCGGCGCCGACGCCTTCCCGCACGCGCCACGGCCCCGAGGGGTCACCGAGGATCGCGAAGGGGATCTGGTGGTAGCCGCGCCGGATGCGGTAGGTGGCGTTGAATCGGATCTTCCCCTTGCGGAAAGTTGCTCCGGTCTCCAAATTACCTTCGTTCCGCAGGTTCATGAGTACGAGGAGGTTGATTGGTGACTCACGACACAGCAATTGGAACGACCCGGGAGGCGTCCTCCCTGACTCTGCCGGAAGAGTTGCTGCTGGCGCTGCTGGACGAAGAGAGTGGTTATTTTCGTCAGGTACCCGGCTGGAATCTGCACTGCGCCATGGTCGGCGCAGCGCTGGGTGAACTGTCGCTGCTCGGTCGCATCGACTCCGATCTGAAGTCGCTGATTCTGGTCGATTCGACCGAGACCGGTCGTCCGGTGCTCGACCCGATCTTGCGGGAGATCGCGACCGAAACGGAGCAACACGATGTCCGCTACTGGGTTGAGCGGCTTGCTCCGCAGTCAGACGCGGTGATTTCCCATGCGCTGGACCGGCTCGTTCGGCGAAAGATCCTCGACCGCCATTCGGGCGATTTCTATACTTTCACCAAGCGGCAGCAGCGTGGCGACACACCGCTGGAAGAAGACCCCCTGGCGGGCGAGTTCGTAAAGGCCCGGCTGACCAGGATCATCTTTGCGGATGAGATTCCGGGTCCGCGTGACGTGATTATCACTGGCCTCGTCGACGCCTGTAACGTGTTCCATCTGATGTTTCAGCTCGACGAGGAGGCGGAAGAGCGGATCAAGTTTGTCAGCCAGATGGACGTTATCGGGCGAGCGATTGCGGGAGCGGTGAGCGAGAGCGTCGTCGCGCCCACGCTTCGCCGGCCCTCGCTGACAAAGCCAATTCCACCCGTGTCCCTGCGTGACCTGGTGTTCAACCGCGAGCTGCGAGAGGGGAGACTGCCGGCGGGGTTCGCCATTTTGGCCGAAAAGTACGGTCCGGTGTTCGAGCTACGGCTTCCGTTCCGCCAGAATCTGATTGTCCTGGCGGGGTTGGAGACGAATCACTGGGCCCATCGCATGGGGCGGGTGTTCCTGCGGTCGAAGGAGTACTTCGAGGGCGTCGACAAGGCGTATGGCGTGTCGCGCTCAATGCACTCGACTGACGGTGCCGATCACTTTCGCTTTCGCAAGTCGTTGCAGCCCGCCTACTCTCTCAAGACTTTGACCAGGCGTCTGGACGAAGTCTTTGACTTGGCCCGCACGCACATGGCGAGTTGGGACGTCGGCACGACCATGCCGGTGCAGGTGATGCTGCGGCCATTATTGAATGCACAGTCATCGCCGCTCCTGGCCAGCATTGACACCCAGGACGAGATTGTCGACGCGCTCGAATACAAGGTGCGGGTGCTCAATGTGGGCATTGTCAAGACGATGCCGCGTTTCATGCTCAACACCCCGTCGATGCGCCGCCGGGCGAAGGTCACGCAACGGATCGTGGACCGTATGCAGAGTACGCATACGGCCAGGCAGCGGGCCGGAAAGCATAAGGATGTGGTGGACGCGTACCTGGCCCTGCACGCGTCCGATCCCCAATTTCTGCCCGAATCGGACCTGTCGCTGCCGCTGGGGGCGATCTTGATGACCGCCATGTACATGGGCGACCAGATTGGCTTTGCCCTTTACTGGTTGCTGAAGAATCCCGAGTTGTACGAGCGAGTCACGGCCGAAGCGGATGCGTTGTGGGCCGATGGCGATCCCGTCGAGGATGACTTCAGTCCGGACCGGATCGACGTGACCCGCCGAGTGCTGATGGAGGCTCTGCGGATGTCGCCGATCGTGGCCATGTCGATGCGCACGGTGATGAATACCTGCGTGGTGGAGGGTTACGAATTGCCGGTCGGGTCGCAGCTCTTGATTGCCCAGACGGCCACGCACTACTCGAAAGCGTCGTTTCCCGATCCGTGGAAGTTCGACATCGACCGCTACGCGCCCCCGCGAAACGAGCACCGGGGCGGGGGCTTCGTGCCCTTCGGGATGGGCACGCACTCCTGTCTCGGCCGCCGCTGGGCCCACATGCACATGGCGATCAACCTGCTGATGCTGACGCATCACTTCAAGATCGAGTTGGCCCGCCCCTTCAAGCGGTTGCCCATGGATCCGTTGCCCTCGCAGTCGCCCAGCAACAAGATCAAGTTCAGGCTCGTTGAGCAGCGGCACGAAATCCGAGTCTGAGTCCGCGAGGCCCGCTGCTCCAGCGCATGATCCGGCCTCCGAATCGCGAACCGCGCGCTTCGCAATGAAGTCACCCGATGGCGGACGACCTCACACCGTACGGGTGATCACCGGGGCGAGCGGGCAGATCGGGGGGGTGTTGGCGCGGGCGCTGGCCGACAAGTACGGGTCGCGTCGGGTTCGTGCGCTCCTTCGGAAGCGTCGAGGGACGGCCGCGGATCTCGACATCGCGTGGGTCAAGGGCGACCTTCTCGACAGGGAATCGCTGATCGCCGCCTTCGTGGGCGCGGAAACCGTGTTCCATCTGGCCGCGTTGGTCTCGATCGGCAGCGTCAGGGCCCGGGAATTCCATTGGACGAATGTCCTGGGCACCCGCAATGTCGTGGAAGCGGCCCTCGAATGTGGGGTGCGACGCCTGGTTCACGTTTCCTCGATCCA
>JAJDZN010000209.1 GCA_022824585.1 Bryobacterales bacterium | reverse complement strand
CCACCTCCGGCGGTGGCGCGGTATTGCTACGGACACAGATCGGGACTACAGTGACGGGCTGCTGATCCGCCGGCTGGTGGGCATGTAACGGCTGACCGCGGAACTTCAGGACCGCGGGGTGGGGGGAGAGGCACGCCTCCTCCACGACGACGTTTCCCAGTAACGCGGAAGGAGATGGTCAGCAGCCGGACAGGCCGCCAGGCCCATTCACGCTCGCTGGTCGTGCGGCCTTCGTATGCGTAAGGCACTAGGTGACCGCTGGGAGTCCTTCGGTGCAGCCAAATCAGGCACCTGCTGAGGCCCGAACTGCCGTTCGCGGCTAAGCGTGGCGTGGCTCTGAGCCGGTCTGCCCACCACGCAGGACTTGTGCCGCAGCCTGCTAGGACTCGCCTTCCGGCGGCGGGCTATCGGCGGCACGGTTGCGAAGTTGCTTCTCCAGTGCTCGCACTCTCTCCTCTGCTGCGCGTCTGAGCTCCGCCTCGGCACTGGCGCGATCTTCTGCGGCCCGCCGCCGCCGCTCGACCGCTGCCAGCGAGCCGTCGAACTCCTCCCCCGTCTCCGGGTCGCGGAACACCACCACCGTTGCCCCCGCCTGCCTCTCGCTGCGCAATTCCAACCCCAGCACCTCGCTCCGCAGCCACGGTCCCGCGTCCGCCACCGGCTCCACCGCGTCGTAGCTGCCCGCGCACACGACATAGCCCTCCAGCGGGCTGCTCATCAAACTCCCCGTCGGATCGAGCCGCCAATACTCGCGAACCCCGATGCTGGCGTATTCCCGGGCCTTGTGCTCGGCGTCATTCTCCGCCGTCGAAGGTGATGCCACTTCCAGGACGAAGTCCGGCGCTTTGCCTTCCTCCCAGACCTTGAACGAACTGCGGTTCCCGCGCTTGACGCCGAACACGACCTGCACGTCCGGCTGCAACCAAACCTTGTCGTTGCCCCTCTCGTAGTACACCCTCACTTCCATGCCCACGAGTGTGTCTTGGCACTGCCGGAAGTGGTGGTTCAAAGCCGTTGCCGCCTGCTGCACGGCATCCCCGTGCCAGAGGCTCTGCGCGACCCACTGCCCTTCCGGGTACTCGACATCGTCGGGTTCCGGCAGCGCCGTGGCCGCGGCTGGCGAGGTCAGGGCGGGGGCATCCGCTTCTGTGGTGGGAGTGAACGACATGGCGAACCCGCACGCGCACGAACAGGCTTGCTCGTAGCATACACTCTTGGCCGAGGCTGGCGCGGTGCGCTCTCTGGAGGGAGAACTTGCTGTCGCAGCACAGCGCGGGCAGGCCGGGCTTGGGGCTCAACGGGCGCGGCAGAGGGCCTGCGCCCAGAGGTCTGATCTGCCGTAGTCGGCGACGATGGAGGCGGCTGAGTCCTTCTTGGAACTACACCTTGTGCTTGGACAGCGACTGGGGATAGGTGTAGCAATCGCCGGGCCGTATCTTGAATGGGCCCTCTTGGAAGTGGCTGGACCTAGTCGCTCTGTTCAAAACGGTTCTGCAGCTGCATCACGACCTCCTCAAGGTCAAGTACTTTGCTGCGAGAGTCTCCGGCACCCCGCCGGATCCGTCCAAGCCTCAGCGGCAGGATGTTAATCTCCGCGCCCTGGAGCATTTCCGACCGGAAGCGGAAGTTCACTTTGGGCACTTTTTCCGGCACAAGGTGCCAGCGCCGCGTACGCAGCCGTTGGAGGGCCCACCACACGCGGCGGAGGCGATTAGGACGGAGGAGAAAGGATCGGAGGTCAATCTCGCCGTACATCTGCCGAATGATGGCTGGCTCGATGGTCATGACTGCGCGGTGGCAGTGAGCAACGACTGCGACATTGCCGAAGCCTTGCGTCGTGTGCGTGAGCAACTCGAAGAGCGGATTGGGCTGATGACTTCGGGATCCAGAAGACCTTCGCAGCAGCCAAAGAGACACGCGGACTTCGAGCGCCATGTCCGGAACGACGGCTTGCGGCACGCACAACTTCCAGACCCGATTCCCGGCACCAAAATCCGAAAGCCTGAGAGATGGTAAGGACACTGGCTGGTCACGTCGGTGTCGCGGTCAGCGGTTGCAAGCAAGCCTCCTACGGAGAACAGGAGACCCGATCAACCGCAGTCAAGTGGATATCCCAGTACGGTGCTAGCGAGGCTGTGCCTCAGACCGACCAGAGTTCGCCAGCGTGGGGCGAGCTGACATCCGAGTTCTACTCGTCCGTCGGCCGTGCGTAGCGAGAGGCAATCTCGTGAGCGGCTGCCTGCCATCCCACAGACAGGACTCCCGCTGCGAAGCGTCGGACAAAAAACCTCGCCGTCTGAATCGGAATTCGGCCCATGCCCCGTATCGGCAGGTCTTGCGCAATGCTGCCTTGCCCTTTGGACGGAGATCGCTCCGAAAGGTTAAGAACTAGCCAGACTTGCCGGACAACCGAAGCTGAGCCTCCAGTTCGCGGATCCGTTGATTCGCTTGGTCGAGCTCGCGCTCGGCTTGGTTGCGCTCTTGCTCCGATGCCTCCAGCGCCCGTTCCGATGCCTGCAACGCCCGGCGTGTCTCCGCGTGGGTCATCAAGTCTCGTCCCAGACGCGGGTCCCAGAAGCGCAGCAGCCTCCCCTCCGCCCGCAACGCCAGCCCCAGCGCCTCGCTCCGGTGCCAGCCATCGGCTCTCCCTGCACGCACCCGCTCGTAGCGGCCGCTCTTCAGCCGCCAACCCTGCAAGCCTTCCCGGATCAGCACCCCCAGCGGGTCGAACCGCCAGTATTCGCCCACTCCCATTTGCTCGTACGTGGCGCGCCTGCTGGTCGCGTCCCGGCGGTCGGTCGAGTCCGAGGCCACCTCCACCACGAAGGCCGGCACCACCCCGCCTTCCTCCCAGATCAGATACGACCTGCGCTCCTTCTTCTGCACGCCCAGCACGACGAACACGTCCGGGGCCACCACCGCCTTGCGGTCGCCCTGGCGATAGTACACGGCCATGCTGCCGGCCACGTAGGCGTCCGCCCGGGCCTCGAAATGGGCCTTGAGTTGGATGCGCATGTCGACGATGGAGTCGGCATGCGGGTCGGTCTCCATCAGGATCTTGCCGTCGGAATAGGGGTACTTCTCCTCCGGCAGCTCAGCGGAGGGGCGGGCGACGGGCTCTAGGAGCGAGGCAGGAGCGGCCATGGCCGTAGGATAGCAGGCGGGATAGAGGCCGGAATCGGCCCGGCAAGGGGGGCTGGGCTGCTGGGCGAAGGCTGCCGGGACCGCGCGTCCGGCGGCGGAGAATGGGCCCCGCGATCGAGCTTGACTCAATCGTCGCGCTTGCGCCGAGACAAGGGGTCTAGCGAGAGATCTCGCCACCGTCAAACAAAGTTGACGCTAGGCCAGCACTTGCCGCACGATCCGCCCTTCGTTCGTCGGACCGATCAGTCGCTCCTTGAGCCCTTGGTGCGGGTAGTGGAACTCGAATGGGTCGAGTCCTAGCAGGTGCAGGATCGTGGCTTGCAAGTCGCGGGGCGTTACCGGGTCTTTGTCCACGTAGTAGCCGATATCGTCGGTGGAGCCGAGATTGACGCCGCCCTTGGTGCCGCCGCCTGCCAGCCACATCGTGAACGCGAATGGATGGTGGTCGCGCCCGTAGTACTCGGTCTTGTCGCCCTGCCTGTTCTCGCGCATGGGCGTGCGGCCGAATTCGCCGCCCCAGATGATCAGGGTCTGATCGAGCAGGCCGCGCTGCTTGAGATCTGCGATGAGGGCTGCCGTGGGACGGTCGATGTCGCGAGCCCGGTCTGGCAGGTCGTAGCGGATGTCTGTCCGTCGAGCGTTGCCGTGATGATCCCAGCCCCAGTCGTACAGCTGTACAAAGCGCACACCGCTTTCGACCAAGCGCCGAGCCAGCAGGCAGTTGTTGGCAAACGAGAGCTTGCCCGGTTCGGTGCCGTAGAGCGTATGAATCGAGTCCGGTTCCTTGGAGATGTCCATCACTTCCGGTACGGAAGTCTGCATGCGGTAGGCGAGCTCGTACTGTTCGATCCGCGATAGCGTGTCGGGGTCCCCCGAGCGCTCTTGCTGCATTCGGTTGAGATCGCCGAGCGCATCCAGGGTCGACCGCCGCAGCGAGCGGCTCATGCCTTCGGGATTGCTCAGGAACAACACCGGGTCTCCCTGCGTGCGGCACTGGACTCCTTGGTAGACAGACGGGAGGAAGCCGCTGCCCCAAAGGCTCTTGCCCGCGCTGGGAGTCTTGTTGCCGCTCACCAGCACCACGAAGCCGGGCAGGTCTTGGTTTTCCGTCCCCAAGCCGTAGGTGGCCCAAGCCCCCATCGATGCTCCGCCGAGGCGGGCGCTGCCAGTCTGCAGCAGAAGTTGCGCCGGGGCGTGATTGAACTCCTCGGTGGTCATCGACCGGATGATGGCCGTTTCGTCGGCCACCTCTGTGAAGTGAGGCAGGAGCTCGCTCACCCAGGTGCCGGACTGTCCTACCCTCTGGAACTCGTATGGCGTGCCCAGCATCTGGGGGACGCCTTTGATGAAGGCGAAGCGCTTGCCCTCCAACAGGTGCTGCGGGCAGTCTGCACCGTTGTGCTTCTGGAGTTCGGGCTTGGGATCGAATAACTCCAGCTGCGAAGGGCCCCCAGCCATGTGCAGGTAGATGACAGACTTGGCCTTGGATGGGTAGTGCGGCTGCTTGCGCGCCAGCGAGTGGTCGGATGAGGCCGCACGCAGCGAGCCAAGGTACATCGATGCGAGGCCCAGTGGGCAGCCTTGCAAGAAGTGCCTGCGGGTCTGGTGCTGGGCGAATTCGTTGCGGATGGACATTGCGTTTACCGTTTCGTGAGGGCCTCGTCGAGGTTCAGGACCACGTTTGCGACAGCCACCCACGCGGCCTCGTCAGGCGTCGAGGTGCTGTCAGGCAAGTCTGGGCGTTGCAGCATCGTTAACCCGAGGTCGATATGCCTCGGGGCGTCGCTGAGAGCGGTGTGGACCGCATGCACCGCCAATACGTTGCGGCCCGGCCGCAGAGAGCGGAGTGCCTCGGGTGTCAGGCCGTATGGCGCGTAGGAGCCGGAACCGTCCAAATCCTGGGCGGCGAAGACTCCGTTGATGTAGGCGTGGAAGGCAGCGGAATTCCGTACTTCGAAGCGAAAGTCCTCGACCTCCGCATCGGTAAGCTCAAACTCGAGCCGGGTCCAAAGATCTGATGTATCCCAGTGCGTGCCGATGCTCGACGCATAGGGATCGCTGTCATCGGCACTGTCCTTCGACGTGAATCCGAACGCTGACGGACCGGTACGCCAGCTAGCGTCGTCGAACTCTGGGGCCGCCCACTGCTCGCTCGGCTGGTCGGTCGTATAGCGCCAGATCGGAGCGTCTCCGCGCGTATCGCCCACGAGAGCTACGCGACGCTCTCCTGCATACAGGACATCGTCGTAGTGCGCCAATTTGAGTGCGTTATCGCGGTCTTGGCGCAGTTCTCCGGCAGCTGTGTCGTGCAATTCGAGCAGGCGCTTGCTTTCTTGGTCTGACGGTGGTCGGGCCAAGACATGCCGGAATATATGGTCCAACCGCTCTGCGGCATTGGATTCGCCCAGATTCGCCGAGCGCTTGGCCAGGTGCTGCGCGGCCTCCATCAAGGTGGGATTGTTGAGCGTGACCAGGGCCTGCAGGGGAGTGTTGGTCCGGATCCGGCGGATGGTGCAGGTCTCGCCCGAAGGCGCGTCGAAGGTCGTCATTGCCGGGTAGGGAGATGTGCGCCGCCAGAGCGTATATAGCGCCCGGCGGTAGCGATCCTCGCCGGGGCTGGTTTCCCACTGCTTGCTGCTGTAGACCACCTGCCAGATGCCTTCCGGTTGCCACGGCATCACCGGAGGTCCTCCGATCTTGGCTGACAGCAAGCCGCTGGCGGCTAGAGCTTGGTCGCGTAGCATTTCGGCAGACAGTCGGAAACGCGGGCCTCGGGAGAGCAGGGTATTGTCGGGGTCCGCTTCGAGCCTGTCCGGCGTAACGTTTGACGTTTGCCGGTAGGTAGACGAAGTGACCATGGTCGTGAGCATGGCTTTGACATCCCAGCCGCTGCGCGCGAACTCTGTGGCGAGCCAGTCTAGGAGTTGCGGGTGGGTAGGCGGCTCGCCTTGGGTCCCGAAGTCCTCTTCCGTCGTGACGATACCCTTGCCAAAGAGCCTGGCCCAGAGGCGGTTCACGGTCACGCGCGCCGTCAGTGGGTTCTCGTCAGAGGTGATCCAGCGTGCCAAGCCCAGTCGGTTGGCGGGCGCTCCCTGCGGCAAGGGGTGGAATGCGGCCGGTACTCCGGCGGTGACGCGCTGGCCTAGGTTTCTGAAGTTCCCGCTCTTGTGAACAAAGGTCTCGCGCTGGTCCTCGGCAGGCAACTCTCGCAGAATCGGCGTGGTCACTCCCTCCGAGACTGTTAGTTTCGGGTTGTCGTCGTTCGTGTCAGCGTCCTCGGTCTGGTTGAAGAAGGCGTACAGCGAGTAGTACTCCTCGTGCGAGATCGGATCGTACTTGTGGGAGTGGCATTGGGCGCAGCCCACAGTCAGTCCCATCCACACTTGGCCGGTCGTAGCGATCCTGTCTTTGACGGCCTCATCGCGGAACTCCTCGTCGTCAGTGCCGCCCTCTGTGTTGTTCATCGTGTTGCGGTGGAAGCCAGTCGCGATGAAGTGGTCGTCGGTCGGCTCGGGCAGCAGGTCGCCGGCCAGCTGCTGGACGGTGAACTCATCGAAGGGCATGTTCTCGTTGAGGGCGCGGACGACCCAGTCGCGATACGGCCAGATCGTGCGTAGAGTGTCTTTCTCGTAGCCCATCGAATCGGCGTATCGAGCCAAGTCCAGCCAGACGCTGGCCCAGCGCTCTCCGTATGCGCTCGAGTCCAGCAGCCTCGCCACGAATCTCTCGTATGCATCCGCAGATCGGTCCGAGACGAACTCTTCGACCGATTCTAGTTTGGGAGGCAGGCCTGTCAAGTCAAGGGACAGCCTCCTCGCTAGCGTGTAGCGATCTGCCTCGCCGGAGGGTGCCAGGTCAGCGGCCTCCAGCTTCGCTAGCACGAAGTAGTCAATGGGGTTGCTGGGCCAGGCTTCGTCGGTGACCTCCGGAAGTTGCGGGGTTACCGGGCGATCAAAGGCCCAGTGACGCTGGTACTCGGCTCCAGCGTCGATCCATTGCCTGAGGGTTTCGATTTCCGCTGCGGACAGGCGGTCTCCCGCGGGCGGCATGGGATTGGTTTCTGCCGTCACCCTGGCTAGCATCCGGCTGGCGCTGCTGTCGCCGGGGACCAGACCCGCGTGCCCGCCGTTTTGGCCAGTCGCGGCCTCATGCGAATCCAGCCGGAGATTCGCCATGCGGCTGTGCTCGTCCGGGCCATGGCAGGGCAGGCACTTCTGTAGGATGGGGCGGACTTCCGACTGGAAGTCCGGCGATGCGCCAGCCACGCCGGAGATTGTCAGTGCAAGGGCTGCTGCGATGGAAGCACAGCGCAGTAGATTTGAGTCGGGCGCTGAAGTGGAGGGACTCATCGTGCGACAGCCTGAGACATGTGTGTCGGCGACCTGCAGCGGCCTGCGTGATCCAGCCGCGGACCACATGCGTCCGCTCTTGGAGGAGCCAACCTTCCAATGAGCGCTAGCCAAGCTTGATCAATCGCACTGTACGACGGATCGCTCGTATTCGTCAATACAGTGCGGCGATTCGGCCGTGAAACCAGGTGTGCTCTCGGCGGGCAGCCTACATGGCGCTGATCCGGCCGTAGTACGCGCCCGCTAAGTCTCTTCCAGCCGCGTCGCTGAACCAGCCCTGGAGGGTGTTGCGGCCCTTTTCCAATGCCAGTTCGAAACGCACTGATGACGCACCTTCTTCGGACTGCACCGTGACGTGACGGCTGCCGTTCAGGCTCAGGCTGGCCGAAGCGATCGGCAGCGCGACGCCGCGCTCGATCAGCATGCCGCCGATGGTGGCACCGGGACCTACCACTGTCATGTCGCGATCCAGGTGGAATGGCCAACGGCTCAGTTCGACAGAGTATTGGCCGGACTGCTCAGCTTCGATCTGCCACACTCCGCCACGCGGCGGTCCGCAGGCGTTGGCCGTACGCTCGCGATTGTCACAGTCGACCTCGATCCAGCTGTTGGAGGTCAGGTCGGTGAAGGTGCCTTGCTCGGCTCGTATGAAGAGCGGCTCGACTACTTCGACAGAAGCCTCGATCTCCGCCCAGTACTCGTCGTAGTGAGCCTGCATTTCTTGGACGATCTCGGAGTGCTCGGCAGCGATTTCCGATTCCTGGCCCGGGTCAGAGCTGAGGTCGTACAACTCTTCGCCTTCCACGAGCCGCCACTGATTCCAGACAATCGTGCTCTCGCCATACTTCGTCGGTCTGTGCCGACCGCCATACTGCACGATGAACTTGCGATCCGGGCCGCTATCGACTTCGCCCGTAATAAGCGGAGCAAGACTGTCCCCATCGAGGGAGCTTGACTCCGGCAAGTCGATGCCGGCCAAGTCGGCCAGCGTGGGGAAGATGTCGGTTACTTGGGCCGGGTAGCCGATGGTGCGGGGCTCTCCGAGGCCGCCGTCGGGCCAGCGGACGAAGCAGATCGCGCGATGTCCGCCCTCGTAGGGGCTGCCCTTCTTTCCGCGCATGCCGGCGTTGAATACCGTCTCTCCCTTCGCAGTGCCGTTGTCGTTCATGAAGACGATCAGGGTGTTGTCCCGGATGCCGGTTTCGGCGAGCCAGGCGTCGAGGCGGGCGAAGTTCTCGTCGATGTTTTGGATCAGCCCGAAGAAGTGCGCGAGTAGAGGATCGTCGACCTTATCCCCATAGGGTGCGAAATCCTTGCCCAAGGCGTGGAATGGGTAGTGAGGCGTGTTGAGGGCGATGTAGGCGAAGAATGGTTGCCCCATCCCGGCCTGCTCGCCCATCCACTCCATGGCCTGGTCGAACCACAAGTTGGTGCAGAAGCGGTCCGAATAGCGCTCCTCGGTTTGGTCGAGGTAGCGGGTGTAGTAGTAGTCGTTGTCGTACTCGATCTCCGAGGCCAGCCCCCACCCCTTGTGCCAGACGGCGCGCTGGAAGCCGCGATCGAGCGGGCGGTGCGGGTAGGTGTCGCCGAGGTGCCACTTTCCGAACAGTCCCGTCGTATAGCCGTTCGCAGCAAACGCTTCGGGCATCGTTGAAACGTCGCGGCGCATGAGGTTGCGGCCTGCAGGGACCATGCCGGCCTTGTTGCGCAACGAGTAGAGACCGGTCATGAGCTCGCCCCGAGTTGGGGTGCAGACCGACGCGACGTGGAAGTCGCCGAAGCGCACGCTCTCGTTATGAAGCTTGTCGAGATTCGGGGTCTTCAAGATGGGATTGCCGTGGGCCGAGAGATCCCCGTATCCCTGGTCATCGGTGAGGATGACGATGACGTTCGGGCGGGCTTGGGCTGGATCTCCCGAGCCGCCGCATCCCGTGAGGGTGACTAGCGCGGCAGCTGCCAGCACAAGTGCGGGAATGCCGTAACGACGGAAGCGAAGCGATGATCTGGATCGCATGTGAGTGTCTCCTACTCCTATTCTCTGTTCGGCTCTTGGGCGCCTGATTTCAGGCCGCGTGAGCCCGCGGCGAGGTCGACGGAAATCTGTGAGTTCGGTGCGTTTCTGGAATTACAACGCTCCACGCGGCTAACTAGGGTGCTCGGATCAGCGCCTGTTCTAGCCGTAGCACGATGCCGGCAGTGCAGAGAGTGTCTCCTGCGCCGAACAACCGTAGCCCATGGTACCCCAGCGAAGCCATCGCTCACGGGCTGTCGCCCGATCGCTCCACGTAGGCGAAGTACGCTGCCCAGCGGTTGCGGTCGTGTTGGGCGAGCCACGTTGGAATGGTGGCGTTGCATTGATTCAGGCATCCGTCAAGCGAGACGCCGGTTGTGCCCCGCTTCAGCTGTTACTCCGCCTCTCGCGGGCCGATTCGTAGCTGGGCTACGGTGGCATTCCACCGCGGATCGAAGGCTGGCGTGTGCCGGATCAATGGCGCGAGCTTCGCATAGCGGGTGGTTTGACGGGCCTGCTATGATAAGCGCGTTACAGCGAATCGCGGAGAGGTGGCCGAGCGGCTGAAGGCAGCGGTTTGCTAAACCGTCGTAGGGTTCAAGAGCTCTACCGAGGGTTCGAATCCCTCCCTCTCCGCCATTTGTTTATCGCAAGTTATTTATATCAAAGCACTTATAAATCTTAGAGCGGACTTGATCACCTTTTCAGCCACCCTTTGGGCGCGGGCGGAAATGCCTTAGGCACAGAATCGCTCGCTCGGTCAAGAATCCAGCTTGATCACAGCCTCCTCTTGCCGAAGCGTCGGCACGAGGCGTGATTGGAGACCACAGTGAATCCGGATAGAGCCTTGCCAAGCGGGTCCCTCTCTATTCTGCCCAGGAAACTTCAAAGACTGGGTGGTGCCCGTGCCCCTTCCCAGCGGGATTGGGCACGTAAGACATCATCACGTAGACGCCATCGAAGTGTCGCGGCCGTTGCAATTTGACGGTGCTCAGGTGATCGGCGAGGGTTGCTTCATCCAACCAAGGCTCGTCGGTCACAATCAAGAGGAACTGCTTGGCCAGCGAACTGTCTCTTGTTCGTTTGTCCTTGCGACACACTATTTTCCTCAAGCACCGCTCGAACTTTTCGAAGGGCCATTTCGGGGGCATTGAGGATTGAAATTCACTCATGAACTGCTCCGGCCCTTCATAGTGGGGATTCTCGGGGTGGCCTTTAATCGCATCTTCATCAACCAGCTCCGTCACTTCGACGCCGATCTTCTCCCCATTCATCTCGGCTATGCAGTCCGGGTATGGCTCGCAGTTCTTCTTGATCGTGCAGATGTCGATCTGCCAGCCCCGCTTGTTCATTTCCTTGGCCCAATCGATTACGGCACCAACTTCCATCGGCCCTTGGAATTCGTTGCCTGCATGCCAATAGGGCGCATGCGCGCGCTTCCGATGGCTATCTGCGAATCGCTTCAGCCCCTCGATATCCCTCTCCTCGTCTGTCACGGTTTCGCTTGATCCTCTCCGAATCGTAGCTTGCGCGCAAGCCTGCCTACGGCGCGGCCCATGCACGCATCCACACATCTCCAGCTACCTGCAGTCGATGGCCGCGCTCAGCTACAATCCTCTCGTTGCCATCCAAATCGCGCTCGCCGGCCAAGCTGCCGACGTGGTCAAGCAACACGATGGCCCGACGCTACCGGAGGCTGAGCAGTTGCCAGACTCGTTACCATCCTCGTTAGCATCGACCTCAAAATTGGTGTCGAAGATGAGTATTGTGCGCATACCCGCCATACGGTCGTGAGGGCTCGTGCGTGGCCGACTAAGGCGCGGGTGCCGCGGACGGCCGGGCCATTGCGGACGGATCGCAACGCTGCGGCGATAGGTTCCGGAACAACTCCGACATCAGGGACGCTATCAGAGCCGCGGCGGTTCCTGCGCCAACCTCGCCAGCACGGGCGATCGCACGTGCCCCTTCGAGCGTCTCGCCGTATCGGCGCTGGAGATTCAACGGGGGAATAGGCAGCTGAATCGACCTGAGTTCTTTCGCGTTGATGTTGGCCTGCCCAATGGCACCCCGGGCCATGGCGAGGAGCCGACGCTTCATGCCGGCGGAGTTCATGGCTGCCCAAACGTAAGTTGGGTCGGCGCGAGATTCATCAAGACGCAATCGGACGAAGTACGAGGCTGGCACGGCCGGAAAACGCCCGTCCCACAGGCCCGTCTTACCGACCAATTCCCGGCTGTTGGTCCGGTTGAATAGAATGTCACCCTCCCGAAGCCCGTACTTCGCGATCTCGGCATCGGAAAGCAAGACGTGCTTCAGGTCTGTGTGATCGAGGTCGCCATCGTAGGTGACATTGCCCATTCGTAATATCGGTATGCCTTCACTGCGGTCGTTCGCCTTCTTGCTCGTGCCGTAGTGAACCTCTACGCAACAATCTCCCAGCCGCTCGGTCGGCCAGCCCTTGGGATTCTCAACCGCATCCCCAAACATCCTTATGAACAGTGCCGGCACGAACTCCTGCAATCGCTCGGTGGCGCGGCCGCGCAGCGCCTCGATCCGCGCGGCCCGGTTCAGGATGTCTACGATCCGCCGCTGCTCGGCCATCGGCGGAAGAACTATGGGGAACCTTTCCAATTCGCTCTTTCGAATATTCTTGATGCTCGCTCCCGCAGCGTTCGTTGTCCATCGTCGAAACTCGGCACCCCTGAGAACAAACGCCAAGAAGTCAGGAATACAGCGGGTCGAGTCTGGCCGAATGAGGACGCAGAATGCGCCCACAGTTCCGTTCCACACGCGCCGAAGCAGGGCACTCTTTCCGACGACAGTCGAGCTTCCAGATGACGCGCACAATGCGATATCACCAACACGCATCCGTTGGCTTGGAGAAATCAACTGGGACGGTACCCAAATGAGATTTCGGTCCAGTTCCAACTCGTTTCCAATGTTCCCTGCTCGCAATACCGGTATTCCACCGGCCATTGGGGAATCCGATGCCTCAGGCTTCCGGAACGTAACGCCTCGGACAACATCGGCCACCTCGGAGAGTGGTACGTGACTTGTCGCTTGAGTTGTCACGCGCTAGCCTTCCGCACCGCCTCGGCCAGTTCATCGATCCCCCCGAGGATCTCAGTCTCGATAGCCTTAAGCTCGTGGAGGATCTCCAGCGGATCACGATGGTCCATCTTCGCCCGACTCTGCGGCCGCCACCGCCCGGCACTGAGGTTGAAGTCAGCTGCCCGGATCGCGTCTGCGTCGGTGAACCACCAGTTCTCGGTCCAGTCCGTCTCCGGGTCGCGGTTGCTCCAAGCCGTCCACTGCGAATCGCGGTTTCGGTACGCCGAGACCAAGCCGGGCAGGTCGTCGGCGTCAATCGGGGTGTCGTGGTTGGCGTTGAGCTTGAAGCCGTCGTTGTCCGCGTGGAGGAACATCACGCGCTCGGTGGCCCCGCCCTTGCGGAAGACCAGCACGGAGGTCTTGACGCCCGAATACGGGTTGAAAACGCCGCCCGGCAGCGACAACACCGCCTCGACGCGGTTGTTCTCGACGAGTCTGCGCCTCAACTCGCGGTGCGCGCCCGTCGAGCCGAAGAGCACCCCCTCGGGCACCACGACGCCGCAACGCCCGCCCTCCTTCAAGTGGTTCAGCATGTACTGCACGAACAGTAGTTCCGTCTGCCGCGTCCTGCCGATCTTCACGTCCTCTACGATCCGATCCGGGTCCAGCCGCCCGGAAAAGGGCGGATTGGCGAGCACGACGTCGAACCCTTGCGTCGGCAGGCCGAGTTCGGCCTTCGTCGAGCGGTCCAGGGAGCGGGTCAGCGCGTCGCGCCGAAGGATGCGCACCCTGTCCAGCCCGCGCAAGGAGAGGTTCATCGTGGCAAGCCGCACCATCCTCGGGTCCACGTCGTTGCCAAAAAGCGTCGCCTCGTGCAGCTGGCGTACGGCGCCTCGGCTCAGTTCGTCGCCAAGACCACGTCGAACTGTCTTGCCGTCTGCCTCGATCTCCTCAATGCCTGCGGCCGATGAGTTAGCCAGCCGTATGTGGTCGTACGCGCCAACCAGGAACCCTGCCGTCCCGGCTGCTGGGTCGTGGACCGTTTCGCCCAACTGGGGATCGACAAGCTGAACCATGGCGCGAATGACATGACGAGGCGTACGGAACTGCCCCAACTCACCGGCCTGCCGGATCTGCCGCAACACGTGCTCGAACAAATCGCCCTTGGTGTCGGCGTCCACCTGTTCGAGGTGCAGGTCGTTCACGTGGCTCACGACCTGCGAGAGTACGGTCGGCTCGTCGATCACTAGCCGCGCATCTGCCATGAAATCTGTGACGCCGTCGGCGGCGATCCCGGCGTGGAAGGGGAAGACTTCCTCCCGCAACCACGACACGAGCCGCTGGCCATTGAGTGCATTCGCCCAGTCGGACCAACGCAGCGTCGCACGCGGGACCGTCTCGGAACCCGGTTCTCGAGCGTTTCGCGGATTCCGAAGAGTCCAGTCTCCGAGGAACGCGCCGGCGTACTGCTTCGCGCCGGGACGGCGTGCAGCGCGGACGCGTGCCGCGTCCGCCGCCTCGAACATGTAGAAGTAGATCAGGAAGCTCAGCTGCTCTGCGTTTTGGGCCGGATCGGGGTAGCCTCCAGCAAACAGGTAGTCGCGGATCCGATCAATGGCGCGGCGAAGCTCTGGCGTCAGCGGCATGGCGGAAACCTCACGGTGCGACCCGGTCGTCTCCGCTCGGAGCATCGGTCGCGCGGGCCTGCCCGAACACAACCGCGTTGAACCCGCCGATGAGGCTGTCGAGGGCAGACTGGCCGCCGAACACCCGCCGCGCTTGGTCGTAGCCGCCAAGCCCCTTGAAGGGATGCTCGTCGAAGTCGTAGTCGCCGAAGGCATCCATGTCCATCGCGTCTGCCCGGATCCGGCTGCCGATCAAGCTCGCCCAACGAGCCTGTTCGGCACTGAACGGTTGGTCCCCGCGCCACGACTCGAAACGGAGGCCAACCTCAGCCGCACGGGTCTCGTGCTCCGGGCTCCGCACAATCCGGCCGTGCTCGTCCAGAGTCAGCCAGTCGCGGCTGGCTGGATCGATCTGATCGTCCACGTCCAGCGTCAGCAGCATGCGCGGTTGGCCAGGGCCGGGCGGCTTCGGTCCCGACACTTCGCCCCCACCACCGATATCGTCATCGTCGTCTCCGTGGAACTCCGTCACGCCCACGAAGTCGAAGATCGTGAAGTCGGTCTTGCCGATGTGCGGGGCCTTGCGCGTGCCCCGACCACGCATCTGGCGGTAGAGGATGGCGCTCGTCGTGAATCGCGCCATGACCAAGCTGACCACCTCCGGGCAGTCGAAGCCGGTGTCGAGCATGTTGACGCTGACCAGGATCTTCGGGAACTCTTCCTCCTTGAACCGCTTGATGATGGCGCTCGCGTCTGGGGCCGGCCCACCGCCGACATCGCTGACCACGAAGTCGGCGTAACGAGTCGACGGATGTGGTTTCAGGTCTGCGAAGCGCTCGTCGAGCATCGTTGCGAGCGTCTCGGCGTGGCGTTTCGTCACCGCGAACACGATGGTCTTGCCCCGCGTCGGCCAGCGACGGATGCCGTCCTTGCCCATGAATCCCTTCTCGTGGGCGTCCCGGAATTCCCGCACGATGGCGCGGTTGCGCTCCGGGACTGTGAACCTCCGCTCCAGAGCCCGCGGATCCACGGTGATGGGGTCGGACTGCTCGAATAGCTTCTCCAGTTCGGCCCGCGCTGCCTGGTCCATCGCCGTCCAGTCCAGTTCCTTACGTGTCACCTCGAAGCCGTCCTCAGCGGCCGTCTTGACCGTCATCGCCTTGTAGATTCGGTACGGAACCAGGTGCCCTTCGTCGAT
This sequence comes from Bryobacterales bacterium, assembly GCA_022824585.1. Classification (GTDB taxonomy): domain Bacteria; phylum Acidobacteriota; class Terriglobia; order Bryobacterales; family UBA6623; genus VXMF01. The sequence goes on along the minus strand of JAJDZN010000209.1, from coordinate 3,087 downwards.
GGCCTTGCGAAGGGTGTAGCGGAAGGTTGGCTCCGCAAGCTCGAAGAACCGAAGCGTGTCGCGCACGAAATGGCCGTCTTCGGGATCCGGCAGCGTATCGGCCTCGGCCGTGCAGGGCGTGGCGGTCAGGCCGAGCTGAATGCCATCGAAATGCCGCAGCACGCCGCTCCACTTGCCATAGATCGAGCGGTGGCACTCGTCGGTGATCAAGAGGTCAAAGTAGCCCGCCGACAGGTCGCGGTACTCGGTGATCATCGTCTGCAAGGTCGCGATGGTGATCCGCTTCGTCCGGTCGAAGCCCTTCCCTGGCCGTAGCACGTGACAGGGATAGTCGCGCAGATGGTCGCTGAAGACGTCCTCGGCCTGCCCGGCGAGCGCGATGCGGTCCACCAAGAACAGGACGCGCGTCACGATGCCGGCCTCGAACAGCCGCTTGACGAACGCCGCCGCCGTCCGGGTCTTGCCGGTCCCGGTCGCCATCTCCACTAGCAACTTGCGCCGCCCGTGCGAAACCTCTGCGGACAGGGCCTCGATGCAAGCGATCTGGTATCCACGGTCCACGATCCGCCGGTCGATCTCGACGCTTGACAGGTCCAGCCGGTTCCTGCGGGCAGCGATCCGCCGCTCTAGGTCGTCCTGCGAATAGAAGGCAGAGATCTTCCGCGCGTGGGCGTCGGTCTCTCGGTCGAGGAACCAGACCTCCTCCCCGTTCGACAGGAACACGAACGGCACGCCGAGTTGCTCAGCGTAGTGGCGCCCCTGATCCTGCGCCTCGATGGGGTTGATGCTGGCACGCTTGGCCTCGACCGCCGCAAGCGGGCGCCCGGACCGGTCGCAGAGCGCGTAGTCGGCGCGCGAGCCGTCTGGCAGCGAGTGCTCGAACAGGATGCTCACCCCGTCGGTGAGGTTCCAGTCGGCGTCCTTGAGAAGCTCGTCGATCTTGACGCGAGAGAAGGCTTCCGTCGTTTGGCTCATGTGCCTGTCCGTGAGTCAGCGAGGATGCCTTCCTTGCGGGCCTGAATCTGCATTCTGACGTTGACTGGCTCGATGCTCTTCGATCCAGTCTCATCCCGCTTCTGGCGAGGCAGCCCGTAGGCGAACGTTCGACCGACGGCCTCTTTCGCGGCACGGTTGATCTTGACGACGTGCGTTTCCATGCACCCCTGACGGCTCTTGGGTTCCTTCCTGGTCATGCGATGAGTCTCTAGTACGTGAGCATCTTGCCGTCCGTAGGGCGAGCTTTGTGCGTCGTCTGGTCGAGGATATTCATGTTGCGGATTCCAGCGCGGCCCTTGAACTCAGTCAAGTACTGATGGAGGTGCTTGACTGTCACTCCGTGATAGATACCGTAGTGCCCGCGCCTGAACAGCGACCAGAATCCCTCGATGCTGCTTGCGCGAATCGAGCCGCGGACGCACTCCCCGGCACGGTGATTCACCACATCGCAGTTGTACTCCCGTAGACTCCCGTATGTGTTCGCGGCGTCTGTGCATACCGCGGAGTCCGACTCGACCGTCTCCGCAACGAATCCTCCCAGCGTGTTGGCGTCCGTTGCCGGAATCGGCTCGGCAGCGACCTTTCCGCCGCGCTCCTTTACTCCGATCACCGCTGTCTTGCCCACTGTACCGCGATCGGCCTTGAGCCTCTTGGAGTCATTCTTGTTCCGCGCGTTCCAGCCCATAAGGATCTAATCGATCTCGACCGTACCGACCGGAATCGCATCACTGTTGCCGAACACCTTCCGGATTCTCTCGAGCATGTGCCACGCCGGCATCTGGGTCGCACCCAACTCGCGATACAGCTTCATGGACCAGATGCCGTTGAGGTGGGTTAACGCCAAATCGAAGGTAACCGCCCATGCCTGATAGCCGATTTTGCTGGACTGCATGATCGCTTCCTTGCGGACGCTAAGCCGCATCCCGCAGTTCCTACGGGCTAAGGTCAGGGCCGTTTCACTATGGGCACAGGGGCGTCGAGAGCGTGCTGCCGTGCATCGGATTCGATCTGATCAATCTTCGCAGCAGGTAGCTTCCAATACTCGGCCATCGCCGAGAGCGGAATCGCCACTCGCAGCATGTTGTCGATCATCACCGCCTCGGACCTGAGGCGCTTACGCTTGATCGCTTGGCGCACTCCCCATTCAGAAACGTCCATTAATTGGGCGACCTTGGCGATTGAAAGCAGCAGTTCGGATTCGGGGCTCTTGGCAACCATGACGAAATAATTGTACTAAAACCCGCGTACAGCCTTGACTTGTACTAATTCGTTGGTACAATAAACGTATGGAACACAGAACTTCAACGAGAATCATTCGGCTTCCCGAGGTAATCGGAGCCACCCAACTATCGCGGTCTACAATCTATCGCCTCCTCGGATCAGGTGCCTTTCCGAGACCTATGAAGCTCTCTGAACGAGCGATCGGCTGGCGTTGGGATGAGGTCGAGGCATGGCTCTCGACTCGCGAACGCACAGGGATGGAACGTCTGGTCGCTGATATGAGTACGCGGCGAGCTGTGACTTCCCGGCCACCCCTGCTTGGAAGGTAATGACGCCAATTCTCAAGCGGCGGGGCGACGCACTAGCCGGAATCCAACCGATTGCTGCAGGTCCACCGAGGCCCCATAGATCGTCGCAATCTAGAACTTGAACTAGAAGCTCGCGGTAAGGCGGCGAGGTCCCCAGATTCTGACAGCCGCTTCAGGCCAAGTACACCGCTCGGGTATGCGGTCCATGTCACTCCTTTCCGGATGGTAACGCCACATTGAATGGATGACTGATCAGAATTTCATCGTGATGTCCTCGGGAGCGACGAGCAGTTTGAGCGAGCGACTGTGCTCTTCGATCCATTCCCGTGCGTCTGGCGAAATCCAACCCGTCACTCGAATGATCTCTTCGTAGTCCCTGCGTAAGTCCCGCTCAATGATCAGACTTCGGCACATCGTTTGATTAGCAGCCTGTGGTTTTAATCGCTTTGCCGACCACGTCGGTCGGTGGCCTTGCTTGGTGGTCCTTCGACGGCCTATGCGAGTTTTTCGGCGAATTCCGGGCTCTCTCCCCGTCTGAGGCCCAACAGGCCCCTGAGCAGGC
>JAJDZN010000282.1 GCA_022824585.1 Bryobacterales bacterium | reverse complement strand
GTTCTTGAAGCCCTCGTTCAGGGTCAGGGTCGGCACGTTGGCGGCCCGGAACCTGTCGTCGACATTGCGGAACAGCCGGAACGTCGCTCGCTGCTTTTCGGTGACCTGGTGGTCAACTCTCGCAATATGCTGGTCGCGGTCCGGGTTGTCCGGCCGGTTGAAGCCGATTCGTCCCAGCAGCGTGCCGTCGCCTCGCGTGTTGACCACGTTCGCATTGGGGATCAGGGCCTGCAGGTAGTTCGGAGCGACATGGTTCCAGCGGCCCATGGGAATGGCCGAGTTGGGGAAAGCCCCCCCGGTGTCCGGGTCATTCGGGGCGTTGCGGGACTTGGAGAAATCGGCTCCGCGCTCGAGATCCGTCGCGACATTGTGGAGGAATGCCTGAGCCTGTCGTGTCCGCGTCCCTTCGAAGGCATAGAAGAAAAAGGAGCGGTTCCTGACGATCGGGCCGCCTAGAGTCGCCCCGAACTGGTTCCGCCGCAGCTTGCCTTTCTGCACGCCGGTCCGGTTGGCGTCGAAGCTGGTGGCGTCGAGCACGTCGTTTCGCAGGAAGTTGAAAGCACTGCCGTGAAACTCGTTGGTTCCGGACTTCGTGACCGCATTGATCACGCCGCCCATCGCCCCGCCGTGCTCGGCTGAAAAGTTCTGTGTCTGGATGCTGAACTCTTCCAGCGAATCAGGATTGGGCACGATCATCGGCGCGCCGCCCTGATGGTCGTTGTTGTCACCGCCGTCGAGCATGTAGTTGTTGGACTGCGCCCGGGCGCCGTTGACACTGAACGCCCCGAACTGCGAGATGACGCCGCCGGGGCCGGTGTTCACTCCTGGGACGAGCATGATGAGCTGGATCGGGTTCCGGCCGTTCAGGGGCAGTTCTGTGATGCGGCGCTCGTCGATGATCTCCGTCAGGGTTGCGTTCGAGGTCTCGACCTGCGCGACCGCGCCTTGGACAGTCACCACTTCGGTCACTTGGCCGATCTCGAGGGTGGCGGTGACTTGGCGGCTCTGGTCCGCCGTGAGGCGGAACGTGCCCGACGAGAACGTGGAGAATCCATCACTGCGCACCTCCACTCGATACGTCCCGACTGGCGTCCGGGGAAAGTTGAACCGTCCTTGGGCATCCGTTTGCGCCGACTGCTCGATGCCCGTCAGTTCATTGATGGCCAGCACGTCGGCGCCCGGAATGACCGCGCCCGAACCGTCCTGTGCCGTTCCGAGGATCAGGCCCGTGGCTTGGCCGAACGCGCCGACCGCAAAGAAAAGCCCCAACCATAGGACTGTAAGCGTGCTTCTGGATGCCATTGTTCGCCTCCCGCTTCTTCGCCGCCCCGGCGAGTCCGCAAGCCTGCGGCATCCGCCCAGGGCAGGCAACTGCTTGTCCCGGGCCCGAGCAATCGCACCGCTTCCTACAGAATTCGGAAGGCCCGTGCCGCCCCCGCAACGCAGTAGGATCGCCCGCCCCCGAGGATCACTGCTGGAAGTCTAACAGGGGCTATCCGGGAACGCGACCGCAACTGTCGATTCTTTTTCGGGATCACCGTTCTCAGCGGCCGTTGCGTAGCCGTCACGCTTCCAGCAGTCCAGGCAGCCGCCATCACGACTGATGCGACCGTTGCGCCGAGGGGATTCGCATGGTGGCTGGAGCGATCAGCGCTCCCGGCGGCTATCGGGCAGTGCGGCCGAGGGTCGCCGAGCACTATGCCGAGAAGCCCGGGATCCCGGCGCGCGAGAACAAGACGATGATGTTGTCCGCTAAGATGGCGGATATTTCATCGATCATCGCGACTGCGGTGAGCGTGATCAAGCAGACGGGCGACCGGCAGGACGGCAACAGGTCTGACATCCTTGCGCTACCCGGAGACGCATCGTTGAGGTTTCTGGCCGCTGGGCGGGACCGGCCAAAGTCGAGAGGCGGTATCTGGGATCGGAAGAGTGCATGCGACGAGGCTCGGGAAATCGCTCGCGGGTGATCAGGGCGATCGCAGTCTTGGCCGTGGTGGGGGGCGCGGCGAGCGCCGCCGCGGAAACTCAGGCCGAGGCAGCCGCTTGGCGGGAACGCGCGCCGCGGAGCCCTCGCACCATCACGGAGGCGATGTGGGATCGCTACGCCCGTGATGTGCCGGACTGGTTGCGGGACGCGAAGTTCGGGATCTATGCCCACTGGGGACCCTACAACCTTGGAATGGAGGACTCCGGCTACACGGGCGGATTGAACAGCTGGTACCCGAAGTTCATGTACGTCAAGGGGCATCCCTACAACCTGCACCACATCAGGAAGTTCGGCCCTCTGGCGCAAACGTCGTACAGCGACTACTTCGAGCGATTCTCGATTCCGAAGTTCGATCCCAGCGAGTGGGCCGACCTCATCGCGGAAGCCGGGGCGAAATACGCGGGACCGGTCGCCATGCACCACGATGGTTTCGCGATGTGGGACAGCGAGCTGGTCGAGTGGAATTCCATGACCTCGGCCGCGAGGCGCGACATCGCGGGAGAGCTGATCGAAGAGCTGAGGAAGCGGTCGCTGCGCATCGTTTCCAGCCACCACCACGCGCACAGCATCTGCGGCCAGTACTACGGCGGCCGGCCGGACAAGCCGCGCGACTTCCCGATCGATTTCGATTCCGAGCTCAGCGACCCCAGATTCGCGAAGCTGTATGGCAGGTTCGACACGCAGGAGGAAGCGGAGCAATACTGGCTGGACGTCCGCAAGGAGTACATAGTCCGGTACCGCCCGGACCAGCTGTGGTTCGACGGCGGGCTGCGCTGGCTCAGCGAGCAAGCCCTGTTCGAACTGACAGAGTTCTACTACGACTTCTGCGACCGCGAGGGGATCGAGGGCATCATTTCGCAGAAGAACGACCAGATCCCCCGCCGTGTGTCGCTCTTGGACTATGAGCGCGGCGGTGCCAAGGCGATCCTGCCACGCGTTTGGCAGACCGACGACAGCCCCGGTCCGTGGATGTACATCGAAGCCATGGAGTTCAAGGGCGCGGACTGGGTGATTCCGCTGCTGACGGACATCCTGAGCAAGAACGGCGTGCTGCTATTGAACATCGCCCCCAGGGCCGACGGATCGATTCCCGATCAGCAGAAGCAGACGCTTCGCGAGATCGGAGAGTGGCTGCAAGTGAACGGAGATGCCGTCTACGGGACTCGCCCGTGGAAAGTCCACCACCAGGGTGACCAGCCGCACTTCTACGCGCAGGGCAGGGGCCGTGACACGGTCTTCGCGACCTTCGACTCGGACGACCTTCGGTTCACCCGATCGGCGGATGGGACCGCTCTCTACGTCTTTGCCATGTCGGAGCCCGGCGAGACGCTCGTTGTCGAATCGCTGCTGGGGGCCGATCTCAAGGACGGTGCAGCTGTCAGCCTGCTGGGCACGAGCGACAGCGTTCCGGTCTTGACGGACTCGCGCGGCCGAGCAGTGCTGCCAACCCGACGGCTGATTTCGGGCCGCAAGAGCTCACTCAAGGGTCCGCTGGTGCTCAAGGTCGAAGGATTGAAGTAGGGACATGAGGCTCTGCCCTGGGCGCGCGAATTCCGCCCGATCGAGCATCCGGCCCGATTGAGCTAGACTCCAATCGCTTCATGCCGAACCGCCCCTACTACGGCTGGGTCATAGCTGCATCCTGCTGTTTCATCCTCGCGATGACTGTTGGGATGCCGATGTACGCCATGCCCTTCTTCTACGACCACTACATCGCGGAGTTCGGCTGGGACCGGGCCGAGACGACGTCCGGATTCTTCTACTCGACCCTGTTGGTCCTCCCGCTCGCGGGCCTGCTTGTCCATCGCTTCAGCCCGCGGAAACTGATCATTTTCGGAGCTGCTTGCTTTGCGGTCGCGTTCAACTGCCTCGGGTCCATGGATGGCTCGCTGGCGTTCTACCGCTTGAGTTGGTGCCTGGTGATGGTCGGATTCGTGTATTCCGGCCCCATTGCTAGCCAGGTTCTGCTTGCGAACTGGTTCAACCGCAATCGCGGAAAGGCGATGGGTCTGGCCTACATCGGCTTGGGGGTCGGCGGCGCGATGTCGCAGAAGTTCGTCGCAGGACCTCTAATCGAAGCCTTCGGCTGGCGCGCGGCGCTGCAGGTCATGGGAGGCCTGATCCTGCTGGTCGTTCCGGTCGCGCTGTTGGCCTTGCGGGACAAGCCGTCCGACAAGGGGCTCGAAGCGGAGCCGGCTTCTGAAGTCTCGCGCGAAGCGAGTTCAGAATCGCTCACGTTCGGTGCCTTGCTGGCTCGCTGGCCGTTCTGGCTGATTACGATCGGCTCGTTTCTCAGCATTGCGGCGATCGGCTCGGTCAACCAGCACATGAAGCTGCTCTTCCTCGACGCGAACCTGTCCGCGTCGCTCGTCGCGGACACGACGTTCGTGATCTTGGCTTCCAGCCTGCTAGGGCGCGTCATCACGGGCTGGCTGGCAGACCGCTTCCGCAAGAAGCTCGTCATGGTCTGCGCCTACCTGCTCGTCTCCCTCCCGGTGCCGTTGCTTTACTTGATCGACCAGCCGCTGATGACGTACCTGTTCGGGGCCGCGTTCGGCTTCGGGTTGGGGGCGAACTACATGCTGATCCCATTGGTGGCCGCTGAATTGTTCGGAACCGGTTCGCTCGCACGAGTCATGGGCATCGTGTGGCCGTTCGGCCAGGTCGGGCAAGCTACGCTCCCGTTTCTTGTCGGGGCGATGCACGACAACACGGGCAGCTACGACGCCGCCCTAGCAGTGGTGTTCGCGATCGGAATGGTAGGAGCGGGTTGCATCGCACTGCTGCCGGGAAGATCGCAGCGTCATTCTCATAGCTATTGAGCTCCCGGCCAGCCTCGTGTGCGGGCACTTGGCTTTCGACGTGCTGGGCGGATGCGGCATAGGTGCCGAGTCCTGCCGAAGAGCAGCTAATCACGCACACATAGCATGGCGTGCGTCAGTGCTAGGGTTGGCCTCTCCTCCATCGGTTGGTTCACGAGACCGAGTGGTCAGCCGACAAGTAGATTCAGCAACCTCAGGCCGGGGTAGGACGAGAAGCCATGGTCGAGAGTGACCCATTCGCAGCCGTGCTCCATCGCCAGAGCAGCGTGGTAGGCGTCCGACATGCGGTTACCTGTCAGGTGGTGGCTGGCAACCAGGCCACGAAAGATCCGCCAGTGACCGGAGCCCGGCCGTAACGGAGTGACGGCGGGCTGCGCGAGCACTGCGTCTACAAAGGCGGCTGCGGCCACCGCGGAGGTCGGGGGATGAAAGACCCGCGAGTGTGTCAGGATGCGAAGCGCCCCGCTCAGCACGAGTTCCGAAACGCCGACTGGCTCGCTCCGAGACACTGCGGCTTCCAGCCATGCACGGCAGAGGTCGTGATGGGGCGCGTCCTCCCGGAACGCGTTCACCAACACGTTTACGTCAGGACTCTGCACTCATCAGGTCCTCAAGGGCCGCATTGTTGGCTAGGTCCACGCCCGGTTGCACACCGAGGCCGCGGAATACCGGAATCGGAGGAGCGTCCGAGGGCGATCGCGACGAGCCCGAAAGGAACTCGCGTAGAGCCTGTTCCACGATCGCCTTCAGTGTTTTCTGGTTGCGCGCTGCATGGGACTTGGTTGCGGCCAGCAATGCGTCGTTGATGTCGATAGTAGTTCTCATGCATAAAAGCATATCAATATATATGTAACTGCGCTAGGCGCATAACTCCATACGCTACTATATGTTGTGGTTAGGTCCTAGGGCGAGATTACCCGAAGACACAGGTCGAGTTTGAGCAGCGATTCGCAACCGAGGAGGCTTGCCGCGGGTACATCGCTCAGTTGCGCTGGCCCGACGGATTCGTCTGCCTGCGGTGCCAAGCCAAATCGGCCCGGAGCGCCACGCGACAGCGCTTGATCTGTCGTTCCGGCCGCTATCAGGCATCAGGGACCGCCGGGACGATCTTCGAAGGTACGCGCAAGCCCTTGCGGCTATGGTTCCGAGCGGTGTGGTACGTCACAACCCAGAAGCACGGGGCCAGCACGCTCGGGCTGCAGCGGGTGTTGGGCCTGGGACAGTACCGGACAGCATGGACGTGGCTGCACAAGTTACGGCGGGCGATGGCGCGGCCGGGACGCGAGCGGCTCGCGGGCTCGGTCGAGGCGGACGAAATCTACGTCGGCGGCAAGGAGCTGGGGGCCCGCGGGCGATCCCTTGGCAAGAAGGCCGTGGCCGCAGTCGCTGTCGAGGAGAACGGGGCCGGAATGGGGCGAATCCGGCTCGAGCGGGTGCCCAATGCAGCGGCAGCGAGGTTGGAGGATTCCCTGTTGGAGGCCGTTGAGCCGGGCAGCACGATCCGTACGGATGGTTGGACGAGCTACTCTCGGCTGCAGAAACTGGGCTACCGCCACAACGAGGCGGTCATGGGTGGGGGCCGGGAGCTTGTCGAGCGGGCGCTTCCCAGAGTGCACCGTGTCGCGGCCCTGCTCAAGCGCTGGCCGCTGGGGACGCATCCAGGCGCGGTGGAGCACCGGCATATGGACTACTACTTGGACGAACTCACGTTCCGCTTCAACCGCCGGACCTCCCGCTCCCGTGGCCTGTTGTTCTACAGACTGCTACAGCAAGCGGTAGCTACCGCACCAGTGCCGCGGAAGGCGACGCTCGGAGGCTCGCCAGTCCAACAGACCGCTGGGAAAAGTGGTGTGGAGTAAAGCACCCATGCTCAACCACGACATATAGTGGCGTGTGGAGTCAGGTGCCTAGTCCAGTGAATATCTTGGTTGCGGGGAGGGATTGAACCCTCGACCTTCGGGCCATGAGAACGCCGAGAGCACGGAAGTAACAGAAAACAAGGGCACGGGTGGCAACCTCTGGGCGCCTTTAGGAGCGTCGGGAAACGGCTATTGGGAGTCTAATCGGAGCGCGAAGCCTTTTTCAAGCACCGCCCACGATTGGCCTCGCAACTTGCACCCACTCTGCTGGGTTACTGGCTGCCAGCCGATCGATAGTTCGATGAAACGGCTTACCATTGCTGCCGGCCACGAATCGCGCTATCCCTTGTGCGGACGATCAAAACGATGTCAGCTGTCGCAGCCAGCAAATCAACCTGCTCCGCCGCAAAAGACTCAGCGGAAGCGGTTGCGAGGTGGAGCCTTCTGTAGCGCCCTAATCAACCTTCCCCTCGCGTAGCTTCTCGTTCATATCTCCGTCCGGTCACAGCATCGATCCCTCGACCGAGACGCCGCCTAGGTGACCGTGAACTGCCCCATCATTCCCATGTCCTCATGCTCTAGGATGTGGCAGTGGTACATGTACGGGGTCTGCTCCGTAGCCTCGTAGTCGAATCGGACCATGAACTCAGTGCTGTTGTCGACCCAGACAGTGTCCTTCCAGCCGGCGTCTTGGTCCGCCACCGATCTTCCATCCCGAGACACCACCAGGAAGGAGCAGCCGTGGACATGGAACGGATGATGGCCCTCGTCGTTCTCCACGCGCCAGCGCTCCCAGACTCCCGACCGCACCCGCTCGTTGATGACGCTCATATCCATGCTCTGCCCGTTGATCGCCATGGACTCGTGTCTCATGCCGCGGGCGCCTGACCTCTGCCTGTCGGATCGCTCCAAATTCAGCACGAACGTTCGATCCGGCCGGCCCGGCCGTGGAGACGGTCTCTCGATCTTGTTCATGCGGCCGGGCAGCTCGCCACGGAAGGCGGGCAACCGGGGGTCCACCTGGAATTCCAGGATCTGAAAGCTCTCGTTCATGCCGCCCTGAAACCTCTCGTTCCTTCCGCCCACTTGGAATCTCCCCTCACCGTCTCTCTCCCGTTGCCTGTCGCTTGTGCTCTCGCGCCGCCTGTTGCCGTCTCGCTCTCGATCCCTGTTACGTTCTCTGGCCCGATCTCTACGTCCGTCGAATGATGCCCTCGGACCGCTCACCAGCATCGCGGGCCGCCCGCTCGAGAAGTCAACGACGATCTCGTTGCGTTCGCCCGGCAGCATGATGAGTTCGGTCATGGGAACCGCAGATTCCAGGAAGCCGCCATCGGTGGCGATCTTGTGGAACAGCCGATCGTCATCGAAGCGGAACCGGTAGAATCGGGCGTTGGATCCGTTGAGGAGCCTCAGCCTGACCAGACCAGCCGGAACCTTGAGGAGAGGATCCGAGATGCCGTTCACCGTGATCGTCTCTCCCATAAACCCATCTCTTTCGTCAGCATCGCCGAGCGAGTACGCAAGGTGCCCTCGCCCGTCCAAAATGCGGTCCTGAACGACGACAGGGATGTCGTCGACGCCATAGGTGGCAGGTAACGGGAGATCGTCGCTGTTCTCGTCGTCGATGATCAGAAATCCGGCTAGGCCGTTGTAGACCTGCTTCCCAGTTCTGCCATGCGTATGGGGGTGATACCAGGCTGTGCAGGCTTGCTGCCGGATGGGAAGCACCGGAGACCAGACTTCCCCAGGATCGATTTCCTGCTGTGGGCCGCCGTCCACTTCCCCCGGCACGTGCAGGCCGTGGCCGTGGACCGCGATGGGTTCAGACAGGCTGTTCTTGTAGACGAAAGGCACATCCTGTCCTGTACCCATGCGAACCGTCGGTCCCAGATACGGACCGTTGAAGCCCCAAGTCGGCGACTTGATTCCCGGCAGCATCTCCCATTGACCGGCCTGCATGGTGAGTTCCACCGGGAGGCTATTCTGGAACTTCAGAAGTGTCGGAATGGGCAACGGCCTCTTGCGAGACCCATTGGTCAAAGCAGAGCGGCCATTTCGCAATTGGGGGAGCATGAGTCCCCCACCGCCCAGCACGCAGGCGCCAAGCCGCAGTCCGCGTTTCAGGAGGGCTCTTCTTTCCATCACCTCATCTAGGC
>JAJDZN010000089.1 GCA_022824585.1 Bryobacterales bacterium | reverse complement strand
CGGCGTCGGGGGCCAACGACCTCAGCCATCTACACAACCGCGGTAGCGGCAAACCTCCATCGCCGCCGCAAGGTGCCCGGATTGCTCCGTCATCCCGGATAGTCCGTCACCGGAACAATCCGGTCAAATCACCGGGGGATTCCACGAGAGAAAGCGCGAAACAACAGCCCGCCTGCTCGGCCACAAGTCGGTGATGACGACCTGCAACTGCGCGCATCTGGCGCGCGACACCGAGAAGGCCTCGGCGGCGAAGGTCGGCGACAGAATCGGCGGCGATCTCGCCCCCGCGCGGGCCGGCGGAGCGACTCATGTCGGGAATGGGCAGGATGGCGAAACTCAGGCGGACGACGATTTCGCGGAGCGCCGTGGAGAAGCTGAAGGCCGACCGCGACACCGGCGCTGTCGGTGGACCATGCGGTGGTGTTGGGGCCCATGGGTGCAGTTCAGAGGCGCGCCCCTCGGGTGGCCTCCCGCAGGATGTCAGCGAAGGTCTCGCTTACCAGCGTCAGCGCCACGCCGCGGCGCGTCACCAGCTCGAACTTCGTGTTGAGTCGGTAGGTCGCGGGCGCGATGCTGCGCATGCGCCCGGACTCCACCCACCTCTCGGCGTAGGAGACGGGCAGATAGCCCACGTGCCAGCCCGAGAGTACCAGGAACGCCACTCCTTCGATCTGGCGTGCCGCCGCGGTTGACTTGAGGTTTCCGGTGAGGGGAGCCACCTGCCGCTCGGAAAGATACGCGCGGTGCGCCAGGTCGGCCTCGAGTACATCCTTGCGTTCGAGTCCGTGCGGTGTCCGGTCGAACAGCGGGTGCCCGTGACCGCAGTAGAGCTCGACCGGATCGTCGAAGAGCGCCTCGTAGCTCAGGCCCGGACGGTGCTGGTGGAAGACGCCGATCCCGAGGTTGACCCGGTTCTCGAGGACCGCGCGCTCGATCTCGTCGGGCGCGAGCGTGTGGAAGTCGATATGGACCTGCCGGGCCTTCGCCCTGAAGGCTCGCAGCACGTCGGCCATCGGATAGCCGCGCTCGGTCGCCCAGTTGTCAATCGCAGCGATGGAGAGCTCGCCGACCAGCTCGCCACGCAGCGCGCCCACGGAAGTTCGGAAACCCTCCAGCGCGGTCGACAGGTGCTGGCACGCCTCGTAGACGATCCGCCCCTTGTCGGTCAGGCGAAAGCCGGAGCGCCCGCGTTGACAAAGACGCATGCCGAGACGCCCTTCCAGATCGGCGATCTGTCGGCTGATCGTCGACTGGCTGACGTTCAGGGCCACCTGCGCCGCGGCGAATCCGCCGCACTCCGTGACCGTCATGAAGACCGAGAGCAGGTGAAGGTCGGCCTTGTGAAGGCGTGGAGGGGTGGTCGCGCGCTGGGGACCCATACTTGAGTTTTCTTGCAAGTTGACTCCCGATGATTGATGTTTTTTCTATCTGACCGCAACCCTACCATCCGCCTGTCGACGAAGGGAGCGCGGCGATGGCGTACACGTCGAGGTGCTGAACGTCGTTCACCTCTCCGAGGATCGAGTCGACTGCGAGGTATCTCGAACCCCGGACGATGCAATGGACCTGCATCGCCGTTTCGCACTCGTTCGGAGGAGAAAACGATGAAGACGATCAAATGGCGCACTACCCTCGGCGCGGCCCTGCTGTCCGCCAGCGTGGTGTCGGCCCAGGCTGCGGACATCGTGATCGGCGTGCCCAACTGGCCGTCCGTAGCTGCGACCGCGAGCATTCTCAAGGTGGTGCTGGAGGACAACTTCGGCCTGGAGGTCGAGCTCCAGAACGGCACCAACCCGGTCATCTTCGAGGCGATGGACTCGGGCAGCATGCACGTGCATCCGGAGGTGTGGCTTCCCAACCAGGCGAATCTCCACGAGAAGTTCGTGACGACGAAGGGAACCGTCAGGATGAGCCCGAACGGCGTCCCCTCGTTCCAGGGAATGTGCGTCACCAAGGCGACAGCCGAACGGACCGGGATCAAGCACATTGCCGATCTGACGGACCCGGACATGGCGAAGCACTTCGACACCGACGGCGACGGCAGGGGCGAAGTCTGGATCGGCGCATCGGGCTGGGCATCGACGAACGTCGAGAAGATCCGCGCCAAGAGCTACGGGTACGACGAGACGATGGAGCTCCTGGAAATGGACGAGACGCTCGCGATGGCGAGCGTCGACGCGGCGGTCGCAAAGGACGCCGACCATGTCTTCTACTGCTACACGCCCAACCACCTCTTCGCGATGCACGACCTCGTGATTCTCGAGGAGCCCGAGTACGACGCATCCAAGTGGACCGTCATCCAGCCCACCGACGATCCGCAGTGGCTCGAGAAGTCGAACGCTCCGGTCGCCTGGGACCTCGCGTACCTGCACGTTCACTACGCGGCGTCGCTCGAGGAGTCGCATCCGGAAGCCGCCGCCATGCTCGGCAACGTCAAGCTGACCACCGATCTCGTGTCCGGCATGACGTTCGCCCTCGTGGTCGACAAGGCCGATCCGAACGACTACGCGGTCCAGTGGGTGAGGGAAAACGCCGAAGTGGTGGATTCCTGGATGCAGTAGGCGCCGCGAAGCAATCCGACACAGGTGTCAGCGTCCTGCGGGGTACGCCGAGGCGGTTGCGCAACGCGGCCGAGTTCGTCCCGGGGAAGCGTGGCATGAGACGGGCGAAGCCGACAGCATCGTCCGTCCGCAGCGGAAACGGTTCGCGGGTGTCCGCCCGCGAACCGGAAGCGTCGGCCCCGGTGAACGCGAAGACAGAATCGCCGCCACCCTTGCCCGGCGTTCTATGCTTCGTCGCGGCAAAGCGCCTGGCAGAGGCAGTGGACTCCGCCTCCGCCCAGGGTGAACATCGACATGTCCGGTGCGAAGACCTCGAACCCCATGGCCTGCAAACGCCCGTTGAGATTTGTCGACCCGTGCATCGAGAGCACGCGGTCGTTGCCGAGAGCGACCAGGTTGACGCCGAGGTTCCTCGCCTCCGCGTAGCCGACCTCCACGAACTCGAACCCGCGCCTTCGAAGCAGCGCCACCAGCCAGTCCTCCATCGCTTCGACGCAGGCGACGAGGAGCTTCGGTGCGAGTGGCACCACCAACCCGTCCATGTGCACGAAGTCCCGCGAGATCGGGGCGACCAACGCCTCCCATCCCTCGTCTCTCACCCAGCCCGCGACCTGCTCCGAGCCCTCGCGCTCGGAACGCTCGCCGCTATAGCCGATGAGCACGAAGCCCGGCTCCAGGATGTTGAAGTCGCCTCCCTCGAAGTGCCCGGCTGTCGCATAGCGCCAAATCGGAATGTCGTTGTCCTGGTAGAAGCGGATGGCGGTGACGTAGTCGGCACGCCGGCTCTTGAGCTGCATGTGGCAGAGGAGGGCGCCCCAGGGCGTCATGGCGCTCGAGTCGCGGGCAAAGAAATTGCGGTGAAGGACCTCGTCGGCATCCAGAAAGTGGCACCTGACGCCGTTCGACTCGTAGATCGAGACCATCTCGGCGTGCTGCGACATGGCCGTCTGGAGATTGAACTCGACGCCGGTGTTCGGCTGGTTATTCAGCGTGCGCATCGCGATTGGGCCCGCGTCGGTCCAGCGGTAGAACTCGGGCGTGCCGAGAAGCACGTCCCTCAGCGGGCCGTAGTCGTTCGTTATGCCCCAGCGGTGCGGCTTGAGAGAGGAAGTGCTCATGGGTCATTGTGTCTCGGAATTGGACGGCCTCGTCAGTACACCACCCTGGCGCCGTCCGCGCCATACCCGAACGATGTGCGGTCGGTTCGGTGGGCGCCCCCGGGCCGTCTCCGCCGACCGGCGAGACCCCATCCATCGCCACCGGAGTGATGCGAGGTGAGTGAAGCCGTCATCAGGCTGCAAGGGGTGTGGAAGATCTTCGGCACCCGGGTCGACGAAGCAATGTCGGCGATCGCGGAGCAGGGGCTCGGAAAGCCGGAGGTCCTCGAGCGGTTCGAATGCGTGGTCGGCATCGCGGACTGCTCGTTCGAGGTCCCGCGCGGGGAGATCTTCTGCGTCATGGGGCTGTCGGGTTCGGGCAAGTCCACCATGGTGCGACACATCAACCGGTTGATCGAGCCGACGTCCGGTCGCATCGAGGTGCTCGGCAGGGAGGTGACGGCACTCGGGGGGGGCGAGCTGAGGGAGCTTCGTGCTGCCCAGATCGGCATGGTGTTCCAGCACATGGCGCTGTTTCCGCACCGAACGGTGCGCGACAACGTCGCGTTTCCGCTCCAGGTGCAGGGCGAGCCGAAGTCGAAACGCTGGGAGGTCTCCCAACGGTGCTTGAGCCTCGTCAATCTCGACGGCTACGAGGACCGGTTCCCGAGCGAGCTCTCCGGCGGCATGCAGCAGCGGGTGGGGCTCGCCCGGGCGCTTGCCTCGGACCCCGAAGTGCTGCTGATGGACGAGCCCTTCTCCGCCCTCGACCCGTTGATCCGCCGCCAGCTCCAGGAGCAGTTCATGGCCCTCTCGGCGGAACTCGACAAGACCACGGTCTTCATCACCCACGATCTCGACGAGGCAATCCGCATCGGCACGAGGATCGCAATCATGAAGGATGGCCGGATCGTGCAGATCGGAACCCCGGAAGAGATCGTCACGAACCCGATCGACGAATACGTACGGGACTTCGTGGAAGGCATCTCCACGCTGAAGCTGCTCTTCGCGCACTCCATCATGGAGCCCGTCGATGGCTACCGGCCTCGTCCGGGGGAGGACTTGAGCCTTGCCCCCCGGGCTTCGCACGACGCAGACCTGAGCGCGCTCATCGATCTCTCGACCACCACGCACCAGCCCATCGTGATCACCGAAGGTGGACGAGACGTCGGCGTCGTCGACAAGACGACGCTCCTCAGGGGAATCAAGGGAAGTGACCGCTGATGCAGGACACTGGAATCGAAGCGCAACCGAACCGCCTCGAAAGCTCGGTCGAGCAGTTCGTCGGCGCTGGGCACAGGTACTACGCCCGCGAGTTCGAGAAGATTCAATCGGCGGTCGGGTTCCCCAGGTCGTGGAACACGATGGCCGCGGTGGCCGGACCCTTCTGGGGTGCGTCCCGAGGACTTTGGGGCTACTTCTGGACCTTCCTCGTGCTCGAGGTGCTCGCCCTGGTTCAGATCGGGCGGGGCTGGTGGGGCGAACTCGGGGCGGACAAGCTCGCCCGGCTGGAGAAGCTCTCGGCCAAGATCGACGAGTTCCTCGCGAAGCACGAGTCGGCGAAGCTCGCAGGTGAACCCGACGCTGCTTCGTTCCTGAAGCGCGCGGAGAACCTCGAGAAGGTCGCCGTCCGCGTCGCCGAAGAGGCAGCGCTCGCCGCCCAGGGAGCGGTGACGATTCTCCTCGTCGGTTTCGCCTTGCTGATCGGGCTTCGGCTGATCCAGGGCTTCTACGCCAACGTGCGCTACGAGAAGCACTACCTGAGCTGGCGAGCGGATCCCTCCGGCACGGCCTCCGGGCTCGGCTGGACCCGGGCGGGTCTCGGTGGGCTGCTGTGGCTCGCCATCGTGCCCCTCACGCTCTACCGGTTCACGGTGGGCAGGATCGACCCCGAGCTCGAGCCGTACCTCACGGGCTTTCCCGTGGACAAGAAGCAGTTCTACGCACCGGTGTCCAACTGGATGGATGCGGGGTTCGACTGGCTCTCGGTCGAGGGCGCAGGCGTCTTCGACAGTGTTGTCGCCGCGATCACCACGGTGCTCAACGGACTCGAGACGGTGTTCGTCGACACCCCGTGGCCGGTGGTCATGACCGTCATCGTGGTCGTCGCATGGCGCCTTGCCGGACCCCGCGTCGCGGTGTTCACCGGGGCGGCGCTCGCGTATCTCGCCATGTTCGGTCTGTGGGAGACGAGCATGGTGACAGTGTCGCTGCTCGGTGCTGCCGCATTCCTTTGCATACTGCTCGGGATCCCCTTGGGGGTCTGGTTCGGGAAGAACCGGAAGGCCTACAACGCGGCGCTCCCCGTGCTCGACTTCATGCAGACCATGCCCGCGTTCGTCTACCTGATTCCGATTATCGCCTTCTTCGGGACAGGCAAGCCCCCGGGAGTGCTCGCGACGCTCGTGTTCGGGATGCCACCAGTCATCCGCCTGACCGCGCTCGGGATCCGCGGTGTGCCGGAGAGCACCAAGGAGGCCGCCGTCGCGTTCGGCTGCACCCGGTGGACCCTCCTCCGGGACATCGAGATCCCTCTTGCGATGCCGTCGATCATGACCGGGGTCAACCAGACCATCCTGATGTGTCTTTCGATGGTAGTCATCGCGTCGCTCATCGGGGCCAAGGGGCTCGGGCAGGACGTGCTCATCGCGCTCCAGTACGCCGCCAAGGGCCAGGGCATGCTGGCGGGCCTCGCAATCCTCTTCTGCGCGATGGTCATCGACCGCATCGTCCAGGGGCACTACCGGCGTTCGTCGCTGGGTCACCGAACAGGACGCTAACCACGGCGGATTCGAATCGGAAGAGGTGTCCGCGAACGTCGGATACGCGTCGGTGGCCGGCGGCCACCTTCCCGGACGCAGCCTTGGTGCTCGGCTCGTTGCCGCTGGCGACGATTTGGGGCTGAAGGCAGATGCCGTGCATGCCGATCATGGGATCGGGGTAGGTCCAGTGGGTGTTCAAAGTGACCTAGTACCTCTGCACAGAGGTTTTGACCGTTTCAGGCGGCATGAGCGAGTTCATTGGCAAGCGGCGTGGGGTAGACACGTCCAAGTTTCTCGCGGGCCCGACGAACGTCGAACAACCACTTGACTCGGGCTCCCTCGGCG
>JAJDZN010000321.1 GCA_022824585.1 Bryobacterales bacterium | reverse complement strand
ATCGGCACTCCGCCGGTGTTCGGCCCGGTGCACGATGCCTTGCCGAGCCTGGAGCACTGGCTGGCGGAGTCGGTGGTGGTCGAGGAGGCGGCACATCACAGCGCGCTGCTGGAATGGGGTCTGATGGCACTGTCAGTGGCCCTCGCGCTGGGGGCCATCTTGTTGGCGACCCGCATGTTCCGCACCGCGCGCTACCAGGGCGAGCCGATGGCGGGGCTGCTCGGAGCGGCCCTGCACCGGCTGTTCTTGCGCAAGTACCTGGTGGACGAGATCTACGGCGCCGCTTTCGTCAACTTCGCCGCAAAGGGCGGCGGGCGCCGCCTCGTCAGTTTCGACGTGCGCGTGATCGACGCGGCGGTGAATGGCGCGGGCTGGCTGACCCGCATGATGTCGAACCTGACCAAGTTCCTCGACAAGTGGGTCGTGGACGGCATCGTCAACTTCGTGGGGTACGGCGTCAAGTTCGCCTCGTACCCGGTGCGCATGTTCCAGACCGGCTTGGTCCAGAACTACGCGCTGTGGCTGCTGATCGGCCTGGGGATGGTCGCGGCGTACTTCTTTTTCACCATAACTTGAGGGAGAGCGGCTAGGAGCTGACCGGTCGCGGGACACAATGAGCGAACACATTCTGAGCATCATCTGGCTGACGCCGCTCGTCGGCATGATCGCGGTCATGTGCCTGCCGAAGGAGAGCAAGGACCTGATCCGCTACGTGGCCAACGGCTTCGCCGTGCTGGGGCTGCTGGTCACGATCCCGATGATCCGCGCCTTCGACAGCTCCAACGGGGACTTCCAGATGGTCGAGCGGCACGACTGGATCCCAGCGCTGGGCGCCCAGTACTACCTGGGCGTCGACGGGTTCGGCTACCTGATGATCCTGCTGACGGTGGTAGTCGGCTGGCTGTCGATCCTTTGCTCGTGGTCCTCGATCCAGGAGCGCGTCAAGGAATACTACGCCTTCTTCCTGTTCCTGCAGGCAGGCATGCTCGGCGTCTTCATGGTGCTGGACGTGTTCCTGTTCTACGTCTTCTGGGAAATCATGCTCGTGCCGATGTACTTCATCATCGGCATCTGGGGCGGCGGGCGGCGCCTGTACGCGGCGATCAAGTTCTTCCTCTACACCCTGGCCGGCTCGGTGCTGATGCTGCTGGGGATGCTGACCGTTTACTTCAAGCACTACGAGCAGTTCGGCCACTACAGCTTCGCCCTCGAAGACCTGCTGCGCGTGGCGGCCTACACGGGCCCGGACATGCAGTTCTGGCTGTTCTGGGCGTTCTTCGTCGCCTTCGCAGTCAAGGTGCCGATGTTCCCGTTCCACACATGGCTGCCCGACGCCCACACCGAGGCGCCCACGGCTGGCTCGGTGATCCTGGCCGGCATCCTGCTGAAGATGGGCCTGTACGGCCTGGTGCGGTTCGCCATGCCGCTGTTCCCCAAGGGTGCCACCGACGAGCTGACCGTGCAGCTGGTTGCGCTGCTTTCGATCGTCGGCATCATCTACGGGGCTCTGGTCTCGCTGATGCAGTCCGATTGGAAGCGGCTGGTGGCCTATTCGTCCGTGAGCCACCTCGGGTTCTGCACGCTGGGGCTGATCGCGCTCAATCCCAACGGCATCTCCGGCGGCATGCTGCAGGGCGTCAACCACGGACTGTCCACGCCCCTGCTCTTCCTCGCGGTAGGTATCGTCTACGACCAGCGCCATACCCGCGAGATCGCCGATTACGGCGGATTGGCCAACCGCATGCCGGTGTACACGGTGCTGTTCGCGATCTCGCTGTTCGCGTCGATGGGCATGCCGGGCCTGAATGGCTTCATCGGCGAGTTCACCATCTTGCGCGGCGCGTACGAGGTCAGCATCTGGTGGGCCGGATTCGCCGTGCTGGGGATCGTCTTGGGAGCAGCCTACCTGCTGTGGCTCTTCCAGCGCGTGATGCTGGGACCGATCACCAATCCCAAGAACGAGGGCGTCAAGGACATGAACCTGCGCGAGATCATCGTCATGGCGCCGCTCGTGGCCGGGTGCTTCTGGATCGGCCTCTACCCCAAGCCGTTCTTCGAGATTCTCGAGGCGCCCACCACCAAGCTGGTCGAACGGCTCGACCCCGGCTACTTCAGCCGCAACGCGGCGGAGCCGGCGGATGAGGCGGTCCAGCTCTCGCGGCTGCTGCCCGCCGAGACTCCAGCGAGCGAATGATGGATGCGATCAGCTTCACCCTCGACGACTTCCATGTCCTGAAGCCGGCGATAGTCCTCTGCCTGTTCGGCTGCGGGATCCTGCTCACGGACGCCTTCTTGGTGAGGCGCATCGGGCAGCGCTGGCTGAATGCTGTGACGGCCTTGGTCGGCGAAGCCGTCGTTGCCGCGATCCTGCTGCAATACCTTCCCGATGTCCGCTCGGGCGGGGCGCTGACCGGCTTGGCCGGGTCGGTCGTCGTGGACGGGTTCGGGGTCTTCTTCAACGTAGTCTTCATGCTGGCGGCCGCGCTGGCGGTCATCCTCTCGGCGCGTTACATGGAGTCCGAGGGCGAGCAGCGCGGCGAATACTACGCGCTGATCCTGTTCGCCCAGGCCGGCATGTCGATCATGGCCACCGGCCACGACCTAGTGGTGCTGTTCGTCGCCCTGGAGACCATGGCGTTGAGCTTCTACGTGATGGTCGGCTTCCTGCGGGACTCCAAGCGCTCCAACGAAGCCGCGATGAAGTACCTCATCCTGGGCGCGTTCTCGAGCGGCCTGCTCGCGTACGGGTTCTCGGTGCTGTACGGCATTTCCGGCTCCACCAGCCTGGCGGCTATCGGCGAAGCCATCGCCGCCCGGCCCGCGCTGGACTGGATCATGATCTTGGCGCTGATCACCACCTCGGTCGGCCTGTTCTTCAAGATCGCCGCCGCTCCCTTCCACATGTGGGCGCCGGATGTCTACGAGGGCGCGCCGACGCCGACCACGGCCTATGTCTCGGTAGCTTCGAAGGCGGCCTCGTTCGCGCTGATGATCCGTCTCTTCGTCACCGCCTACGGCAGCGTGGCGGAGGCCTGGGTCCCACTGCTCGCGATCATCGCGATCGCCACGATGACCATCGGCAACTTGGCCGCGGTGACGCAGTCGAACCTCAAGCGCTTGCTGGCCTACAGTTCGGTGGCGCACGGCGGCTACATCTTGCTGGGTTTGGTCGCGTTCAGCGCGACCGGCCTGCGTGGCATCGCGATCTACTTGCTGGCCTACGTGTTCATGAACTTCGGCGCGTTCGCCCTGATTGCCGCCTTGCGCCGCGACGGCGAGGCCGCCGAAGAGCTGGATGACCTCAACGGACTGTTCGGGCGCGCGCCCGGGTACACGATATTGATGGCGATCTTCATGCTCTCGCTGACGGGCATCCCGCCGCTGGCGGGCTTCTACGGCAAGTACTACATCTTCCTGGCGCTGCTGGGCGAGGGCTACTACATCCTCGCGGTGTTCGCCGCACTCTACGTGGCAGTCTCCGCCTATTACTACTTCCGCGTGATTCGCGCCTGCTGGCTCGGCGAGGCTGCCGAGCGCCCGGCGTCGCTGGACATGAACTTGGGCACGCGGACGGCGCTGGTGGCCAGCGGCGTGCTGACCGTGCTGATCGGCGTCTTGCCCCAGAGGTTCATCGACCTGGCCGGCGAGTCCGTTTTGGCGGCGCTGCGCTAGCTCGAAATTCCAACAGCCTGATCCCACAGCCTGGGGAACTCGAGCCGCAGGAAGAGTCTGGGAAGGGCTGCCGGTCGGGCCTCCAAGACTCTGACTCAGGCCATCGTCACGATGGTCACGGCCGCGTGGTCCGGGTCGCGGCGCCGCCCAATTGCCTGCGTTGAATCGTGGGGTGGTGTGCGACTGCGCTTTGCTCTTGCTTGAACCATACGGCAAATCACCGCACACTGATAGGCGATTCTGGGAACTGGTCCATGCTGAACTTCAATGACATCACAGCTACGATCGACGAGCCGAGGACGGCGCGGATGGAACAGCGTACGAAGCCGAGCGTTAAAGCCCAGATTCAGCAGGCGGCAGCCTTGCTAGGCGTGGATGACACCACGTTCATAACCAGTGTCGGGCTGGAGCGGGCTCGCGCCACCATCGCCGATCATGAGCGCACAGTTCTCTCCGCCGAGGACCGCGAAGCGATTCTTGCAGCGCTCGATTCTCCGCCAGCACCGACCGCTGGCCTGCGCGAGATCATGGCTCTCCACCGCACCCAACTGAGCGCGTCACGTCGCGGAGAAGCCCGCGACGCCTGATGGCGGACGCCAAATCAGATCCCCGCCCAAACGAACACCGGCGTTCAAGCCGCGGAATGGTATTGGACAGTCAGAGATGCGCTGGGCTCGGTGGGTCCAGAGACGGCCGGCCCTGCCTCCGCAGCCACGGCAGGGGGACTATCGGCGTCCGCGTCCGATACTCGGCGTAGGTCGGGTACTTCCCCGCGGATATCTCTTCTGTTATTCGGATCACGCCGATGAACTAGGCCGCAAGCAGCACCACGCCGAGCCCGGTCCAGTGGAACCAGTCGCCCGATGCAGACGCAGCAAAGAGACAGAACGCGAACCACATCCCGATTTCGCACAGATACGACGGATGGCGACTGTAGCGAAACAGGCCCGTGACGATGAAGGGCTTCACGACTTCCTCGCCGGCTGCGATCCTGCGTTTCTTGTCCTGCAGGAACTTCCACATCTGTTCGTCGCCGATGAACTCAGCGCCGAAACACGCCAGGAAGAGCACGGCGGAAAACCCACGCCTGATGCACGGGCGAGCTGAACAGCCAAATGAGCAGCATCTGGCTCGGCACGAAGAAGGCGAGGTTCAGCAACCGGAACTTCATCGGGCCGAGCCGCTTCTGCACGACACCCTAGCGGTAGTCCGCGCCGCCTCTTCGGAAACCCCCCTTGCGGGCGAAGTTGTAGGTGAGCCTCGCGCCCCAGAGGAGCACAAGCGCCGTCATGAGGTTGACGCGCGCCACGTCAAAGCCGCCCGCGACGGCGACCAACAAGCAGTACCCCGGCGGGCACAAGGACCACAGGCGGTCCAGCCACACGCAAGACTCGCCGGTGGCGAGCGACACGACGCAGACCAGCGCCACGAGGACCACGCAGAGCTCCAGCGCGCTACCGTACGGCTGGCCGGCGAGCGGATGGCTGAACAGGTTGAGCCCAAGCACGAAGGATCCGTAACCCTACATTACGCCTGTGTGTCTCGTCAGGAACAATCAGCTCCGGTGTCCTTGTGCTGTTAGGCTCACGCCCGAGTTCGCGGAGGACTCGACGGCATCACGCGGGTATATCCGTCGACGTGACGGGCGGGCAGGACGATGTGCAGTGCGAGGAGAATGGCGGATACAGCTGTCGGCGTCAAGAACGCTGTAACTGCCTGCGAAGTGGTTAGGCCGGACATGGCGGTCTTAGCAGCTGGATGGACTCAGGTAGGCGGAGACAGGATCGCGCGCCGCAAGGGATTCTCTAAACCATAGCGGCGCAACCAGTAGCGGTCGAACCCTGCTGCCCGCCCGCCCGATGCCATTGACGTGGCTCGGGAGTCCCGCATATCATGCCGGGATGGCCGTCTTCAGAATCGCGGTGCTGCTGCTGGGTGTGATCCACGCGCTGTTCGTGGGACTCACAAGCCTCGTCGGCGCCTTCGCGGACGGCGGAGACATCTGGCAACGGCTGGTGGTGGTGCTCGTGCATCCCCTTGGAGCCGCGGGAGTGCTCGTGCTGGTGTTAGTGCCCCGTCTCGCCAGTACCGCGACCCTGGGCATCGCGGCAGTCCTGCTGGCAAACGTAATCGTCGATCTGGCCCTTGCGCAGAAGATAGCCGCAGGGGCAGTGAAGGGGGACTGGGAACTTGCGGTGCTATTCGCGACGGTTCCGGTCGTCGGTCTGGCCTACGCGCTCAGCCTCGTCAGCCCCAGCCATCGAGCAGGCGGCTGACCCAAGTCCGGGACCGGCCGTCAAGGTGTTGTCGGTACCGCCTTCCGCAGCATTGTCGCGTCACATGCACTACACCTTGCCGTCATGACCGAGCGTTCTTTAGAGCGCTCGACCGGCGGTAGCACGTAGGCTCGGACACGGCACATCGCGCTCGCGATTCATCAGCGTCGAACAAGCCTGAAAGCCTGTGACACAAGGGCTTCACTTGGTGAGGGCTTGCCGGAGCGACGTCAGCCCATAGATCGACCTGCCTCTAGCAAGGGTGCATGACAATCTTATGAAATCTACGCTGCGGCACAGTCTCCGCGGCAGGCATCGAAGCGATTGGAGCGCTGAGTACAGCGGAGGGTGTGGGCGCCCTGACTCCCTCGGTCCGTCAGTCAGTCTTGAGTCCGGCTGATGGTAATATGAGCTGACGATCTCTTGGACTGTGGCTCTCCAGCGTTCAAGAGACGGTCGATTACATTAGAGGCAATGATGAACGTACGCGAAGCAGTAGATCAGGCGAGAGCGTTCGTCAAGGAGCTATACGCCCACGAACCCATCGGCGAGGTCGGCGTCGAAGAGATTGAGTACAATGGCCACGACCAGCCCGAATCTTGGTTCATTACCATTGGATTCATTCGCTTGTGGGACCGTCCGGTGCCCGGCGAGCATCCTGAGCGGGAGTATAAGGCCATCAGAATAACCAATGGAAGCGGTGAAGTGATTGAAGTAAAGAACCGCTCGCTGGCCTGAGGTATCAACGTTGCCCGGCATCTATGTCGATGCGAACCTGTTAGTCCTCCGGATCCTAGGGGATGTCTCTCGGCAACTCGTCGATAAACACCGGCGGCTGAGCGCATTCTCTTCCGAGGATTATGACAAGTTGCTCGACTTCACGTCTTGCTACGCCTACCTGCTCGTTACTCCGAATACCTTGACGGAAACGTCGAACCTTATTGCTTGCCACGGAGAACCAGAGCGCTCGGAACTCATGGGGCGGCTTAGGTCGCTGATCCACGAAAGCAGGGAGATTGTCGTCTCAAGTGCGGCAGCGTCCACAAATCAGGAGTTTCTCCGTCTCGGGCTCACGGATGCCGCCTTGCTTGAGCATGTATCAAACCGGACTCCGCTCCTAACGGCGGACCTGAAGCTCTACTTGGCGGCGTTGGCTAAGGGAGACCGAGCCGCATTCAATTTCACGCATTTTCGATTCGTGTAGCAGCAATCGCCACATTCTTGAAGTCCACCTACGATCATTCTTGAGCTCGTCCGTCCGCCCTGCGTCGCCCAGTGCTTGACACTCCCCGCAGGATATCCGGCATCCCCGCCCGAGCAAAGAAGTTGTATCCCGGAACGCCATTCTGGTATGGTCAAAGTAGGCCGTGGATCGCGGCCCGGCGCACCTCTAGGTTCCCGCACCACAGCCCATCCAAAGCTAGGACAAGCCGGTGCCGTTCCAACCCCGCAATGCTGCCGTCGCAGCGGCATTGTCGTTGAGCGGAATGGTGCTGGGCGGGTTGTTGGTAGGCGCTTGGATCGGGCAGCGCTGGGACTGCAACCCGGCGGCTGCGGTGGCTGGGCTCTTCGTGGGGATCGTAGCAGGCTTCTACAACTTAGCCAGGGCGATGTGGACACGGTCATGAGCGCAGAGATCCCACTCGGGCTGGCCTGCGGGCTTGCGACCGCCTTAGTGTCGGAGGCTGTGCTGCGCTTGGGCGCGGTCACGCTCAAGCGCCGTCTGTTCTCAGCCCTAGCTGTTGGGGCGGGGCTGCGCGCCCTGTGGGTGCTGGCGCTGGTCGCTTGGTCGCTGACCAGCCCCGCGCTGGACGCGCGCGCTTTCGTGCTGGCTTTGCTGGCGGGCTACTTCGCGTCCCAGGTGTTCGAGGGCGTGCGTTACACGAGGTACTTCGAGCAGTGCTGAGCGCGCCACTGCCATTCGCCTTTCTGGCGGCTTCCGGCGAGGAGGAGAGCATCGCCGATGTGATCATGCATCACATCGCCAACAGCGAGGTTCACCTGCCGGCTTGGGTGGAGCCCTATCTCCACCCGGCGTTCGTGAACTTGGGGATCACCAAGGCGGTCCTGATGATGTTGATCGCCTCGGCCATCCTGATCGTGCTGCTGGGGATTTTCTTGCGCCGTCCGCGGGGCGGGCAGGAAGCGCCCAGCGGGATGACCAACGCCCTCGAAATGCTGGTGCTGTTCGTGCGCGACGAGATCGCCATCGGCAACATGGGCGAGAAGTGGGGCCGCCGCTTCACGCCATTCCTGCTGACGCTGTTCTTCTTCATCCTGACCTGCAACTTGTTGGGCATGGTGCCGGGGGGCTTCACGGCCACTAGCAACCTGAATGTCACTGGCGCCTTGGCCGTCGTGTCGTTTCTGACATTCGTGGTCACAGGCATGATCGCGCTCGGCCCGATCGGCTACTTCAAGCACATGGTGCCGGAGGGCACGCCGCTGGCCATCGCACCGGTCGTGATCCTGCTCGAGATCATCTCGATGCTGGTACGGCCGGTCGCGCTGATGATCCGCCTAGGCGCGAACATGACTGCCGGGCACATTGTCATCTTGATCATCCTCGGCTTCATTTTCCTGTTCCAGAGCGTGGCCCTGTCGGCGGTCTCGGTACCGCTGGCGGCTGCCATCATGCTGCTGGAAATCATCGTCGCCTTCATCCAGGCCTATGTCTTCACACTGCTGACGGCGCTGTATGTCGGCATGCTGGTGGCAGACGAACATTGACACAGAGTTCACCCAGTCCCATCCCACCCAACGGAGGAAACCAAGCAATGAAACGCACATTCAACATCCTATTCGCCCTCGCCATCTTGCTGGCCACGCCGGCGATGGCGTCGGCCCAGTTGCTCGACAAAGGTGCCGGCAGCGCGATCGGTGCCGGAATCATAGTAGTCGGCGCCGGGCTCGGCATCGGCAAGTTCACGGCAGCCGCGGTCGAGAGCATCGCGCGCCAGCCGCAGGCCGCCAAGGACATCCGCGGCGCTTTCCAACTCCCGCTGTTCCTGCTCGAAGGCGTGGCTGTTATCGGACTCGGCGTGCTGTTCGTCGCGCTGCTGTTCTAGCGCCTGCGAGCGCGAGCCCCTGCCGGAGGAATTCCCATGGCCGGTGATAACGGAAACGCACTGCTCCAGTTCGAGCCAGGTCTGATGATCTGGACTGTGGTGACGTTCTTGGTCACCTTCGTCGCGTTGCGGCTGATCGCGTGGAAGCCGATACTCGGGGTCTTGGACGAGCGCGAGGGCCGGATCCGCGAGTCGTTGGAGAAGGCCGAGCAAGCCAAGGCCGAGGCCGAGCGGGCTATCGAAGAGAACAAGGCCAACATGGAGGCTTCGCTGCGCCAGTCCCAAGAACTCGTGACGGAAGCGAGACAGGACGCCGAGCGAGTCCGCGGGCAGGCCCGCGAAGAGGCCCGCGCCGAAGCGCGCAAGATCGTGGAGGAGGGGCGCCGCCAGCTCGAGGTCGAGCGGCGAGCCGCGCTCTCTGACATCCGCCAAGAGGCCGCGGGCCTAGCCATCCTGGCGGCGGAGCAGTTGTTGAAGAAGAATCTCGGCGAGGAAGAGAACCGACAGTTGGTGCAGGGGTTCTTGGACCAGCTGCCCAAGCCGCCCGTGCACTGATGGCACCCGGCCGAGCCCGACTGTTGCAGCCGCAAGCTTGGGCGGGCATTCTGCTCGCGGCGGGCCTCGTCGGCTGCGCCGGCGACCAGCCCTCGCCCGGGCAGATTTCGCACGGCCCGATCTTGGGCCGAATCACCTCCGACAGCGTTGCGGTTTGGGCGCGCACGCGCGCGCCCGCTACCTTCCGGGTGCGCTACTGGCCGGTCGCTGGCACTGGCGAGCACGTCTCGGCCCCGATTGCCACGATTCTAGACAGGGACAACACGGGCTGGGGGCGGCTGGAAGGGCTGGAGCCTGACACGCTGTACGCCTACCGCTTGGAGGCGGCCGGGGCGGTGCCGCCCGTGGCGACGTTCCGCACTCTGCCGGCGGCTTCGGAAGTGGCCGATCCTACGGTCAACCCGCGAGGACTGTTCAACTTTTCGTTCGAGTTCGCCTGCGGCAACAAGCAATTTGGTCCCGACCAGCCCGCGTTTCGCACGATGCTGGCCAAGCTCGACGACCGGGTGCACTTTGCGATCCAGAATGGCGACTGGTTGTACGAAGAGCGGCGGGACTACCCGGCTGCGGACTGGCTTCGGCAGAGCGGTGCCTCAGCCGCGCCTAGGGTGGTCGGGCTGGCTCCCACGATCGCGGGAGTTTGGCAGAACTACAAGCTCTATCTCGAGCGCGGCCTCGACATGGCGGCCTGGCACCGCGAGATGCCTTCGTTCTTCGTCTTTGACGACCACGAAATCCTCGGCGATGTCAACGGCGCGGGCACGATCGGCCTGCGCAGCCGCAGGGCCGTGTTCCGCGATATCGGCGTACAGGGCTGGTACGACTACCTCGGGTGGGCCAACGATGTAGGCCACACCCAGCCGATCCACTTCGGCAAGGCCAGCTTGGAGGCAGGCGGTTCGATCCTGCATGACGAGGAGGGCGGTCTCGGCGCCTTGGACCTGGCCCAGGCAGCCACTCTGACGGTCCATTGGGGCGAGCCTGATGCGGGCGTGAACCTCAAGGAGCTTGACACCGTCCGGGGCGACCCGAATGCGGGAGTCTACCGGATCGAGCAGGTGCTCGACGACACCAGCTTGAGGATCCATCCGGCGGCGGACGTCGATGGGGTCGCCGCCTACTCGATCGGGCGCCTGAACTACTGGCGACGCGCGGTCTCGAACGCCGAGTTCTTCTTCCTGGACACGCGCAGCCACCGGCAGGTGCACGACAAGACGGACCCGTTCAAGCCCGGAGTCTCGATGTTGGGAGAGCGCCAAAAGCGCTGGCTCAAGCAGGGCATGCAGGCCAGCGAGGCCGATTTCCTGTTCGTGATCTCGTCGGTGAACCTGATGGTCCCGCATGTCGGGCCGGGCATGGGCGGGCCCAACAAAGACGAGGCTTGGACCGCGATGGCGGCCGAGCGGGAGGATCTGATCGAATTCTGGGACGGCCTCGGCAAGCCAGTCTTCGTGCTCACGGGGGACCTGCACAACAGCTTCGCCATCCAGATCACGGATCGCGTCCGCGAGTTCGCGGCCGGTCCGCACAGCTCCGGCAACCATGCGCTCGTGTCCGAGGCGGGCCGGCCGCCCAACGGGGATTTCGAGTCGCGCGGCCGCAACGCCCAGATTCGCTGGTCGACTTTCTTTCTCGACGACTCGAGCGAGCGTCGCAGGCCCGTGTATTGCGTGGTGCGCATTAGCAATGTCTTCAACAACCCGGGGCCTGAGGGCCGCCCGCGCTGGGTCGCGTACCCGCGGCCGCAAGCGATCTTCCAGTACTACGACGGCCTGACCGGCGAGCTGCTCTATGCCGAATCGATCTTGGCAGCGGAGGCCTCGTGAGCGCGGGCGAGCGGATCGTTGCGGAGCACGGCTTTTGGAAGTCGCCGATCACGGCGGACTTGGTGGCTGGCAAGTCCATCCGGATAAGCGAGCCGACGCTGGACGGCGGTGAAGTCTATTGGCTTGAGGGCCGGCCCGCCGAGGGCGGCCGCATGGCCTTGGTCCGTTGCGGCCGCGACGGGAACGTTCGGGATCTGCTCCAGGCTCCCTCGTCTGTGCGCACCGGAGTCCACGAGTACGGCGGCGGAGCCTATACCGTCCTGGATGGAACGGTCTTCTTCTCCGAGGCGCGCGACCGGCTGCTGCACCGCCTCAGCCCGGGCGGGCGCTCGCAGGCACTGACGACGGCCGGCCTGCAGAGGTATGCCGATCTGGAGGTCGATGCGGCTCGTGAGCGAATCATCGCCGTCTGCGAAGACCACTCAGAATCGGGTCGCGAAGCGCGGCAGTCGCTTGTTGCGATTGCATCGCGGCCGGACCAACAGCCCGCCCGCTGCTTGCTCGAGGGGTCCGATTTCTATTCCAATCCCCGTGTCAGCCCTGACGGGGCGAGCCTGTGCTGGCTCCAGTGGCAGCACCCGAACATGCCCTGGGACGGCACCGAGCTTTGGGTCGGGAACCTTGGTGCAGATGGCGGGCTGAGAGAGCCGGAGAAGGTTGCCGGCGGTGCCGACGAGTCAATCTTCCAGCCCCAGTGGTCTCCGGCCGGAGAGCTACACTACGTGTCCGACCGGACGGGGTATTGGAACCTGTACCGCTACGCTGGCGGCACCGTTCCTTTGCACGAACGGGAAGCGGAGTTCGGGCAGCCGCAGTGGGTGTTCCGGATGTCGACGTACGGCTTCGCGCATGACGGCAGGATTCTTGCCGCGCACTGCGAGCACGGACGCTGGAGCTTGGGTCTGCTGGATGGCAGCGGCGAGCTCGATCCGGTTCCCACGCCGTACAGCCAGATCGACTCCGTCACGGTGCGTGGTGCCGAGGCTGTGTTTCGCGCGGCGTCGCCGACACAGGCCCCGGCCTTAGTGCGCATGGATCTGAGCTCGCGCCGGATCGAGACGCTCAGGGATTCCGCCGAGATTCCCGAGCCAGTACGTAGCTACTTCTCGGCTCCGAGTTCCGAGTATTTCCGTTCCGGAGACGGAACAGCGGTCCACGCCTTCTTGTACAAGCCCTGCAATCCGGACTTCGAGGCGCCCCCTGAGGAAAAGCCGCCGCTCATCATTCGCGTCCATGGTGGCCCGACCGCTGCTGCCAGCGACGCCTTGTCGCTCACTGTTCAGTTCTGGACCAGCCGCGGATTCGCCCTCGCCGACCTCAACTATGGCGGCAGCAGCGGGTTCGGCAGGGCCTACCGGGACCGCCTGAGCGGCCAGTGGGGAGTCGTCGACGTCGAGGATACCGTCGCGGCCGCCCGGCATTTTGTCGCCCAAGGCCAGGCCGACGAAGACCGCCTGATCGTCAAGGGCGGCAGCGCCGGGGGCTATACCGCTCTGTGCTGCTTGGCGTTCCGTGATGTCTTCGCAGCTGGTGCCTCCTACTACGGAATCAGCGAACTTGCGGGCCTGGCGGAGGAGACGCACAAGTTCGAGTCCAGATACCACGACACGCTGATTGGCGAATGGCCCGCCCAGGAGGCGCTCTTCCGTGAGCGCTCTCCTCTGGGCCGCGCAGGCCAAGTCAAGGCCCCCGTGATCTTCTTCCAGGGCTCGGACGATCCGGTTGTCCCCAAGGCGCAGACTGAGGCGATGGTGGCCGCGCTGCGTCTAGGCGGCGTTCCCGTGGCGTACTACCTGTTTGAAGGCGAGTCGCACGGCTTCAAGGAGGCACTGCATATCCGGCAAGCATTGGAGGCCGAGCTGGGCTTCTACGCGACGGTGCTCCTACGCATGGGAGTCCGCTCGTAGGCGTCCCGCGTGTTTTTCGCGGGGTTGGAGCGGCTTGCGAAGCGCCGACGCAGTCGCCAGCGCGCAAGGCCGTACTCGAAGTGCCGTCGACAGCGAATTCGAACCGCCCCGCCTCGCCCATCGCCTCACTTGTCCCGCTCATCACCGGAGCGTGCTGTACTCCTGTGAAGATCCTGTGTGGCTAGCGACAATATTGAAATTTACGTCGTGTTGCCCGAAAGTTTTGATTGTCGCTGGACTCCTGTGAAAGTCTTGGGGAGTCTTGGGGTGTACGACATCAAAGTGATTTAGGTGGGGGTGCCGGTCGTTGAGTGCGCAAGCTAGCGGGGCGCAGCTTAGG
>JAJDZN010000066.1 GCA_022824585.1 Bryobacterales bacterium | reverse complement strand
GGGTGGTTTCGATCGGCTTCCTTGGTGACAATGAGGGGCGCCTTGACAATCCGGTCCTCCACCGCCTGCGCCAATGGGTAGTCCACCACGGTCCAGGGAAAGTACATGCCGTTCTGGTCCTTGGGCGTGGCGGAAAAGTCGAGCCAGGCGCCGAGGCCGTGCGGCAACGCGTCGTGAATGGCGAGAACCGATTGGCTCCAGGAGAGATCCTCATTGTGGACGTGATGGGCTTCATCATTCAGTACAACGAGGTCCTCGAGCGACTTCACCCGTTCAAGCATTGAGCGGTGGCCGGACGATGCGAGGTCTTGCGCGGGCTTTCTGCCGAGGAGCGCCTCGACGGCATTGTCCGGCGTCCATTCCTCGTCGCGTGACTCATAGAGCTGATGGATATTGGTGAGAAAGAGGTTGCCTGATGGATCGGGTTCAGTGGATTCTCCGCGCAGAATCACTTTTTGCGAAAACGTGGCTTTCCATTCAGGTGGAATCAGAGGCAATTCGTGAAAGATCCGATTGTTCGCAAAATCCCTTTCCAGCCGTTGATGCACGATCACGTTAGGCGCAACGATGAGGAAGTTCGTTGAAAGCCCCGAGCCGGGAACGCACTGCCTATGGAGTCGGGACCAGACGACCGCCATGGCCATCACCCAGGTCTTGCCCGAACCGGTGGCCATCTTGAAGGCGAAGCGGCGCAAGTCCTTGGGCGGCAGGTCCTGCACACCTTCCGTTTCCAACTCCGGAACGTAGCGGCGGAGTTGGCGCCGACCATCCATGGTGGTCTGGAACTCGATGTTCTTCGAGACCAGATCTCTGTGAAAGATCGTTCCGTGCGCCTCGATGAGCGCCTTGACATCCCGCTGCCCGGCGACCTCCACCAGCCATACCAGCGTCTCGATTGCCTCGCGCTGGCAGAAGTAGTAGCGGAACGGCGCGTCGAAGCCGGCGATCTCGTGATCTTCCTCGAACCAATACTCGAACAGGCGTCGGGTGACTTCGGAGGCGCCTGGGTACCCGTACTCACGCCAGGTATCCACCGCACCACGAATCTTCGGCACCAGCAGGAGCCGGCTCGGGCGGCGGTTGGTGTCGTCCTCCCGCCAGCCGATTGGCGCGTCGTCATCCTTGACCAGATACGAAGTGGGCTTCTCCCAGGGGCGGCGATCCCGAATCTCCGGAAGCTCCTTGTCGTAGTCAACGACGGCCTTTGCCATGGCTACTTCACCTCCACGTCGATAGCCTGCGAGGTGTCGTTGCCGAAGATGTCGATGACCTTGACCAGCACCCGGTGCTTGCCGGGCCTCTCGTAGGTGTGCGGATCGGACGTGAGCGGAAGCGTCCGGTCCTTGCGGGTGCGGTAGGCCACCCATCCCTGCATGAAGGTGTCGTTGCGGAAGTCCCAGTCGACGGCCCAGTAGTCGATGTAATCCGACCACTTTTTGACCCTGTCCCGTACTTCGTCGGGGATGAGCTCCGAGTTGGGAATCACGAAGTCCTTGAGCATCACCCTTACGGCGAGCTTCTGCTTCTTTACCACCGCATCCAGATAGGCCAGCTCGAAGAAACGAACGTCATTCTTGTCCGCAGCCTGCTGCTCCATCACTTCCCGAGGAATCTGCAGAAGCATGAGCTTCACCCCTTGAGCTTTGGCTCGGTCGTGCATCAATCCGCCTTTCCGTGCGTCGTTGCGCCCCGCCAATCCCATCTCCCACTCCCAGCCGAGTACGTGGAGTCCGCCCTGCTTGAGCCGGGCGCACTCGTCCAATGCCTGCTCAATCTCCCCGATGGTTACCGGCGCATCCACCGCCCCGACATGGACCATGGCCTTGCCCTGCTTCCCATGCAGGTGTTCGAATCCCACAACCGGTTGCGCACCATACAGCTTGAGAATGAACGCGAGATATTCGTAGAGCGCCTGCTCCGTGGCTGGCTTCGTCGCCTTGTTGCCAAAGGTCACCCCTTGCCAGTATTGGCGCTCGTATCTGCCCAAGTTTAGGACTTCGAATGGCTTGCAGTTATCGATACCCAGCAACCGTTTGCGCGTGACATGGATCGCCCAGCGACCCAAGTCACATCCGATCCAACGCCGGCCGGTCAGCTCGCAGGCCTTGAGTGTCGTCCCAGAGCCTACAAAAAAATCGGCCACAAGTGCGTTTGACGAAGACATGCCAGATATCAAATTTCTCAGTAACTTGAGCGGTTTCTGTGTTGCATAACCGGTCCTCTCTCTGGCTGATGGCGCTTCAATAGATATCTTCATGACATCATCTGGGTGCTTCCCTTTAGGATTAAGGCTTTGAATTCCGAAATCCTTGCCTTCTCTAACATTACCAATGTGGTGGCTAAATCTCTCTTGAGTCGCTGCAGCGTAATCTGTGCGGAGTGGATCAGGGTCAAAATACCAATTATTTCCATTCGCGTACCAGTAGATGTTGTCATGTCTTCTACTAAACCGTTCCGGGCTGACTCCCGCGCCTGTGTAATACCATATAATTTCATTTATGAACGCATCTATCCCAAATAGCTCGTCAAGCATGGCCTTAATTATATGACCTACTCGCCAATCAACATGAACAGCTATTGTTCCTGTTCTGCTCAATAACTCCTTCATAACTCGTAAACGATTCCACATCATAGGAACGTAAGAGTTTATTCCGCGTCCCCAAGTATCTCGATAAGCTTTTTCTTCGAAAACTGACTGTTCCTTGAATATCTCTTCTCCCGCGTCGCCAATCATAGCCTCAAAAGAAAAATCAGCCCCAGTTGCAAATGGAGGATCGATGTAGATCAAGTCGATCTTTCCAGCGAACTTCTCCAACAACGACCCCATCACCAACAGGTTGTCGCCCCAGATAAGCTTGTTCTTCCATCCCTTCTCGAAGGTGTCGCCCTCGTTGCCCTCGTAGACATCGAAAAGCGATCCCTGCACGCCGCCCTTCTTCGCCTCGCGCGTGGCGCGGCTCTCGTTGACGGTCTCGATGACTTGGAACGGAAGACTGACCCGCGGAACTTCCTTGAGGGTCCCGTCCTCGTTGTATTTGCCCGGCCAGACTAGTTCGGTTTTCTTGATGTCGATTTTCGCCATTTATCTGGCCTCGTGGATCTGCTTTAGATACTTGTGTCCGGCCGCCGTAAGGCGGTAGCGCTGCTCGCGGCTGCGGGGCTTGTCCGGGATCGTCATTTCGATCAGTCCGGCTCGCATGGCGGGGATCAGATAGGCCGCGCGAAAGTGCTCCTCGTGCTGCAAGCCCATGGCCTCCTGAAGGTGCCGTCTGCTCATTTCGCCCGACATCACCTGCAGGAGTCTAGTGGTACGCGCGACTTCCCCGGTGACTTCCCCGGTGACTTCCCCGGCGACTTCCCCGGTGACTTCCCCGGCGACTTCCCCGGCGACTTCCCCGGCGACTTCCCCGGCGACTTCCCCGGCGACTTCCGCACGCACCTCCGGGTTCGAGCGGAAGGTGACGGTCACGAAGCTGCCAGCTTCGAACGCCGGCTCCGGGCAGTCAAGCTCCCTTGCCTCGTCTCGGATACGCCGGATGCCGGTGCCCGCCTTCTCGATGAAGCCGATGCGGTGCAGCAGGTCGGAGATGAGCGGGTTCCGCCGGATGCTCCTGTGCCCAAGATCGGCCAAGGTCAGGCCCTTGGGCAGCCCGCCGGGACTGCTCACCTCGATCCGATCGGTGTAGACCTCCACGAAGACGTTGGCGCCTTCGAAGAACCAGTCGCGGTGCATTACGGCGTTGGTGATCGCTTCACGGACGGCTCTTGCCGGGTACTCCGGGATGTTCTGCCGCCTCAGCCCCTCGATCCGGTATGCGGTACGGGTGTTGCGCTCGACAAAACGAAGGGCATCTTCGATGTCGGCCACCACACCGCCGTCGAAGTCCTTGCGGTCGAGGATGTGGACCTTGTCCGTGCCCTTCGCCAGCAGACAGGTGATGTATGCCTCGGAGAAGAAGTGGCGGACGTTCCTGGCGAAGAAGAGCACGCCGGCGTTGCGGAAGAGCAGCCCATCGCCGGTCCGCTCGGCCGCCTCGACGTTAACGAGCACGTCCTCCGCAGGCACCCCTTCCGTAATGCCGGAAAGGCGGAGCCAAGCGTCGAACTTCTCGCGGTCGAAGTCCTCCGGGTAGCGGAACCGAGGACAGGGCGTCAGGTCGAAGCGGATCACCCCCTCGGCGCGAAAGAAGTCGCGGATTTCGCCACGGCTGAGCTTCTGGGAGGCCGCACCCTGACGCCAGAAGAAACCATCGCTGCACTGCACCGGCTTGCCGTCACTCTCGCGCACGTGGACTGCGAGCACACCGTCCACTGGCTCGATCAGCACGTCCACGGGCGGGTCACAGTTGCGGGCAATGTTCTGGATGCGGGCGCGAAGCGCATTGGAATCCTTGACGCCGATCACGGCACCGTCATCGCGCACGCCGAGAAGGATCCTGCCCCCGATGGTATTGGCCAAGGCCACGAGATCCCGCGCGAACGACGATGAGAAGCCTTCCTTGAATTCGAGAGTCGTTCCCTCGCCCTGCCGGATGAGGATGCCGAGATCCGCAGACGTGATGCTCGCCATGTGCGTCAACTCGACTGGTGATCTTGCCCGGAGTGGACTTGGGCGACGTTCAGCCACCCGTGGTCAAATGTGAACGTCCGAGCCTTACCCGCCGGATCCTGGATCCTGACAAGCCGGGCGTTCTCATCTCCAGCATGCTCGACGACATAGAGCCAGTAGCTTGTTCCGTGTTCGCGCGCGCATTCGAATTGCTTGCTGGACATCCCGACCGGGCGGTCGCCGAGACTCCCTGTCATCGCTTTCACTTCGCACCAACGCGTCGGCCTTCCATCAGGCCCTGTCTCAAACAGGTCGAAGCCGGGATTGGCGACTGGAGCGCGTTTCCAGTTGGGCTCGATGCTCAGTATGAAGTCGATAGCTCTTGTTTCCAGGTCCATGCGAGCGGCCTGCTCCAAGTCGTCGGGGTCGCGCTCCACGTCGTCAGGATGGATGGCAACATAAGAGATAAACGGTCGAGCGCCTGCGTTACCCAAGGTGTCTCCGCGAGCTCCTCTCCCCGGTCTTTCGGTTCGATCCCGGTGCTGACCCCTCCCGTGCCTACCCGCTCTCTCTTCAGCGGGTCCATCATCCGTTCCCGGTCCGGTTCCAATGCTAGCGCCTCCAATCACGGCGACACCGACGTCGCGAGTGCCCGTCACCGGTGGCGTAGGATCGGGAACGTCACCCAGGATCGCTCCGACCGCCTCGCCTACGGTGGCTGGTCCATCGGAGCCGTCCTTCAGGCCGAGCCGAGAAGCTACCTCCTCCAAGCTGGTGATGCCGTGCTTCTGCAGCAGGTCCAGAGCCGCAGGTTCGAATCCTGCCTGTTGAGCGAGCTGATCAACGACTGGTGGCTTGAAACGAATCTTCGAGATCAGATACGGGTTGGACCTCCAGCCAAGAGAGTCGAAGAGGACCAGCCTCGGACACTGCAGAGCACCAGCAGTATCTGGAACCCACTCTCGTTCGTTGAGCAGACGCAAGAAGTGGGATTCAAGCTCGGTACTGCGGCTGCCGTAGTGAGTCCAAGTGTACTTGGCGGTGAACGCCGCCTT
The DNA here is from genome assembly GCA_022824585.1 of Bryobacterales bacterium. Lineage (GTDB taxonomy): Bacteria > Acidobacteriota > Terriglobia > Bryobacterales > UBA6623 > VXMF01. The sequence goes on along the minus strand of JAJDZN010000066.1, from coordinate 2,944 downwards.
ACCACGACCTTCGAGCTGTATCAATTCCTCCCAGAGAGACTTGGCCCTCTTTCGTCGCTCTTCAACGGGCAAACTCGAGAGCGCAACTAGCACTTCGTCCAACCCATGCAGTTTCCAATCTCTGATCTTGTCATTTTGACCAGATGTCTTCTCATAGCCGCCCTTTTTCCGAAACTCCCCGCGCTCTTGCCACGAAAAGGACGATAGACTATCGAATTCAACTGACCGCAAGTTCCTAGTCGCGCCGCAGGCCTCAAGCAGATCGCGTACGTCCTCGCCGCGAAGGGCGGCATGGGTGTCATCCGCAAGTTTGACCCCTGCAATTCCGGCAAACAATTCCTTCAGCCGCTCGGTAGGTAGGTAGAGATCACTTGGTTGCGAATAGCATCGGGACTGATTCTCGGTGTCCAGAGCCAAAACGAACGGGGTGTTCCGAAGAGATTCAGTCAATTTGTTTCGCTGGTCTCTGGAATCGGTTTGGTACGCATTGATGATGCGGCTGATGTCGGCGTCGTAAGTTTCGTCGGTAATCTCGCTGGCATCGTCATGGTACTTGGGCACGACGTTGCGGATGATGTCGTCCACAGGATTCGGTTCGGTCAGACCAAGCGCACGCAGAAATGCTCCCGATTCCTCTGAGTTGCATACGACGGCACGAACCGTCGGAAAATCCGTGTCGATTGTGCCTGGGAGGAACGCTCGCGATTGATCGCCGTCATTCGCTCGAACATGCTCGCCATTCTCAAGTCGGATTATTGGCACCATCGTTGCTTGTCGTCTAAGCGCGGTCTGGCCACTCAGGAACTCGTAAAGGCCGCGCACCCATTCGTCGCTCTGGTTTCTCATGAACTCAGCGTCGAGTTTTGGCAAGATTGTCGCAGGGACTACCTCCTCGATCTCCAATTCCTGTATCAAGTACCGCCGCAATTCTGGCGTGCGATCCTGCGAAATAGAGCCACTCAGCCACTCCTGATTCCTATCTTCGCCAAATAGGAGGGTCAGTTGCTCTACACCAAATAGCTCGCGCAGCTCCTGGGTGCGCGCCAGCTTGGCGTTACCGGCGGTGACGTATCCGCCGCCGAAACACGGCAGGAGACGCTCCGCGAAAAATGCCCGTTTCGTATCCTCAAAGAACTGATAGAACATCGCATGTTGATGGAACTTCTCACGGTCGAGCGGCAAGCACTGGAGAGCGTCTACGCCAAGCATATCCTGATCGCGAAGCCAAACGAGGGCTTCGATCAGGGTTGCGGCTGTCTCCTTCACGCAGTGCCGGTTCCACCCATCGCGTTGAGGTACGTTATCGCGGCTGGGTGTGGAACGGTAGGGTCCCTGAACACGAAATCCGAGACCAGTTTGGACTACCGTCGGAAAGAACACGACCAAGGGCGACTGGGGGATAGAGGTCACGCGTCCATCCGTCAACAAGAATGCAACTTCCACGTGGCCGACCAGTACCTCCTCAGCCGTATGCACCGGCCTGGAAAAAACCAACCAAATCTCTTCCACGTCCGGCTTCCCTTCCGCCTGACCAATGACCGTGACGCGCCGCACGTGCTGGTCAAGCTCGTCGCACTGTCTGAGGTAAAGACCCGATGTTCCATCCTCAACTTTCCACTCGATCTCTTCAATCTCGCGCAGAAACAAAAGCACATCGGGGCCGAGACGCTGTAGTCCGGCTTCAATTTCTTCCCGATCTGCTGGCGCCTGCTTCTGCAATGGCATGCGGATGATGGTCTCATCCGCAGCGCGGTCGACGCCGGGTACAGCCACCGGCCAGACGAATTTCTCGATTGCGAAGTCTTCAGCATCCGAATGGATTTCTGGACGTTCGGTAAACGCATAAACCGACTTGAAGCCGATGCCGAAGCGTCCAATCTGAGTGATATCCTTCGTGCTCTCGTCAATGCCGCAGATGCCCCGCACATCCGCCTCGTCGAATGGACTGCCGAAATGACTGAAACGTAGTTCACAGTCCAAGAGGTGAAAACGAACGGAACGCTGTCCCTGCCAATCTGCTCGTTTCGCTAGCGCATCCTCGGCATTCTGCAGCAGTTCATAGATGAAGTGGGTTCTATCATCGTAGCGATCGGCCAGCAGCATCCGGCCAATGCGGCCGATGTCCGTGCCGTAACGGGTCAGGTTTTCCTCGCGAATAGCCGGGTAGTCGCTGGCCATCAGTCACTTGCCCTTTTCCGGATCACACCCTCTGCGTAGCACAAAGTTCTCAGATCACACTCCGTGCAGATCGCCGCTTCGGGCGGCGTCACGACCGCGAACTCCGCAGCCTGGATGCGGGCCACGGTCTCATCGAAGTGGTGGCCCGCTGCATCCACCCACTCCGGACGGTACGGCAATTCCATCAGCGCGTCCTCCTTGCGGGCCTCCGATGTCCAATAGAGTAGCAGCCGATCAACTCGCCTGCGGTGGCGGTGCTCCAGAATGTGTGCGTAAGTGCGGAGCTGACGTTCGTAGGCGGCGACCAGGTCGGGACTGTTTCTGGGGCGGGGTGAAGTCTTGAAGTCGAGCAGCTCCAGCTTGCCGTCCCCGCCCAGCAGCAGATCCACCTTGCCGGCGAGGATGTAGCCATCCTTCTCCAGGAACACGTCCACCTCGGTTTCGATGACGCGGTGCATCTCGTCCTGGTTCTGGCGGAAATAGTTGATCACCTGCCGGAAAGCCGACTCCTTCACTTGGTCGCCGATGGGGCGCACGTCAGAGAGGCACAGGAAGCGGAAAGTCCGTTCGAACAGCTCCCGGATGCGTGGTTCGTCGAGGGTATGAAGCCGGCCGTCGAGGGCGATGCGGTGAATCTCCTCGATGGTCTGGTGCACGAGCAGACCGAAGAAGATCACCGCCGAACGGGACGGCGTGAAGTCGTACTCGCGGAAGAACTGATACTGCCGAGGGCAGGTTTCGTAGATGCGAAGATCGCCGGTAAAGC
>JAJDZN010000266.1 GCA_022824585.1 Bryobacterales bacterium | reverse complement strand
GGAGTACTCCCGCATCTTGTGGTCGGCATCCCTTTCCGCCGTCGCCGGCGACGCCACCTCTAGCACGAAATCCGGGGCCTTGCCTTCCTCCCAGGTCCGGTACGACCTGCGATTCTCAGGGCTCACCCCGAACACGACCTGAACATCGGGCTGCAGCCAGAGATTGTTGTCGTCCTGCCGGTAGTACACCGCCAGTTCCATGGCCACCAGCACGTCCGTGCGGTCCCGGAAGTGGTTCCGCAAGGCCGCCGCCGCTTGCAACACGGCACCGCCGTGCGCGATGCTCTGCGCGATCCAATTCCGCTCCGGGTATTCGATGCCGTCCGGCTTCGCAGACGCCTCGGCAACGGCTGTGGCCCGCCGGGAAAGTTCGGTTTCTGTGACGGGCATGTCGCAGCCGGCAGCACACGAATGCACTGCCTGGAGATGATGCTAGCACCGTGCCAAGGCTCGTTTCCCGACGCGCCGCTGTCGTGACGCGACCTTGATTTCGAGTGCTGCTGGTGCCCCGAGCGATGCGGCGCGCACCTTGCGACTGAGGTCTCGCCGGAGCGCGCGCATTGCGCCGACGTCAGCCTGCAACAGACGGCGTGAGTAGACAGGGAATCGAGTTTCGTGGGCGGCAACGTGATGCCTGCCACCAGAACCTTGGCCACGACCGGTTAGCCAAGGGATAGTGATCTCGCGCCTAACGTCTCTGTGGCCCGGTGACGTCCCACCAGCGCCCGCCATTGGTGGTCTTGAGCACTCCGCCTTCGCCCCCGTAGTACAGGGTTGGCGGAGCGGTCTTGGCGTCGAACACCAAGGTCCATGTTTGATTCGACCACTGGAGGCCAGCCTGTTGGAAACTCTGGCCGGCATCGACGCTGCGGAAAACACCCTTGGTTGTGCCCGCGTACACGTGTTCCGGATTAGCCGGATCGACCGCGAGCGCCGTGATGTGCTGTGCCAACGGCTTTCGCGCGGCAGACCAGCTGTGTCCGCCGTCGGCCGACCGGTGGATGCCGCCAGGATTTGTCCCCGCATAGATCACGTCGGGGTCTGTTGGATCAACCGCGATGGCCGCCACATCGATATCAAACAAGCCGCTCGGATTCGCGCTCCAAGAGGCCGCGCCATCGGTGGTCTTGTACACGCCATGCCACGTGCAAGCGTAGAGAGTGTCAGAGTCATGTGGATCTTGCACCAAGCAGCGCAGTGTCTTGTCGACCAATCCCCGGCTTGCTTGGTTCCAGGTAGCTCCTCCGTCCACGCTCTTGAAGACGCCCCCGCCATCGGTCGCCGCGTAAATCCGCTCGCCGCGGTCCGAGTCGACGACTATGCCGCGCACTTTGAGGTTCGTAAGTCCAGAGCTGGCTGGATGCCAAGATGCAGCCGCGTCAGTGGTCTTGTAGACGCCTGATTGGTAGGTCCCCGCGTACAGGACATCGGGGTCTTGCGGATCCAGCGCGATGACGCGTGGCGAGAGCGCCTCGAGTCCGGTTGACGGCCAACCGTCCGCGCCACCCCGTGTCGTCTTGCACAATCCCCTTGCGGCGCCTGCGTAGATGATCTGGGCGTCCACGGGGTGCAGGGCGATCGCCTGTGTCTCGCCACCTCCCGGCGAGCCCATCTGGCCGGTCCCGACAACCGGGACCACGACCGTGATGAGAACGAAGCACAGAGTGCGCATCTATCTGTCCACCCGCCATGGAAATGCATAGCTTGGCTGCGATGAGAAGCGGCGGAGACCGATCTTGAGAGAGGTGCCGGCCCCCGGCTCTAGGTCTACGCGGAAGTATCTGCCGTCAACGCTGACTGTTTGTTCGGCAGGCTCTGGCGTTCCACTTGGCGGCGAGCCCGGGCCGCGGAAGGCTCCTGGGGCCGGAAGGCTCACGTTCGTGATGACGTGCTCGCCATAGGCACCGCCTTGCACGATCAGCGAGCGGCTCTCGAAGAGGTTGGTGTTGACGATCTCGACCTCCACGCTGTCAGCTGAGACGGATCTCACCAAAGCAGCCACCCCTTGGGGCAGGCCGGGTTTGCCAGCGTCGAGATCGAAGTAGCGCAAGTAGGAGTGCAGCATCTCGCCGCGCTTGTGCACCGGCAGGCCGCCGATGGTCAGCCGCACGAGATTGTCGGTCGGCATCGGCTCCAGGCTGAGCCAGTGTGCGTCGAACCAAGTCTCCGGGTCGCCGCGCTCGTTGAGCACGCGCTTGAGCTTCCGCTGCACGAACTGAAGGTCCGCTTGGAGGGCCTTGAGGGGGAAGCTCGGATTTCGGCCTTGCACAAAGTGCGCCCAGCCCAGGTCCGGATCGCTGAGTTTTCCGCTGTCGAGGGCGAGAGCGCCCAGACGTTCGATGTTGGCCCAATCCTCGGGTTTCTGGGACGTGTGCCAGAGATGCACGTACGGGTGCGCCGGCTCGGGCACGAAGTGGTGCCACTGATTCCTGTCGTCATAGCGGATCGGCACCATGGACACACCCTCCCGGGTCTCCCTGCGCTTGCGCAGCACGCCCATCTGGCTTCGTGGCAGTTCCAGCCAGCGGCTCTCGCCCGTGAGCAGGACTGCCACCTTGGCAGCGGTCAGGGATGCCAGCACGATATCAGTGCCGCCCCGTGGCCACTTCCATCCGTAATAGCCTCCCCACCAGCGGCCTCCAGTATGTTCGCCGATCTTGCCGCTGATGCCGACGTTATCAGGCGTGATGCCTTCATTCTGCTCGGTCAGCTCCATCCACTTGGTCAAGTAGTCGACGACCCAACGCCGGTACTTGCCCTCGGCTGTGTAGAGGAACGCGTTGGCGATGAGCGGTGCGGCAGTGAGATTGATCGGCACGTCTCCGCGCGCCATTCGATCGCTCATGGTCTTCACGATCCGCCCGAACTGGTCGTCCGCCGGCTGGTCGTTGATCCAGCCGGTGGGAGACGGCACGCCAGGAATATCGTCGAAAGGCAGGTGGTAGTAGACCAGGTTCGCGTTCGTCGGAACCCAGTCGCGCTTGGTCCACTGCATCTTGGGACCGCGGCTGCCGTTCATTGAAGCCCGCATCAGGTTCAGGTCCCGGTTGTAGTTGGGGGCCTCGGGGTCTTCTCCGATGTACATGCCGGCAAACCGCACCGAGCGCTCGCGGAAGCGCTCGTCATAAGGATCTGCCATGCCCAGCGGGTAGAACGACACATAGCCTTCGCCGTGGTGCATCCAGTCCCAGTTGCTGTCGAACTCTCGGTAGATCTGGCCATAGCGCGAGAACTGGCGGGTGATGCCCTCCCAGACGTGGCGGTGCAGCGTGTCGAGTCGCTTAGCACCACCGAGCACGTGATGCAGAGAGAAGCCTCGAAATCCCTCGTAGGCATCGTCCGAGGAGTTCATGCCGCCTTCGTAGCGCTCCTTCCAGCGCAGGGTTCCGTCCGGCTTGACGTAGGTGTCATAGAACGCCACGCCGGCGCGATCCATGGATTCGATCAAATGGCGCTGCATTAGCGCCCAAGGCGGTGCGGTCCGGGGATGGTTAACGTGTATCGCTGGAGGGTCGGGTTCGGTTTCGCTCCTGTTGGAATCGGCGGAAACGACCGAGGGGAGGATCGCTGACGCGAGCAGCACGATCGTCAATCTTGCCGCGAGAACCGGCGGCGCCGTTGTCCGGAGCAGCTTGGCCGTGCGGCCTGTCCTGCACGGTTCGCGACCGACGTCTGGGGCGTCCGGGGCCATCTGATATAGGGCGCTTGGGATCATCTGTCTTCCAGCCGAATCGAGCGGTAGGGCATGTCAAGCATCCCACGTTCGAGGGCGGCGTGCCAGAGTTGCTCCCTGCGTACTTACCGAAGGTCCCTCGGAACATTGTGTAGCGTGTGCGACGATACGGCACATGGGAGAACCGGGGCGGAGCACCGTGACTGAGTTTCGAGTCAGGCTGAGCGGCGCTCCACTCGCATTTGCACGGCTATCTCTGTTGCTGTTCGGCCTGGCGCCTCTCTTGGCGTGGGCGGATCCGAACCTGATCCTACACAACGGCAAGGTCCTGACGGTAGACCGGGAGTTTTCCATCGCGGAGGCAGTTGCGATCAGCGGCGACCGGATCACAGCGGTCGGCACAAATGGCGAGGTGCGATCGCTGGCTGCATCGAATACCCGCATGGTCGATCTGGAAGGCAAAACCGTCCTGCCGGGGCTAATCGACACACATACCCACCCGCTCGGCGCGGCGCTGTACGAGTTTGACCACGCTGTGCCCGATATGGAAACGGTGGCGGACGTGCTGCACTACTTCCGCCAGCGGGCGAGGGTCGTGCCCGAGGGGAGTTGGATTCGCCTCCAACAGGTCTTTATCACCCGGTTGCGCGAACAGCGCTACCCGACACGGGCCGAACTGGACGAGGCTGCTCCCAAGCACGCAGCCTATTTCCGCACGGGGCCGGATGCCTCGTTGAACTCGCTGGCGCTGGAACTTAGCGGCATTGACAAGGACTTCCGCATACCCCAAGGCGAGCTAGGTCGCATCGAACGCGAGGCCGACGGGGAACCGACAGGGATCATTCGCAGCGGGGCCCACCTGATCAAGTTCGAAGAGAGCCAGCGTGCGCCCACTCGCGAGGACCAGCTCCGACGGCTGAAAGAGCTCCTGGCGGCCTACAACCAGATTGGCTTGACAAGCATCGCGGATCGCAACGCCAGTCCCGAAGCCGTCGGACTCTACGAAGAACTGCTCGGACGGAACGAACTGACCGCCAGGGTGTTCGTGAGCGCTGCCATCAATGCCCAAGCTCCGCTCGAGGATATCGAGGCCTCGATCGCCAAGCTGGCGCGCCACCCGAGGCACCGCTACGGCCCCATGCTCTGGCTGCGAGGCATCAAGTTCTTCTTGGATGGAGGCATG
>JAJDZN010000091.1 GCA_022824585.1 Bryobacterales bacterium | reverse complement strand
ACCCGCCACCTCGACCCGGCACCGGGTCCGTCTGACCAGGAGACTGCCTCATGAAACCTCTTCCCAGCCCTTCTGGGGACTCCTCTTTGGGTGTGCCAGAATTTCCGGAAAAATCCTGCCAGAATAACTGGAACCCACAGCTTCTAGTATCCAGAGCAATTCCAACAGCTCAGAAGTGAATGATGCGGTCCAACTATTGGGCCGAATATCATTCAAAGGAGATGACTTGCGGCCCGGGCCTCGCTTCATTCGATAGGTCAGCCACGACTTGACCACGTGCAAGCCGGACACTTCGAATTCAAACACTTCCGGGCGCACGGGCGCGAACCGTCCGGCACCGACTTGCAGAGTCTTGGACTCCTCGTCATAGACGAACACCTCCGGGTAGGCATCCGATCCGCTTGGCACCGCCACGACGCATCTCGCCGAGCCGGGCTCCACTTGGCCTGCTGGTTTTCCAGAAGGCACGAACCGCTCACCATAGGTGTGCAGCCAGAGCAGGCGAGCACCCATACGGCGCACTGTCTCGAAGAGGCTGGGGTCCTTGGTGATGGGGACTCGAAGCTCTCTGGCAATCAGGTTGTCCGAGAACGTCGCGCAGAATGCAGGCTGCGCCAGCGTTCCGTAGATGTATGCGACAAAGTGTTCGGGCGTGACGTTTGTCTTGAGGGTCTGGCTGAGGCACTCCAGCAGGCCTGGAAGCATATTCGGATCGGATGTGTCCGGAGAACGGTAGAGGGGAATGGTGTCCTTAGCTCCGCGACCGGAAAAATGGTCCAAGTCTGGAGTGAATGCAGAGACGGTTAGCGCTGGACCGCGCGCAAGCTGCTTCGTGAGCAGACTCGACAGGTAGATTTGGCGGGTTCCCAAAACATACCACAAGGATGGACGTGGTCTCGACATCAGGCGAGTGTCGGCGATGATGTATTGACGATCGAAAGACCGATAGGCGTATCGCCGCAGGCCGGGCACCGGCGCATCTTCACTCAGGCGGGCGATGGGCGTTGCATCCGCGCCTAGCCGGGCATTGGTTTCGTAGGTGCCGTCGATCTTGCGATCACCCGTTTCGCGAAAGGCCGTGCCTCGGTCGTGTGCGGTCAGCAATCCTCGCCAGCGCCGACGTAGTGTGTCCTCGTCAGGAGCGATGGGCCAAGTTCGCTTCAGTTGTGTCCCGGAGTGTTGCCACGGCATCAAGTCGGTCAGCAACGGCCAGTGATGGAACCCGCCCGAGATAGACTTGCGCGACACGCCGTGCTGGGCCGCTTCTCCCTGATCGACGGCGGGGCGGAAAGGGGCCTGCCAGCCGTCCGGGCATACCTGCCATGCCACGCTGTCGAAGCCTGCCACGCTATCTAACGCGGCTAGCTTTGCTTCGCGAGATCCTTGGATGCGGGCATAGCGCACACTCGCTGGCCGCTCGGGCTGCACCGGTCCCGTCCTCACTGCCACGGCAATCGCCACCGGGGTCCTGATCGCGAAGACATTCTCCTCCCTGGGCTCGGCATGGCCCTCGCCGCCTAGGTCCAAGATCCACACCTCGTCGCAGATGCGCCGCAGGTGCTCGCGCATGCCGCAGAAAGCGGCCCCGGCGAGATAGCTCGATGCGCTGATGAAGCTCACCACGCCGGGACCGCTTGCGGATTCGTGCTCGAAGACCTTCCACAAGGCCCAGCGCCAAAAGTAGATGTACAAGTTGTAAAGGTTCTTGACGTGAATGCTCTGGCCGGAAGCTCTTGCCGGGCCGAGGAATGCCTCGAGAATCGGCTTGCCGCCGCTGCCGGAATCCCCCCAGCGCACCCAGCCGCCAGTGCGTGCCTTGTTCGTCGCCGACCCTGCTTCGTGGCGGTCATAGGGCGGATTGCCCAAGCACACGAGTACTGGAGTCTTGCTCTTAACTTCGAGCGCCTTAGATCGCTGGTCCGCTATCGGGCGTAGGAACAGCGGCAATTGCAGCGGCTTGGCATCCGGGCTCTCCAGCGTGTCGCTGAGATAGATGTGTGGGCCGCCATCGGCGCACAGAGTCGCACCCTGGTCACGCAACGCTCGGCTTAAACGCAGCTCGGCCACGGCGTATGGGCCTGTCATCATTTCGAAGCCAGAAAGCTGCTCGGCGAGGTCACTCGCGACACCCGGCACTGCGCCGGCGCCTTGCGTGTCACGTACTCCCGCAAGGGTCTGCGAGATCACGCCCAACAAATAGGTCCCGGTGCCTGCTGCTGGGTCAAGTGTGACCACATCCTTCGCCGCGAAGCCTAGACGCTTGCCGAGCTTGCGAACCAAGACTTCTTCGATCAGCCGGACTTGGGAGCGGACGACCTCGACCGGCGTGTAGTAGACGCCGGCGTCTTTGCGCAGTTTCGGATCGTAGGCAGCAAGGAAGTCCTCATAAAAATAGAGCCATGGATCGCCCTCAGTGGACAGGGAACCGGTCGGCACCGATCCCACGACCCGTACCAAGAGGTTTAGCGAAGCGGTCAGAGAGCAGCGTGCTTCGGGATAGGCCACTACGTCCGTCAGCACTTGCAGGGCGCGGGAGAGCAGGCTGTTTCTCTCAGCCAAGCTGGTTTGGGCAGTTTGCAGTGTCAGCGGGTCGGCACCTTCGCTTCTCCCCAACAGCAGCGCGAACGTCACGGTCTGGGCGTAGGCGTCCGCAAACTCGCTGTCCGAAGCGTCAGGGAAGAGCAACTGCCGCCAGTCGATCTTCAACGTGACGAGCGGAGAGTCTTGGTCCTTCAAGGACTGCGCTACATCCTCCCGCACCATGCGACAAAGTGGTGCGAGTTGTTCCGCGAAGCCCTTCAGGTCCAAGCGGCCGGTCTTGTCGGTAGGCAGCACCGGCTTCCAAGTGAAGAAGTCCTGTAGCAGGCCTTCGATGGCTTGGGCATCTTCCTGCGCGATCGCTTTGGAGCCATCCGTCGCCACGTTGCGTACGGTGCGAGCCAATGCTCCGACCCGGATTCCGCTGCGGTAGAGGGCCCACTCATTGCCATCGGTGTAGAGGATGTTGGGGACTGCGGCGAAACGCTTGAACTGTTTCAGGTCATGGCCGTGGAACGCCGCGCTGTTGGCCCCCTTGCCAGGCGCCTTGAGTTCGACGTAACCAGTCAGCAGCCCGTCCACGTGGATGGCATAGTCCGGCGAGCCGAGGCTGTCCGCTAGGGCGACCTCCCCAGTGCAGATGACGCTCTTGCCGACCAGGGCGCCGCACGCGCCGATCAGAGTCTCAAACGGGGCGCGCAGCTGTTCCTCCGGCTCGCCGGAAACGAATTGCGCGGACTTACGGGTGACTGCCGCGGCGAACTCGCGCAGTAGTTTCAGGACCGGGCTCGGCTTGCTCAGCGGCAAAGGTGATCTCCATACCAGTTTGGCTGTTTGCAAGAGGAGTGTGCGACCGGGGGTGGTTTCCGGCCGTGAGCGACTGACCCTGGCGATCGCTGCGAGAGGCACTGAGGCCGCTCCGGCGATCCGCGAGGAGTGTGGCGAGACACCATCGCCCACTTGTCGAGAACTCCCTTCGATTCAGTGGTCATGAGAGTGGTGGCAACTGTTGGAGTTTGACCAGCCCTTCAATTTTTACTCTAGCACGTCTCTTTTCATTTTTAATTTCATCTAATAATTTTCGTCTTCAGCGATGATTGATGCGTAATGTAATCGCATCAATAGTCTAGAAGATAATTGAACTTGATGAAGAACGCATGTGTCTCGAGGCGCCGTTCGACGCTGTGCGGATCAATGTAGTCACGCATGAGCATCCCGGTGTTGTAGACCACGAACAGCCCCGTGGCAGAGGTCGACAGCAGCCCCAAGCGAAGGTTGTGCGACATCTGGTTCGTTCGATTGCTGTACTGGCTCAGCGTCTGGAAGTAGCTCTTCGTACTGATCGACCAGTTAAACCGCAGGCTGGCCAGATCCGTGTTGAAGGCCCCGACCGGCAGGTCGATCATGTTCCGGGCCCAAGTGAGCGTCCACGTCAGGTTCTGCCCCTTGCGGACACCTCCCGTCAGGCTGAAGGCGGTGATTTCGCCTGAGTAAAAGCTGCCTTTCGCAACGCTGCCGCCACCGAAGGCGATCGCGCTGGGATCGCTCTGGAAGTTCGCTATGGTCTCGCCGAACTGATACGCCCCCACCGGCACGTTGATGCCCGGGAAGACGGCGAACGGACGCCGCAGCAGCTCGAAGTTGCGGTTGTAGGCCAGGCCCAGCCGTCCGCCGTTCTGCAGCCGCGAGTCGAAGTGGTAGTGTTCGAAGCCGGACTCTTTCTCATTCGTTCCGAGCGTGTACCAGTTCTGGACGAACGCATGCGGCTCGATCGTGCGCCAAGCACCTTTCTTGGGGTAGTAAGTGTAGCGATATGAGGCACTTGGTTTACGAAACCTCACGCGGCGAACAAATCCGACTTCGGGATTGAAGTTCTCCCCCACTTCCAAGTAGCTGACGCTGACGCGGTGCGTCGCGTCGTCGTAGTCGAAGCGGCTGGAATAGGCATGCGAGCTGCCTTTCAATCCGGGAGACTGCGTGCCGGCGACATAGTTGAACCAGTTGCCGAACTTGCCGATGCCGATGTTGGCGTCCGCTCCGAAGGTCCGGTTGTACTCGCGGACTCCTTCGAAGCTTCCTGCGGTCTGCCGGTTCACCGCGATGACTCCGATGGAACTGCGGTTGGGAAGTTCGCGGCTGACCCGCCCGACGGCATAGTTGTTTGCCGGAGCGCGACCTTGGACGTCCCGGGTCTGCATGTTCAACAGGCCGACTTGGTACTTGCCCATCTTGCCGCTCATCCGTGCGCCCGCGTCGATGGGCACTTGCTGGCGGTTCTCGTCCAGTCCGATCCGCCGGGAGAAGAAGATCTCGACCTCGCGGGGGGTGCCGAACTCGAAGAATCCCGAGTTCTCAAGGAAAAAGGGCCGCTTCTCGGGAAAGAACAGATCGAAGCGGGTCAAATTGATCTGCACGTCATCGACTTCGACCTGAGCGAAGTCCGTGTTAACTGTGCCATCCAGGGTCAATCCCGGCGTGAGGCTGTACTTGAGGTCGATGCCTCCGTTGAACTTGCGCTCGGTGCGGCCCTGGTCCAAGCGGAAGTCTTGCGAGAAGCCGCTGATCACGTAGGGCAGGAGCTTGAGGTTTCGATGGGACTTGGCCTCGATTCCGTGTAACTTGCCGGCGATCTCGATCTGGGTGAACTGGAAGGCCCGCGATATCGGAGACCAGAACGAGAGTTCGTTGCGCCGACGGATGTTGCGCGAGATGTTCAGGCCCCAGGTCTGATCCGTGCCGGGGCGGTAGCGTAGGGTCCGGAAGGGGATGGCGATCTCGCTCTCCCAGCCGCGCTCAGTGACTTGCGAGCGAACCTTCCACGCCGCATCCCAGTTGAGATTGAACGCCGCGGCTCCAGCCCGCTGGGCTCCTCCCCCGCCGGCACCGCCGGCCCTGGCGGGGCCTCCGGCGGAGCCCCGCGTCTGGCCGGCCTTGGTCACCTGGGCGTCGAACTCGATCCCGGTCGGGCTGGTGCCGAACACAAAGGCATTCTGGCCGTCGTTGTAGGAATCGATCAAAATCTGAATCGAGTCCGTGTCGATCAGACTGCCGTCGCGCCGATTCTGCGTGACGACGATGTTCTCGGGTTCCCGGTCGAAGCAAATGATTCCGAAGTAGAGATTGGAATCGTCGAACGCAACGCGCACTTCCGTGCGCTCGGTGGACAGCGCACCCTCGTCAGGGTTCTGCTGGATGAACCCGGTGGCCGGAGCTATTGCGTCCCAAAGCGCTTCGTCGACCAGACCATTGATCTCTGGTGCTTGCTCTACCCGCACCGCTCCGATGGCCGGTATCTCGGCGGGCAAGTCTTCAGCCACTGCAGGGTATGTGCCTAGGATGCTGGCGAGAAATGCGCAGCTCTTTAGGGTCCCGCCCAGAATCAGCCGGTGGTAAGTCTGGATAGAGCGGAGTCGCACGATGCGGGGAATGTCCAATCGTCGCACAGACAGCCAGATTCGTCTTGGCCGGTCCCCGGCGTGCACGGGCCGGGATCAGGCATCATCGGCCGTCCTGGGACCCATTCAATGTGTTGTTCGCTGTGAATTCCTCCTAGCGTGCCTGCCTGCCGAAGTGGCGTGCTAGGAATTCGACCAACACGCCCGTGGTCTCGTCCCCGTCGACGCCTAGGTAGGTGTCAAGCGGAGAATGCGCCCGCCCCTCGCCTTCATGGACGACGGCTTCCACCCCAGCCTCGCGGAATCGCGCTTGTAACGGCAGCACTTGTTCGTGCATCGTCGGACGCCCAGATGAGACGAGCAATAGAAATGGCGGGATGCCCTTGTCAGCTTCGACGTGGTGCCAAGGCGATACTGGCATCCATGCTTCGCGCTCACTGCCGAACGCATTAGTGTGGGGACCGAGGGCCTGCTTCATCTGCAGCGGCACGTTGTACATCGCAGTGTCGATCGCAACGACGCTGTTAAGATCCGCCAGCGCGGCTCCGGCCGCCTCCATGAACTCTTCGTTGGTGCCGACCGCCGACACTAGGTGCGCTCCGGCTGAATGGCCAACCAGCGCAATGCGCGAACCGTCCCCGCCATACTTGGCGGCATGGCGCTTGAGCCATGCCGCGGCCGTAGCTACGTCCTGCGCCATCTCGGCCAGGCTTGCGGCCGGCCGGAAGCGGTAGTTCATCGACGCGAACAAGTATCCCTCCGGCACCAAAGCCGCTGGCTTGAACAGTGCCCGCGCCTTGTCACCGCGCACCCACGATCCGCCGTGCACGTAGAGGACCACCGGCGCGTTGGTCAATCCCTCCCGAAGGTATAGATCCAAGCTTTGGCGCTGCGGATCGACCCTTGGCTTGCTGTCGTAGGCAACGTCGGCGATGCGAATGACACCCCGCTCTTCGCGCACTTCCCGCGAGTCCCGGAGAGCGCGACGGTAATTCAAGCCACCGTCCGATGTGTCATACGAGCGCAGCGTCGAATTGGGCCAGTAGCCGAACGGCTCCATGCCGCGCGCGGCGTGGCCCGCAGCGATACGCTCGCGCTGGCGCGTCACGGCCGGCTCGGGATCTGCGGGTTGGGCTAGGAAGCGCGCCAAGAAGCGAAACCGATCATGGGAGCGCTCCATGATCGTGCTGCCGGTATGGTCCGCCCAGCGGACGAGCCGGAACTCGTGGCGGAGGCGGTGCCGCCACAGCAGGCGGTGCAAGAAGTCGACCCCCTCCATATTGCCCAAGAAGTCCTCATCGCCCACTTCGATGTAGATTGCCGAGTCGCGCAGCCGCTCTGGCGCGTTTTGCACGATCGATGCGGGGTTTTCCTGCTGGAAGCGTTCGGGGTCGAACGGGTCTCCGAACAGCGCGGCGATGCGACCGGGCGTGCGGATCTTATTGCGGTCCGGAACTGCGTCCCAAGTCAGGCCCGGCCATGCGCCGGGCTCCATGGCGGCCAAGGCCCCGAACGTCTCCGGGTATTTGAAGCCAAGCCGCAGGCTGCCGAAGCCCCCCATCGAGATGCCGGTCACCATCGTGGACTCGCGAGCCGTACTGACTCGGAACGTGTCTCGCAGGTGCGGCAAGAACTCGGTCATGATGAACGACTCCCAGAGGTTCTCGCCGTCATAGCTGTCCATGTAGATCGAGCCGGTCGCCACCGATGGCACCGCCACGATCATCTCGGGCAGTTCCTTGGCGGCCCACATGGCTTGGATCTGGGGTTGGAACCGCGCTAGCTGCTCGCGGTTTCCGCTCGCGCTATGGAGCATCAACAGGAGCGGTAGCTCAGCGCCCCCGCGGTCATAGCTGTCCGGCAGCAGCACGGCGTATTCGACAGCGCCTGCCTCGACTAGCTTGGTCTGCAGCGATTCCCTGAGGATTTCCGCGCTATGCAGCGGTGCCGTTGAGCATAAGCAGACGGCAGTGAGCGCCGCAGCGAATCGAACTTTCATTGAAGCGTGCCCTCCATGCAAGACCTTGCGCAGCGCAAGGGAATACAAATGCTCGCACAGCCGGCTGCGGTAAGCGGGACTCACCCTCGCGATGCACTCGAGTCCAGCCACTGCGGGGCTTGCGTTGCCATTCAGCAGTTGTTATATTTACATATAACTTCGGGAGATTCTATGCATACAACGAATCTGCGCAAGGTCGGCGGTTCCGTCATGCTCGCTGTTCCCCCGGCCATTCTCGACCTGCTGAGCCTCGCGGTCGGGGCCAAGGTGGACATCGGAGTGGAGAATGGTCGCATGGTTGTGGAGCCCAGAAAGCGCCCCAAATACACCCTAGATGAGCTTCTGGCACAGTGTGAGGAGACTGACAGTCCCTCTGCCGAAGATCGCGCTTGGCTTGATGCTAAGCCAGTTGGGAGAGAGCTTCTGTAGTGAAGCGAGGTGACATCTGGCTCGTCAGCCTCGACCCCACCTCCGGCCATGAACAGCAGGGCACTCGTCCGGTCTTGGTCGTGTCCCGGGCAGCGTTCAACGAGCTGACCGGGACGCCGATCGTGCTGCCGATTACTACGGGCGGGAGCTTTGCGCGCCGGCATGGATTTGCAGTATCGCTCGACAAGGTGGGTATCCGAACGAACGGTGTAATCTGCTGCGAGCAGCCTCGTGCCCTCGATCTCGAAGCCCGAAATGGGAGGCACATCGATACTGTCCCTCAGAACATCGTGGACGAAGTGATTGCGCGGCTCGTCACATTGTTCGAATAGGCTGTGCAGACCGGCGTTGCGTGGCTTCAGACGCGGGTCGTAAGTTTGCATGCGCTCCTGCGCCGAGCGCCGTCCAGCCCGAACGTGTAGCTCCGATTCTTGGAATGCCCAACGCCACACTCCGGTATCCGGTCCGAGCTCATCGGTGCGATGCAGGTGGCAGCTTTCCGGCAGTGCCTAGGGCCCGCTACGCTCTCTAGCGTCTGTCCAGTACGGTCTGATCCTCTCCGGGAGCGGGTCGCGAGCATTGACTGCCTTGCGGATCAGCTGTACGCGCAGCTCGTTACGCAGGCTCGCATGTTCCGGTGACCGCGCCATGTTGCGCAGCTCGTGCGGGTCGGTCGAGTAATCGAACAGCACATCTGCGCCATCAGCGTTGGGGCCACGGCCACGTCGCCGCCGTGCTCGGCACCTGCCGCTCCCTCGGCCTCGAGCGCATCCTGCACCGAAATCCCAGCCGCTGCCGCGACCTCGCACTGGCCGCCGTCGTGGCGCGCGTGCTCGCCCGCGGGGGCCGAGCCCTGTGAGAACCCGAAATCGGAATTGCTACCGGAGTCCGAACAGATCCGGCCGAACTCGCTCGTAGGTGAAGCGATTCGGATTCACGGCTGTGAGCCCGGGTGTGTCGACCTCGATGATCGTGCCAGCAATCGGCTCGTATGCAGCTCGAAACGCAACTGCGGCCTTCACCACCAGGATCTTCTGGCGCTCCGGTACGATTCCGGCGCTGGTGAGCTGGCCCAAGCTAAAGGGAGTGTGCCTCTTGCTGTTGAGCAGCACCACGTTCGGGAGATCCGCGGTGGAGCCTTCCGCATGGATCACGACGGTGAGGCCCTGATCGAGATAGCGGTGGCCCCCGTGGCGAATCGCGGTCTCGACGTACTGACCGTCGTAAATGAGCTTGACTTCGCCCCTTATCCGAACTGGCGGCCCGTGGAGGTTGTCGCTCTTGCCTCCGACCATTAGGTCGAAGTCCCCCCCGATCCCGATCTCCGTCGCATACTGAACCGCGTCGGGATCGAACATTGCGGACACGTATCCGCGCGCGCCTTGGTTGACAAGTTCCTCGAGAATCGCGGTGCTGTCGCCGGCGGACCCGCCCCCTATGTTGTCGCCCATTTCCACAAGCACTACAGGCGTGTTGGGCTCGGCGATTGCTTTCTTGACCGCTTCGGCAGCATCTGGCAGGTTCAACTTCATCACCTTCCGGTGCTCCCACATCATGTCAGCCAGTCTCTTTGCTTGTGCCTGTGCCAAGTCGGGATCACCGTCAGTGACGACGACGACACTCGGGCCCATGTGGGGGACGTCCGAGTACTGGTAGCCCACCGGAACACTGACCCCTAGGATCCGAGCATTCTCCTGCTCAAGGCGCCGGGCCTCCTGCACGAGCGGAAGCATGGGTTCGCGGTTGGTGTTATGGAACAGGATGTTGTAGAGAAGTGGCGGCTTCTCAATCGCCTGCGCCGGCCGGACGCCTTCGTAGACGATCTTCGCCATGATCTCCGCTGCGTGCATGCCTCGCTCACGCTGGTCCACGTGAGGCACTTCTTTGTACAGCACCAACGCTGTCGACAGCTCGATTTCCGAAGGCGCAACGTTAGCGTGGGCATCGTGGGTGACGACTATCGGCAGATCATTCCCGAGTGCCAGACGCAAGCGGCGCAACACTTCCGCATCCCCATCGGGATGGCTCTCGACGACCATAGCTCCGTGCAACGCCAGAAGGAGCCCGTCGAGGGGCCCGGCCCGCCTTAGCCGCTCGATGAGCTCGGATGTCAACGTATCGAACGCGCGATCGGTGACCGGTCCAGCCGGAGTTGCATTTCCGACGACGGTGAACACCAAGTCCAAGCCGAGCGCCTGGGCTCTCTCGATGTAGCCGCCGATCTCGTGCTGCGAATCAACGTACTCGTCCCGGATCTCGGGTCCGCGACGAAGCGACCTCCCGCGAAAATCATCGAGGTCCGTGAGGTCGGACGAGAAGGTGTTGGATTCGTGCAGAATTCCGCCGACGGCAATGCGTGGTTCCATGGTTTGGCCAACAAGCGAAACGGTACCTGCGACCAACGCGAGCCACGCCCTAGCCGCGATTCGCCAGTATTCTTGTGTCATGCCCGTGCCGTCGACGCCAAACGCCACCCGCAAGGTGCTGCTTCCTGGCAAGGTGCAGCCGTAATCCGATCGTCGATGTTGTCCCGCTTCATCATGGCCAGCGAGGACGTTTCAGTGTCTCTGGGGACATTTGTCAAGCGCGCTCTCACGCCACGATTCTAGGGGATTCGCCGACTTCAGGGCGGGTTACAACTCGGGACGTAGCGGCGGGCCCATAGCCGTCAATGCCCTACTTTTCGCCGACGGACCGCGCCTCCGAACCCGACATTGCGACTCGCGGCACTGGGCTGCATCGCCAGCGTGCGCGAGGACGAGTTGGGCAGGCATTGGCCGGCTCGACTCCCGAACCACATGAATCACCGGGCGCTCGGCAAGATATCTACCGCGGGCCCGAACTCAACATGGCGGTCCAGCGGAAACGCTGGCTGGGCGCGCAGTCGATGGTCACGCGAGGACAGGTCCGCGCTCTTGGCGCCTAGGCCGTCGAAGCTAGTGATTTCGCGTACGCTTCCGACCACAGCGAAGCGCCAAGGGACCACGGATGTAGTTGAAGAACGACCTGCTCGAACCAGCTGTAGTGCCGGGTAGATTCCTCTGCCACGGCGGCGGAAGAGCGATTAGTACGGCCTGATGCGCTCTGGCAGCGGGTCGCGAGCGCTGATGGCCTTGCGGATGAGCCGGACGCGCAGCTCGTCGCGCAGGCTCGCATGTTCCGGCGATTGGGCCACATTGCGCAGCTCGTGCGGGTCGCTCGAGTAATCAAACAGCACCTCTTCGCCATCAGCGTCGATCCAGTACTTGGCGGACTGCGTACGGACCATGCGATTGGTCATCGCTTGCATGTAAATCAGATCCCGTCCAGAGCCGCCCCGCATAACCGGCGTCAGGGACATGCCCTGATTGCCCTTGGGCAGCTCGAGGCCGAGCATTTCAAGCAGCGTCGGCATCACATCGACGATCTCCACGAGCTCGTCTGACGCCACATTGGTGGGCACGCCCGGCCCGCGAAAGATGAGCGGGATCCTCAGTGCGCCATCGTAAGGCCGGGCGCTCTTGTTGTAGAGATTGTGGTCTCCGAGGTAGTCCCCGTGGTCGCTGGTGAGGACGAACAGCGTGCGGTCGGCGATCCCGGCCTGCTCGACTTCGTTAATGATGCGGCCGATGTTCTCGTCGAGGTGCGTCACCATCGCGTAGAAGTACTTGCGATATGAGTCCCAAGTGGCTTCTGGCGTTTCCAGCAGCGCCGTCATCGAACGCGCCAAGTTCGGCGGCAGCAACGAGACCTCGTCCGCGGAATAGCGGCGTGGGGGAAGCTCGCGACCTTCGTACAGAGCGAGCGCCGATGCCGGGGGGTTCAACGGCGGGTGCGGCGCGTAGAACCCCGCGTGCACGAAAAACGGCCGCCCCGGGTGACGCTGGAGAGTGTCCTCGATGAACGTGAGGGTCTCTGTGGCTACCCACGAAGCGTGCGTGGTTCTGTCTTCGCCTTCGAAGACGTAGTGCTCGAATTGGAGTCGCTCGCCCGGCATGGTAACGCGCGCCTTCTCGCGCACATCCTTGCCTTGGGCCCAGAGCCACCGACCGTAATCATCGTCGTAGCAGCCCGGCTCGTCTGATATCCGCATCTGATGGAAGCCGTAGGGCGGGTGCGGCTCCCGGTGGTCGCGGTCCTTGTGCGGCAGGAAGTGCAGCTTGCCCATCTGGCCGGTGTAATATCCCGCTTCCCGCAACACGTGCGTGAGCGTCACCTCGTCCTGAGGCATCTTGATGCCGTTGTTAATCACGCCGTGGGCGTGCGGATACCTCCCGGTCATCAGCGAGGCACGGTTGGGGGCGCAAGCGACGCCGACCGTGAAGTGCGACCGAAACGTCACGCCCTCTCGTGCCAAGCGGTCCATATGAGGCGTCAGGATGGTATCGTTCCCGTTGGCCGCCACATGGTCCCAGCGGAGGTGGTCGCCCGTGATGAGCACGATATTCGGAAAATCGTCCATCTTGATGCCAGGATCTGGCGGGAAGTACTCGGCCTGAGCCTGCCCCGGCTGGGGCAGCAGCAAGCAGCAGCACAGGGCGATCGCGGCAACCCAGGCCGCACGCGATGCGGACTGCCGCGGATTCCGGTCTGGTGCCGTGCGACGGGGGCAGGTAGGTGTCGGTGAGGCGAGGGGGCGTTGCATCGCAGCTATGATATCGGACGGCCCGGCCACGACGGGTCGGCATGGCCGGCCCTTTCCGTCGCCAGCCGGTGAGAGTGCGGAGGGACTGAGATGAGAGTGCTGAGGGATTATTCGGGTTCGGATTGTTGTGTGCCGCGAAGCTGTTTCGGCAAGGCGGGGCTCGGCGCGGTGTGCGCCATCGGCGCGCTGCTCGCGATTGCGCCCGGCTGCCAGCCGGCGGTCGAAGGCCCGCCACCCCCCAACGTGATCGTGGTAGTGGCGGACGACCTCGGCTATGGCGACATCAGCGCCAACGGCTCCGAGCTCATCCACACGCCGCACATCGACGCGATGGCCGAGATGGGCGTGCGCCTTACGGACGGCTATGTTTCTGCCGCGGTGTGCAGCCCGACGAGGGCAGGCCTGTTTTCAGGTCGCGTGCAGAGCCGGTTCGGCTATGAATACAACCCGACCGCCAACTACGCTCGCGGTCCCGACGCCGAGCTTGGGCTGCCGCTGGACCAGCGGACGCTCGGCGATCTCATGCGTGGTGCGGGATACGCCACCGGCTTGGTCGGCAAGTGGCACTTGGGCGCGCTGGAGCAGTATCACCCGCTGAATCGGGGCTTCGACGAGTTCTTCGGAATTCTAGGCGGTGGAACGAGCTACATCGACTCGGCCAAGGAAGGCGTGCATTCTTGGCCCGGGGCGGTTTCCGGTGACCGCACGAGCCCGCACAACGCCCGCGAGATCTTGGACGGATTCGAGGTCGTCAAGGTGGAGGAGTACCTGACCGACGTCTTCGCCGAGCGGGCGGTCGACTTCATTGAGCGTCACGCGGACGAGCGGTTCTTTCTGATGGTGACGCCGAACGCTCCGCATACGCCGATTCAGGCTACCGAGGAATATGTCAGCCGATTCCCGCACATCGAGGGCGAGGGGGCGCGGATTTTCGCCGGAATGGTGGCCTCGGTGGACGACATGGTTGGCGATATCGTCGCGACCCTGAGAAAGCATGATCTTGAACAGGACACGCTGATGGTGTTCCTATCCGACAACGGCTGCATCAACTACGCTCAGGACGTTATCTGTACGAACGCGCCGCTTAGCGGAGCGAAGCGCTACCACTTGGAGGGCGGCGTGCGCGTGCCGTTCATTGTCAAGTGGCCCGCCGGGCTACCGCGCGGAGCGGTCTACGAGCAGCCCGCGATCTCGCTCGACCTCTACGCCACGTTCGCGGCCGCAGCGGGCGTCGGCCCCGGCCAGGCTGAGGGCCCCGACAGCGTGAACCTGTTGCCGTACTTGCGCGGTGAGGTCGACGGCGCTCCGCACGAGTTCCTGTTCTGGAGGTCTGCCCCAAACATGTCGGTGCGTTGGGGCAAGTGGAAGCTATGGAAAGTGGACCTGACGGATCTCAAGGAGGAGGATGCTCCTGGCGGAAGGCTGCTGCCGGAGGTCGACTATCCGCCGGTCTCGCCCCACGGCCAGCTGACGGTGCTGTACGATCTCTCGGCCGATGTCGGCGAGCGGGAGAATCTGGCCGATGCCCATCCTGACGTCGTCGCGCGCCTGGAAGCCGAACTCGCCGAGTGGAATGCGCAGCTCGCGGAGCCGCTGTGGACGAGTCGGCGCTCGACCATCGACGAGCTCGACGGGCACGTGATTCAGCTCTATTTCTGAGCTGCGCCCAGGGGCTTGGCGTCTCCGCGGCGAGAGGGCTAGTCGCCAGTGCTCGGTTGGTATGCCGGCCGTGCTGCGCCCACCCCGCAGATTCGCCGGAACCAGATGCCCAGGTCGTCCAAGATCACGTAGTAGGTCGGCAATACCACGAGCGTCAGAGCGGTGGAGGCGAGCAGCCCGCCCATGACAGTGCGGGCAAGCGGGAAGTAGCTCATGCCCATCAGGTTGGCGTCTCCCCACGCCAGCGGGACCAGGCCCACGATCGTAGTCGCGGCGGTCATGCAGATCGGGCGCAGGCGCTCTTCGCATCCCAGCAGGATCGCCCTGCGACGAGCGATGCCCGTGCGCCTGAGGTTGTTGATGTGATTGATCAGCACGATGCCGTTGTTGACCACGATGCCGATCAGAATGATCAGGCCGACCTGGGCCATCACGTTGAACGGCGTGCCGGTCAGCAGCAGGAACAGCACAATGCCCACCGCCGAGAAGGGCAGCGAGAGCATGATGGCGAACGGGTGCAGCAGCGACTCGAACAGCGCGGCCATCACGAAATAGACCATGAGCAGCGCCAGCACCATGCTGAATGCGAATTCCTCCGCGTCCTTGTTCTGCTGCTGGGTGAAGAAGCCGTAGCTCCAGAGGTATCCCGGCGGGTACGGCAGCTCGTCCAGCACCGCCTTGACGGCCTCGCGTCCTTCCTCGATCCGCTGTCCGCGGTAGACCACTTGAATCTCCGTGAAGGTCCGGCGGTCCTCCCGCATGACTCGGGTGGGCACGCGCTCGACGCTCAAGTCCGCCACGTTGCCGAGCAGTACCTGTTCGCCGGAATCGGATCCGCCCACCACGACCGACTTGAGCTGTTCGATGCTCTGCATGTCCGCCGGATCAAGTCCCATCCACAGTTCCATCTCGCCCTCGGGGGTGCGGAAGTTCCGCATGCGTCGCGAGCGCACTGCGATCCCCAGCACCTGGGCGACTGTCCGGGGGGAGACGTTGTACTTGCGCGCTACGTCGCGACGCAGGCGCACGCGCACCTCGTCGCTCGATCCCGATGTGTCGGTGTAGACCTCTGTGATGCCTTTGGTCTCGAGCAGCTTTTCCCGGGCCTGCTGGGCGAGCTCCCGCAACACCGCGGGTTCGTCGCCGTGAATGTTGGCGCTGATCCAGTTGCGGTCGCCCTGGCCGTCTTGCCCGAGTTCGATCCGCGCCCCCGGAATGACGGGGAGGTCTTCGTTGATGGCCTCGCGGATCTTGCCGATCTCGTCAGGAGAGATTTCGTCCGCGTCGAGGTACGCGCGTGTCCATGCCCAGTTATTTCCGTAGGCGCTCGATGTGGACTCGAGCTTGAAGCGGTCGCTGTTGGAGTGCAGGAAAGCCTCGACAGGGCTGACGAAGTCGCGCTCGATCTTGGCGTAGTGGTAGTTCTCGCTGAACTCGTACGCAATGCGCAGCGAGGACACGGCATTGGCGTCGGGAGAGTTGTTCGGCACCACGTTGGTCAGGGCCCAAATGGCGCCCCCTAGCAGCGTCGGCACGCCGAGCAGGCCGATCGCGTACCTTCGGTCCAGGTGCCAGCTCACCGTGGCGAGGTAGCGCCGCATGAGAGTAGTGCGGCGGCCGGGCTGGTGGATCGCGCGGGACAGGCCCAGCGCCGATCGCGCGCGTCCGGCCAGCACCTTGAAGGCCTCGCGCGCGGGCCTAGGCGGGCCCGGCGTCGCGCGCCTGAGCAGTTTCGCCGCTGCCAGCGGGATGAGCGTCAGCGAGATGAACAGCGAGCACAGCAGCGCGAAGATGATCGAGATGCCGGCATGGCTGAGCATGATCGAGATCTGCGACTCGCTATCGAAGAGCAGCGGTACGAAGATGATCAGGGTCGTGGACGTGGCCGCGATCACGGCGACGCTGACTTCACCTGCGCCCAGCCGAGCGGCGCGCTCGGTCGAATCGCCCTTTTCCAGCCTCTGGAATATGGACTCCAGCACCACGACGGCGTTGTCGACCAGCATGCCCGCGGCCAGCATCAGGCCCATCATCGACAGGACGTTGAGCGTACTGCCGTTGAAGTAGAGCAGGCCCACGGCGGTGAGCATAGAGAACGGGATAGCCAGGCCAATGGCCAGGCTCGCGTCGAGCCGTCGCAGGAACGCGAACAGCACCACGACTGCCAGCACCGCGCCGATGCAGCCAGCCTTGACCAACTCCCCGAGCCCGTTCTCGATCTCTTCGCCCGAATCGTGCCACCAGCGTGCCGTGAGGCCATCCATGGACGGATCCTCGGCCCACTCGTCGAATGCCGCCATGATCTGGTCGACCACGTCTACGGTGTTCGCCTCGGAAGTCTTCTGAATAGCCAGCCCCACTGCGTAGGTGCCGTTTTGGTGACGGCCGGAATTGCGCGGGCGCTGGTCGAACACCACGTCAGCGACGTCGCTGAGCACCAGATTGTGCCGGCCGACGGGGAAGTTGGCGATCGCATCAACCGAGTCCAGCGCTCCCTTGGAAATGGTGGTGTAGCGCTGGCCGCCATCGGCAACGCGGCCGAGGGACAGGTTCAGCGCCGAACCGTCTAGGGCCTGGAACAGCTCGGAGATGTCAACGCCGTGACGCTTGATATCCTCGATCCGCAAGTAGACATCCACCTGCTTGCGGTCCGTGCCCCATAGGGCCACCTCTCCGACGCCTGGGATCCGCTCCAGCGGCTTGCGCACCCTGGCGTCGAGAAACTCGAAATCGGTGCGCAGGTCCCGATCGGCTGTCAGTGTGCCTTCGAGTATCGGGATGTCGTCGGTCGAGAAATTGTGGATCGTGATCTGGCGCAAGTCCTCGGGCAGTGTGTCGCGGATCTGTTCGATCTTCTCCCGGATGGCCGAGCGGAGCAGGGACGTGTCGGCGGCCATGCCGCACCAGATCTGCAGGCGCATGCCGTCTGGTGCCGATGTCGAGTTCATCCGCTGCACGCCCGGCACCGTCGCGACCGCCTCCTCGATAGGCTTTGTGATCGACTCGAGGACTTGGTCCGGCGTGGCGTTGACATAGCTCGCCATCACGTACATGACCGGGGCGTCCAGCTTCGGCACCAGCATGAGCGGAATGCGGCCAACCGCGATCGCGCCCATCACCACGATCGACAGGAAGATCATGCAGATCGTGACCGGATTGCGGATCGCCATGGTGGCTATGCGAGCTCCGGAGCCGTTGTTCTCGGCAGGCGGCATGGTCTCGGGCATGTCAGGACTGGGGCAGGGGGCTGGGAGCGGGCCTGATGTGGCTGTCCGCGGGCTCGTCCCGGCCATCGTCCCGCACGGGTGCGAACCGCTTGCGATCGACCAGCTCGTAGACGACTGGGATTACGAACAGAGTGAACGGCGTCGATGTGAGCAGGCCGCCGATCACCGCGACCGCCATGGGCATGCGCACCTCGTCCCCCTCGCCCCAGCCGAAGACCAGCGGAAGCAGCCCCAGCAGCGTGGTCAGCGAGGTCATCAGTATCGGGCGCAGGCGAATGCTCCCGGCGCACAGCAGCGCGTCGCGCTTCGACATGCCATGGGCACGCAGGCGGTTCGTGTAGTCGAGCAGCACGATTCCGTTGTTGACGGCGATGCCGGCCAGCACGACCGCGCCCAACAGCACGATTACGCTCAGCGCCACCCCCGTCAGCGCGAGGGTGAACACAACGCCGACCAGGCCCAGCGGGACGGTGAGCAAGATGATGAACGGGTGCAGCAGCGACTCGAACTGCGATGCCATCACGAGATAGACGAGGAACACAGCCAGCGCCAGGGCGAACGCGAGGCTTCGGAACGAGACCTCGAGTTCTTGGTTTTGCCCGCCGATGCCCGCCGTCGCCCCCACGGGCAGTATCGGGCGCAGTTCGGCGAGCATGGCTCGGATCTCGGCAGATGCGCCGCTAAGGTCGCGCCCGCTCAGATTGGCCGTCACGACCGCGGCCCGCTGCGAGCGGATGCGGCGGATCTCCGCTGGGCCGCGCCGGACCTCGATCTCGGCCACTTGGCCCAGCCGGATCGGCACGAATGGTGTCCTCGCCCGTCGGTCGGCGGAAGGCTCGCCGTCGCCGCGGGGCTCGCCTTCTCCTTGGGTGGATTCCCGTGCCGGAGCGTCGTCGTTCTCAGAGGCGCGGCCAGACGGACTTGGCGACCGTCGGGGAGCGCTGTTGATGACCATGCTCTCGATGTCGGAGATTGCGTCGCGATCGGGCTCGTCGACCCGCACCAAGATGTCGATCTGACGGTCGCCCTCGCGGTAGCGCGAAGCCACGTTTCCGCGGATCTTGTTTCGCAGCACGTTAGAGACCTGCTCCTCGCGCAGGCCAAGGCGCTTCAAGCGCCGCCGGTCAAAACGGATCTGGATCTCCGGGCTTCCCAAGCGGGCGGTGGTCTCGACGTCACGCAGCCCATCGATGCCGGCCATGCGGTCGGCGATCAGGCCGGCTGCGACCCGCTGGTCTTCGATCTCGTAGGCGAAGATCTCCACTTCTACCGGTGTCTTGAAGCTGAATAGGGTGGGGCGCTGGAAGGTCGGCTCGGCCTCGGGAACGTTCACAATGAGCGAGCGGATCTGGCCGATCACTTCTTCCTCGCGGTCGTCGTCCTCGCGGTCGGTCAGGACAACGTGCAGGGTTCCGATATGCTCCTGCAAGTCGCCGCTGGCGAACTGGTTCTGTTGGCTGCCACCCACGGACGAGAAAACAGCTGCGACACCGGGAATGGCTTGGGCCCCGCTCTCGATCGTCCGCATGGCTGCGTCGGTGGCCTCCAGCGGACGACCCTCTGGCAGCTCAACCTCGAATGAGAACTCGCCTTGCGATAGCGGCGGAATCAGCTCTCCTCCCAAGAATTGGAGGGTGATCCCGGCCAGCAGCACCGCGCCCAGGACGCCGCCCAAGACGGCCCGCTTGGCGTTGAGCGAGGACTCCAGGAGCTTCTCGTAGCGCGCCTCCAGTACGGTGATTCCCCGGTCGAACCTTGACAGCGGAGGTCCGGCCAAGCGCGACGCCCACCTAGAGGCGGAGCGCAGCGCCGCCCGGAGATCCCCGACAATCACTCGCGGGGCGTCGACAGAGACGAAGGTCACCGCGTCCGCTCCCCAAGCGGCGAAGCGGTTGGATGGCCGCGCGGAGCGTCTGACCGGCGCGGGCGGCACGCCCAGCTCGCTCGCCGTGCGAAAGCGAGCCGCCAGCAGCATCGGGATCACGGTCAGTGCGATCCCTAGGGACGCCAGTAGCGAGAACGTGATGGTGAGCGCTTGGTCGCGGAACAACTGGCCGGCGATGCCCTCCACGAATACGAGCGGGAGAAAGACCGCCACTGTCGTTAGCGTCGAGGCCGTGACCGGCATCGCGACTTCCTTGGTGCCGTTGTAGACGACCTCCGCCAGCGGCTTGCCTGGCTCGCGGTGACGATGCACTGCCTCCAGCACCACGATCGAGTTGTCCACCAGCATGCCGACGCCTAGGGCGACGCCCCCGAGCGACATGATGTTGAGCGTGATGCCGGACTGGTACATCGCCGCGAACGTTGCCATTACCGAGATGGGGATCGAAGCGGCGATGATGGCCGTGCTGCGGCCGTCGCGGAGGAAGACGAACAGGACAAGGGTCGCCAGCAGGCCGCCGACCAAGGCGGCCGAGAGGACGTTGTCGACGCTCTGGGTGATGAAGCGCGACTGGTCGAAGACCGCCGAAGTCTGCACGCCCTGCGGGAACGTCGGTTCCTTGCTCATCCGCTCGAGCAGGTCCATGACCGCGTGGGAGACCGTCACCGTGTTGGCGTCGCCCTCCTTGTACACGGCCATCTCGACGCTCTCGCTGCCGTTGTAGCGTGCGATGATTTCGCGTTCCTTCGAACCGCGCCACACGCGAGCGACATCACGCAGCAGGATCTTCCGTCCCCCGTCGTCTGCGATCACGATCCCGCGCACGTCGTCAACCGCGCGGAACTCGTTGACCATGCGGACCATGTAGTTCATGTCGAGGTCGTACAGGCTGCCGCTGGCTTGGTTGAGGTTCTCTTGCCGCAGGATGTCGGTCACTTGCGTGATCGACAGGCCCATTTCGGCCACTCGCCGCTCGTCGATCTCGACACGGATCTGCTCTTCGCGGCCGCCGACCACTTTCACGGCGGCGACGCCTTCGACCGCTTCGAGGCGCTTAGAGAACTCCCGGTCCGCAACGTCGCGCAGCCGGGCCAGAGTCAGGCCGCCATGGACCTGGATGCGCAGGATCGGGTCGTTCGCCGGATCGAAACGCAGGATCACCGGGCGCTCGGAGTCCTGCGGAAACTCGATCAGATCGAGCTTCTCGCGCACGTCCACGCCCGCGATGTCCATGTCGGTGTCCCAGTTGAACTCCAGGACCACCTCGGACTGC
>JAJDZN010000063.1 GCA_022824585.1 Bryobacterales bacterium | reverse complement strand
CCGCCATACTGGGGGCAACGGATCTCGAAGGGTGCCGGCACGGAGGAGGACCCTAGGCACTACCTTGACTTCCTGACAGACCTGTTCACCTGCTTCCTCCCCAAGCTCAAGGTACATGGCCTCGTCTGGCTGAACATGGGCGACGCCTACAACACTCCCGTCAACTGGCGTCACGATGACCATCGCTACAGCTCCCTTGGACCCGAGAGGGTCGGCTTGGCCGAAACCAATACCGCCTACACCAAGCCACGAGCGAAGAGACGCGCATTCATTGATGCCGACGTTGGCTGGCTCACCTACGGAAATCTGCTTGCGTTGCCAACTCGACTCATCTTGAACCTCTGCGACCGCGGGTATCTCTACCGTGGAGAGGTCATTTGGCGCAAGACCAACCCAATGCCGGAGGGACGCTGCCGCCGTCCACACCGACAGCATGAGCCCGTTTTCATCCTCGCCCGTGACGAACGCCACTCCTTCCGTGTCAAGCCGCCCGTCAGCAGCGTTTGGGAGTTCCCGAACGAGAAGATTGACGGGCCAGCCCACTTCTCGCGCTTCCCGTTTGAGCTGCCGCGTCGCTGCATTGAAGCATATGGACGCACAGGTCCAGACGTCGTGGTTTTCGACCCGTTCTCGGGTTCGGGCACCACCGGAATTGCAGCCATCTCCATGAATTGCGCCTACATCGGGTTCGAGATTGACCCGGCCCATGTCAACGCTTCCAACGATCGTATCCGAGACCTGCATCGCACTGACCTTTTCAGGTTGCCTGTGCCCGAAAGCTCCGCCACCGCTCACGGATGAACCGAGAGAACGCGTCGTCTGGATTCCTGAAGTCGCACACATGCACCCTGCGGTCTAAATCAACGCCATCTTCACTCGAGTTTGTGTTCTGGTTGTACGAAAAGCAGCCCGTGAAATAGCCCTCGTCTTCTATATCGCGCCGTTTGGCGTTTCTTTCTCCACGGCTTGGCCCCAGTTCCCCGCTGTTTGTGGGCCATTCACCCGGAAAGCTCTTGCAATCCATAGTCCAAAGTGGCGTCGTGTATCCAGCGTCTCTTAGTGCTACGCTCATTGGCACATCGTCCGTACGGCGTTCAGCAAAACTAGTCTTGACATGCACGACACCGAACAGCCTCTCGGGTTCGCCACCAGTCAGAACGACGTCAACCTTGTCGGATTCAAGCCGGTCTCCGCTATCGACTTCGCTGAGGAGTGTGCGCTTGCTCTCGCCGTCGGGGATGTACAACCGAATGCCGTGCTCCTGCAAAAACGGACCGTAGTGACGCACCAAGACCTCCTCCAGTGCCCAGCCGCCAGTACGCTTCCAGCTTTGCATGAAGTCCAAGTCCGACGATATGGCCGGATGGTTGAACGGGTCGCAATACGCCCGGTAGATCATGAACCACCACAAGTCGGAAGGGTTCGCATCGGGCCACAGATCCACTGCTTTGAGGAACGCCCGCGCGACCGAGTCCGTCTTGATGTTATTGGCCCTCTCGTCCGAGTCGCCACCCGGCTCGGCAAGCCTTGCCAATCCATTCCTGAGGGTCCGAACCACCGATTCGAACTCCCCGGTGGTTGCGTCGATTAGTCGGTATGTCGCGGCGAACCTTGCGTAGCGAAAGCGAACCAGCAGATCGCCATCCTCTGGCTCTGCTCTCAGGAATCTCTCAAAGTCACTCCCAGGAGGCGCAGGAAGCCCGTCCGCAAGACCGCCGAGTGAGGCACCGATTTCGTGCAGGATCGCGAGCAGCACCTCCAACTCAGGAATCGACTCGCCCTGTTCAAAGGCACTGATCCATCCTGGCCCGAGAATCAGCCTGTGCTCAAGCTCCTCCTCCGACAGCCCAGCGTTCCTGCGCAATCGCCTCAGATTGCCCGACAGCTGCTTGAGGTAGAGTTCAAGTGGCCTCAATCGAAGAACACCTTAGGGGAAACGCCCAAGGCCACCGCCAGCTTGTAGATGTTCACCAAGCTGATGTTGCGCTCCCCGCGCTCAACGCTGCCGATGTACGTTCTGTCCAAGTCACAGAGGCTTGCCAAGGCCTCCTGAGAAAGCCCCTTGTCCTGACGCACGTTGCGAACGTGCTTTCCGAACGTCGCCTTCACGGCATCAGCAATCTGATCTTCCATTTGACTATCTAAGCCGGTTCGATGACCTTAAGTCCACGGACTATACGTTTCTATTTCCTTCTGGATTATGGAAAGGGAGGCGGGAGGCCAAATGTGGCGCTTCGCGACGAGCTGAAGGCGGCGGTCGCCACCCACGTGCGCGAACTGTCCGAACGCCGGCAGGGTCGGTCTGTTACAAGGGGACAGTCGAGAGCACCGCCAGCTGCGACTCGGACCCCGAACCCTCAGCGTTCGCCACCCGCTGCCAAGTGGCATCCGCGCCGACGGGCAGTGCGTCGCCTCCGGCAACGTCGAAGCCGGCTGCAAGCAGTTCGATAGCTTCCCGCAGTGCCACCAAGCCCAAGCTTCCGCCTAATCAACAAAATTGTCGTACAACCAATTCCACAGCGCTTACAATCTTGTCAAGTAGTGAGAGGAAGTTCTCATGAGCGAGCAAGCGTTTGCATTCGCGACGAACTCCGAGGTGCTGCTGGGGCTCCCGGTCAGCGACGCATTAGAAGCAAGCGATCAGGCCGAATGCCGGTCCTATGCGGCCGTCTTCTTCGACCACGCCGAGGTGTCCGAAGCGGCTGGCGACAACGACGCTGCAGGGGGATGGAGGCTGCTCGCCCATCTGTGTCAAGTGACACTAAACCCGAGTGATCCGAATGACCCCTTCGGTCCGGTCTCGCAGGATGCTAGCGGGCGGTTCTTTACTCCGGCCGACATGGACGAGGAGAGTGCGCAAGCGGTTTGTCAACTGGGCGATCACGCAACTGACGCAGAGTTGTGCGCCCGTCTGCTCGACGTAACCTGGGACCGGCTTCGCGACGCAAGTGCGGCTCGGGACGCCGTGAGGAGGTATTTGGAGGCTGCGCAGGGGATGTTTGACC
>JAJDZN010000197.1 GCA_022824585.1 Bryobacterales bacterium | reverse complement strand
ACGCCATCGCGGGCGCTGGCGTCGAGACGACCTTGGCCGAGCGTAAACGGGGCTGATCCTCACCCGCGGCTGCGGGCCGCGGTCGCGACCGATCGTCCAGCGACCGGCACTGCGACCGGCACCGTGACACAGATGGATTCGAGCATCTCGGCACATTGGCGTCCAATGCGCTGGGCGAGCGTGTCTTGGGATCGCGCGGAGGCGTACATCGCCTGCGTGCCGAGATGAGGCTCCGTTGCCATCGTGGCGAGCGGCAGTCCCGTGGTGGCCAACAGGCCCAGCTTGTTGTGGTAGCGATGCTTGACGATCGAGTAGATCGTGTCTTGGGCCCAATCGGTCGGCCTGCGCTCGCCAAGCGATTCGATCAGCAGCACGTCTGCAGAGTTGATCTTGCCTGCCAATTCGTCGCGCTCGTCGTCAGCAGTGCCAGGTCGGCTTTGAAGGGCCTGCAACAAGTCCTGGTATTCGAAGAAGAGGCAGCTGAGGCCTTTGTCAGCCAGCCGCTTCAGCGTCGCCACGGCCAGGTGCGTCTGCCGCTCCATGGTGCCGCCGTGAAATAGCAGCCCTTTGGACGGCTCGATCGGGAAGCCGTCAGCGAACAGCATGCCCTTGGCCATCGCCGCGGTCAGGATTTGGTGCTTCTGGGGCTCCTTGGCATAGACCCCGGCGCTGAAGTTGTCAAATGTGGCGTCGGCAAAGCGAGGCGGCAAGCGCAGCGGGCCGTACTGCGAAGCGGCTCGGCCGCCCTCGCGGCAATGGCACCGCTTGGACGCAGTGAAGCCTCCCGGCAGCCGCTCTTGCACCCAGCCCGTATCTCGGCATTCGCTGCACATCGTAGTTGCCGGGAATCCGGACGAAGCCCGTATCTCTATCCTATTCAACCACCACCAAGGTGTCCCCTGACGAGACCGAATCGCCTGCGCTGACGTTGACGGCCGTGACCCTCCCGGCGCAGGGGGCGCGCAGTTCATTCTGCATCTTCATCGCTTCCACCACCAACAGGCCCTGCTCGCTGCGCACTTCGTCGCCGACCCGCACTCGCACGGACAGCACCTTGCCGGGCATCGGCGTGCGCACTGCCTGCGAGCGGCCGGCCGCCGGTCCATCCATGTGACCTGACAGGCGCCGCGGGTCGCGAATCTCGATGGCAAGCGCCGTTCCGAACACATGGGCCTCATAGGAGCCCTGGGCGGACCGATTGACAACGACGGTGTGCTGGTTCCCGTCCACGATCACCGAGTAGCTGCCCGGGCCTGTGCAGCGAATGTCCGTCGCCGAACGACGCCCGTCCATCTCGCACGAATCCGCGCCAATGCGCAGGCTGCACGGGGTGCCGTCTACGACGAGGTCGAACTTCTTCATCGATCCGTGTCCCGGGCCGCGATGTTCTCGATTCGCCCGTTGCGCTTCCACGCCGAGTTTGGCGGCAGGGCCGCCGAAGGTTGATCGGCCGCGCGGCCCTGTTCGGCTTGGATGACCGCGAGGATGGCTGCCAGGCGCGCCTCGGACGACGGGGTCGAGGCCGCGCTCGTAGCTGGATCGAGGCCGCGCGCCAGGAACCCGGTGTCGATGTCGCCGGCTTGGAACTGTGGATCCTCCATCAAGTCGCGAAAGAAGCCCAGGGTCGTGGCGATGCCGCTGATGGTGGCTTCGCTCAGCGCGCCGCGCAGCTTGTCGATGGCTTCCGGCCTGGTGGGCGCCCAAGCGCAGAGCTTGGCGATCAACGGGTCGTAGTGGATCGGGACGGTCCAGCCTTCGTCTGCGCCGGAATCGATCCGGATGCCCGGGCCGTCGGGCATTGCCATGCGCCGGATCAGGCCGGGAGAAGGCATGAAGTTGGCGCTGGGGTCTTCCGCATACACGCGGCATTCCAGTGCGTGGCCGCGAAACCGGACCGCCTCTTGGGCGAAGCCCAGCCTCTCGCCGGCAGCTACGCGGATCTGCTGCTTGACGAGATCCATTCCTGTCACCAGCTCGGTGACAGGATGCTCGACCTGCAGACGGGTGTTCATTTCCAGGAAGTAGAAGCGGGCGTCGGCGTCCATGAGGAACTCGATCGTGCCCGCGTTGGCGTAGCCGATGGCGCTGGCTGCTGCAATGGCGGCCGAATAGAGCTGGTCGCGGACGCTGGGGTTGGCCTCTACTAGCGGCGAGGGGCTCTCTTCGACCACCTTCTGGTGCCGCCGCTGCAGGCTGCATTCGCGCTCGCCCAGATGGACCACCGTCCCATGCTCGTCGGCTAGAATTTGGACCTCGACGTGGTGCGGGCGAAGGATCGCCTTCTCCACGTACACTGCAGCGTCGCCGAACGCTTCGAGGGCTTCGCCCCGCGCTTGTTCCCAGGCGCTCTCGAGCTGGGCGGCCGACTCTACAAGGCGCATCCCCTTGCCGCCGCCGCCGGCGGACGCCTTGAGCATGACCGGGTAGCCGACCCGGCTGGCGAAGGCCGCAGCTTGGCGGGCGTCCGTTGCTTCTGGCGTGCCGGGAACGACTGGGACTCCGGCCTGCGACATTAGCTCGCGGGCGCGAGTCTTGATTCCCATGGAGCGAATCGCCGCTGCGGACGGCCCGATGAACCTGATCCCCTTGCGCTCGCAGGCCTGGGCGAACTCCGCGTTCTCGCTGAGGAAGCCATAGCCTGGGTGGATGGCATCCGCTCCCGCCGAGCTGGCCGCGTCCAAGACGCGGCCGATGTTGAGGTAGCTCTCGGCCGGAGGCGCCGCGCCAACAGCGCAGGCCTCATCGGCCAATCGGACATGCTTCGCCTCGCGGTCGACGTCCGAATAGATCGCGACGGTTGCGATGCCCATCTCGCGGCAGGTGCGGATGATCCGCACTGCGATCTCGCCGCGGTTGGCTACCAAGATCTTGCGGAACACGGGCAGATGCGGCCTGGAACTGGATATACCGTGCGCCCGGATCAGTTCAGGTACAGGAACGAATTGAGGTTGAACATGGCCAGGGCGAATTCGCGCAGCGAATTGTCGGCCAGGAAGTTGCGCGCGATCAGCGCCTCATCTTCAGTCGGAGGCCTGCCGGCGGCAAGCAGGTACGCTTGGCTAACGATGCTGTCTAGGTCGCGACCGGCTTCCCGGTCGAGCCGGGCGGCAAACCGCGCGGCGAGCTCGTTCGAGATCGGGCCGTTGAGCAGTTCTAGCGATTGCGGCGCGTGGGTGCTCGACTCCCGGCGGGCGCAGCTTGTGAGCAGTGCTGGCTGGTCGAACACTTCCATGAATGGCAGGCGCAGGTTGCGTTTCGCGATCAGGTAGATCGATCGGCGGCGGTGCTGGGCCTGGTCGGCGGGCACGCGCCACTGGGTCGGGTCGTACAAGAGATCCACCAAAGCGTCTTCGACGGGCAGCATGACGCTCCTGCCGCCGTACGCGAGATTAAGTTCGCCAGCGGCCGCAAGCATTGCGTCGCGCACTTCCTCGGCACCGAGGCGACGGCGCGGACCGCGCCACAGGAGTCGATTGGACGCGTCCTGCTGCATTCCGCGCTGTTCCTGGGCCGGGTTGTGAGATGCCTGCCGATACGCGCTGCTGGTCAGAATCAGCCGATGCACGTGCTTCGCGCTCCAACCGGACTCGACGAGTTCGTTGGCGAGGAAGTCGAGCAAAGCCGGATGGCTCGGGCGTCCGCCCATGGCGCCGAAATCGTTCGGGGTGTCGACGATGCCCTGGCCGAAGTAGCCTTGCCAGATCCGATTGACCGCCACGCGCGCGGTCAGGGGGTGCTCGGGAGACGTGATCCACCCGGCCAGTCGCGAGCGCGGGTCCTCTGCATCCGGCGGAAGCGTCGGGGCGTCCTCGGGAAGCAGCACTCCCAGGGGACGGGGGTCGACCGGCTGGAGCGGCTTGGTGTGGTCGCCGCG
>JAJDZN010000295.1 GCA_022824585.1 Bryobacterales bacterium | reverse complement strand
TGCATCCACCCAAGCGCGGAGGGCTGTGACGTCCACCAATTGGGTCTCGCGTTCTCGCAGCCATTCAACAAGCGCCTGTGTTTCACGCAGGCGCCAGAATCTCGGAACGTCTTCGTTTGCCATCTGCACCGGGATACCGTGGACTTCGCAGAATGCACGCACTGGGTCCAGGTACTTCCATTCGCGTGTAATCACCGCACACCTAGACCAGTCCCAATCCGGCGAAAGGGTGGAGAGGCGCTGTAATTCCATCATCGCAACCCGCGCTTGCGAGATCGGCGACCGCTGGGCCTGCACAATCTGCACTCGACCTTGAGCGACCGGGTCCAAGGCACGCCAAGTGCCACCGGACGAATCCTGTGCACGCGCCCGGTCGATCTGGATGGGACGTCCGGCCTTCATCCGTTCCTGCGCCGGTTCGATCAATGCGTTGGCTGCTGAAATGATATGTCCGGTGGAACGGTAGTTGTTGATCAGATAGATGGGTTTCGACCTGTAATCTGCTTCGAAACGACGAATGAACTCCACCGACGCACCATTGAAAGCGTAGATATTCTGATCGTCATCGCCTACCGCAAAGAGCGTGAGCTTGCGATCCTCATCCTTCAGCGTGCGTCCCGCCAAGGCCGAAATCAACTCGTATTGGTCCTCACCGATGTCTTGGTATTCGTCTACGAGTATCCAGCGGAAACCCGCAAGAAGGCGTTCACGCTGATCGTCTATCTCCTCCGGCTCCAGCCCATCGCCGTGCAATAGCGCCACGGCTTGACGCAACACCTCCCGGAATACCTGGTCGTCAAGCTGCCGTCTTGCTCGTTCTTGAAAACTGACGCCAGCCAGTCGCATGGCCAGACCGTGACAGGTAAGCACGGTTACCCTGCGAGCGTCGTTGCCGATCAAGTCCCCGAGGCGACGTCGGATCTCAACGGCCGCGTGGCGGTTATAGGCCAAGGCCAGGATGCCGCGTGCGTTTTCGCGTCTTGCACGGACCAGGTAGGCGATACGATGCACCAGTACCCGGGTTTTGCCGGAGCCGGGACCGGCCAGTATCAGCACGTTTGTCTGGTCCCGATCATCCGCGACGATACGTTGCTGGATCGGATTTTTCAGGCTCTCGACAATGGCCCGCCACGATTCGGAAGTGGTCTGCCGTTCGATTTCCTTGTACCGGTCCGGCAGCCAGCGCTGAAGGAAATGCTCTTCCTTGAGGCTGAAGTAGTCCATGACCAGACGCAGGGCTTCGGCCATAGCATCGAGTCCTCGCCGCGCGAATTCCACCATCACGTGGATCTGCCGAACCTGTCCCTGGTAGTGGAGCTTCAATGGCTGGAAGTCCGCGGCGGCGAAACCGCGTCTTGGCGTTTCCTGCACGAGACGGATGGTCATGGCTTGGCGGAATACCGTCAGCCCCTTGTGAAGGCGAATGATCTCTTGATCGTGTAACC
The DNA here is from genome assembly GCA_022824585.1 of Bryobacterales bacterium. GTDB lineage: Bacteria > Acidobacteriota > Terriglobia > Bryobacterales > UBA6623 > VXMF01. The sequence goes on along the minus strand of JAJDZN010000295.1, from coordinate 2,344 downwards.
AGAGGAGGGCGCGGTTCAATAGCTTCTCCGGATTCCGGACGCTGCTCCGCAGAATGATATCGGACGTCAGCGCGTCCAAAAGTTTGCCATGGGTCGTTTCGGCCAGCAGGTCCGTGCCACGGGTCTTGGGCGGCAGGCAATCGAGCAAGTGATTCAGGAGGAGCTTCGCTCCTTCGCGTCGCCGCGCCGCGATTTCCTCCAACGCCGACCATTCGCGCCGGAGCGTTACCCGCACCGTTTCCACATTCTGCTGTTGCACCTCAAGGCTGCCGATACCGTTCCCCTCACCACGGCCGTCATGGGCGATGCTCCGGAGAATGCGCAAAAGCTTTTCCGGTAGCGGATCGGTCAACCCCGAATCTCGCAGGGTTTGCGAGGCGACACGCAAATGCAGGATGGACGTCTCTCCTCTGTTCATATCAGGCGCCGCTTGACGAAGGTGCTCGATCAGGGCGGTCTCCAATTCCACCGCCTCATTAAAACGTTTCTGGGAACTGCGCGCTACTCCCTCGTGGACAAAGGCTGTCAGCGCCGTATCGTTGCTGGCGATGCCCAGTTGTTCCAGGTCATGCAGGGCGCCGCGCACTTCTTCTGGACTCAGGCCGGAGACCCCCATCAACTCATCGGTGGAGATGCCTTCATCCGGGTCCGCGTCGATCAGGGTCTCGGCGATGGTCAGCAATTTGTGCCGATAGACGTCCGCCATGTCTCTTCTTTCCAGCTTAGCGCGCGCCTCCTCTACAGAGTTCACCTTCAAGGACGAAGGAAACACCTGCACCCGGTTTTCATGCCGGTTCAGCAATCCCGCCTCCTCCAACCAGGTGATAGCAGTTCGCACGCGAGTATCGTCGGTGGCCGAGTCCCGCTCGAATACTTTTTCTTCGTCCTCTATGAGTATCTCGCCCGCAGTGGCCACGATCTCACCGTCCAGGCGATTCTTCCGGTCCAGGTTGCGCAGTGCGCGCAGCACGCCTTGGATTTCCCGCCGGGTCAGTCGTGAGCGCGCTGACATGCCGAACTGTCTTTCCACGTCGTCTATGGTATAGAGCAGTACACAACGGGCCGTTTGTGAGTCGCGCCCGGCGCGACCCGCCTCCTGCAGGTAGTTCTCCAATGATCCCGGGATGTCAGCGTGAAGCACCAACCGCACATCCGGCTTGTCGATGCCCATGCCGAAGGCATTGGTAGCCACAATCACACGGAGCTCGCCGTCGATAAAGCGTTGCTGGACGTTCTTCCTGGTTTCAGGCGGCAGCTTGGCGTGGAAGTAGTCAGCCGCGACGCCTCTCATCTGCAGGAACTCCGCCACCTCTTCGGCCTGCCGGCGAGTTGCGCAGTAGACGATGGCGCCTCCGGGGACATCCGGTGGCAGGTCGGACATGAGGATCTGGTGGATGTGGGTAAGTTTCTCTCCTCCCGTCGTCGGCACCACCAGGAAATCCAGGTTCGTGCGCTGGACCCCGCCGTCGAAGACCTTCAATTCGATACCAGGTTCATCCCGGAAATGCTGCCGGATGTCCTCCTTGACCTCAGGCTTGGCGGTCGCGGTCAAGCACAGCACCGGCGGAAACGGCCCCGATCCGGCGATTTTTCGGATGAAGCGTCCCACGTAGCGATAGTCGGGCCGAAAGTCGTGCCCCCACTTTGAGAGACAATGGGCCTCGTCAAGCACCCAGGCCCCGATCTCGCGCTGATTCAGCGCCCGGACCAAGGACCGGCTGCGAAGCTGCTCCGGCGAGATGATGAGAATACCCGCGTTCCCGAGTCGGACCCGGTCGAGCGCATCAACTCGCTCGGGCATCGACAGCAGCCCATTGATAGCCACGCACGAACCGATGCGGTGGGCTTCCAGACCCGCTACCTGATCTGCCATGAGTGCAACCAGGGGCGAGATCACGACTGTCAGCGCGCCGGTCTTGTCGTAGCGGGACAGGGCCGGGATCTGGTAGCAAAGCGACTTGCCGGTACCGGTGGGCAGAATGCCGAGCACGTGCTCCCTGGCCATGGCCGCCTCGACGATGGCCTGCTGCATGGGCCGGCCGTTCTCGTCCTCCGGCTCCGGGCGGAAGTCAGCAAAGCCAAACCAACGTTTCAGCTCCTTGCGGGCGTTGTGTCTCTCTTGACACCAATCGCACGAGGGGTCGCCGCAGGCGGTGTCGCGCATCCGGCGAACCAGTTCTCCCGCGTCGGGGAATTGGTGGCGTACCCAGGGTGGCATGACCGAATTGCCTCCGGATACCGACAGCCACGCCAGCGCATAGGCCATGGCCCAACCATGGCCGGCCGTGTCTGCCAGGATTTCGCGGCCGTGGGTCAAACAGGCGTTCCCCTTTAGCCGGCTCCT
>JAJDZN010000319.1 GCA_022824585.1 Bryobacterales bacterium | reverse complement strand
CATGGGCGACATCGGCTATCAGAACGTATCGAAGATGGTCCTGCAGAATCGCCCGAACGTGAAGGCGCTGATGCTCGACACCCAGGTGTACTCGAACACCGGCGGCCAGAACTCGGACTCGACCCCGATGCTCGGCGGAGGCGACATGAACTCCTTCGGCGCAGCAAGCCAGGGCAAGTGCGTGGAGAAGAAGACCGTGGCGGAGACGTTTCTCGCCGGTCACGGGTCCCCGTTCGTCGCGCAGGTGTCGATCGCGAACGCCCCCAAGCTGTTCCGGTCCATCCTCGACTCGCTCGAGTATCGCGGAACGGCCTTCCTGCAGTGCTTCACCACCTGCCAGCCCGAGCACGGGGTGGGCGACGACATGGCGCTCGATCAGGCGCAGCGCGTGCGAGATTCGCGAGGCGCGCCGGAGTTCGTCTTCAATCCCCAGCTGGGCGAGAGCTACAAGGAGGCTCTCGACCTGAAGGGCAACCCCAACATGCAGGGGGACTGGTACAAGACGAAGTTCCGGGCGACCGGCGAGACGTACCGCTACACCGTGGCGCACTGGTGCGCGACCGAGGCGCGGTTCCGCAACCACCTGAAAAGGATCCGGGAGGAAGATGCCGATCTGCTGATTCCGCTGGAGAACATCTTGGTGCGGCTCACCCAGGACGATGTGGTGCAGCGGCATCACCTGAATCCGGACCACCGCGCCTTCGTGCCTGACTTCGGGGTCTATATCAAGACCCTGCCAGCCAAGGGGGACAAGCCGGTGCTGATGAAGGTCTCGCGCCAGCTGGTGCTCTTCTGCATCGAGCGCCGCAAGGCGTGGCGGCTGCTGCAAAGCAAGATCGGCATCGAGAACCCCGAATACGCGGCACAGCGTGAAATCTTGGCGGACGTGGACGCCGGGACGATCTCGAAGGAAGACTTCCTCGCCCGGGCCGACCAGATCCTCGAAGAGCGGCTCCTCGCGGCGGCTCCGGTGGCGGCGGCGAGACGGCCTCGGGCTCCGACCCGCCCAATGTGATCAGCTGAGGCCGGGCCGAATCCCCGCTGGCTCCCGACGGGGCGGCCCCGTCGGCGATCCCGGGACCGGCTGCTACTACTGTCCCGCTCCCGCGCGGCCGCATGGCTGCGCGATATGCCCTGTGCGCGCGGCGTCTAGCCGAGATCGGGGCACCGAACTCCGGCCCCAGGAGGCGAGGCTTCGTTTCGGCACGGCCGGCGTGGGAAGCTGGCGGCGACCGGATCTGTTCGCGTGTGACCTCGCGCAACCCAGAGGGACTAGCTTGCGAGAGTGGCAATCCCCGTGAACAGCAACTACAATGTGCTCTCTCCCAACCGAGGTGAATGTATGCGTGGCCTTATTCAGAGAGCGCCCGAGGTGTGTTTCTTGCTCGCTGCGATCGCCTTGGTGCTGCTAGCGCCTGCTGTCGTCGTCGCCGAGCAGCCGAACATCGTGTTCATCATTTCCGATGACCACGACAACGAGCACTTGGGCTTCATGGGCAACGAGTTCGTCCGTACGCCGAATCTCGATCTGCTGGCTCGGTCTGGGACGCTGTTTACCCGCGCGCACCTGCCGATGTCGCGCTGCCATCCGACGCTGGCCAGCTTTCTCAGCGGCCGCTGGCCACACCAATCAGGCGTCTACTACAACTACGGGAGCAAGAAGCTCGATCCGGCGAACTCGCTGCCCAATCTCTTGAAGGAGGTCGGCTACGCGACGTATGTGGAGGGCAAGTACTGGGAAGGCGATCCCAGAGTGATGGGCTTCACTCATGGACCTGGCAATTCGGCGAATACCTTCGTCCGCGACGGCCAGGCCGAGTTGTTCGCCTTCATCGACCAGCTTGGCGGGCAACAGCCGCTATTCGTGTGGTGGGCGCCCAAGCTCCCGCACCTTCCCCACAATCCTGCGGAAGAGTATCTAGCCTTGTTCGATCAGGAAGAGATCCCCGTGCCGCCGTGGATCGACGAAGACCACCGGGAAACGTTCCTGCAGAAAGAACATCTGAGCCTGGCGATGGAGGCGTGGCTGGACGACGGCGTCGGAAAGCTCGTGGACAAGCTGCGCGAGAGGGGCATCTACGACAACACGCTGTTCGTGTTTGTCATCGACAACGGCTGGTCCAACGGCTTGGTTTCGAAAGGTTCGCCGTTTGAGAAAGGCGTCCGAACGCCGGTTTTCTTCAGCTGGCCGGCGAAGATCAAGGGCGGGCAGCGCTTCGACTGCCTGACCAGCACTCTGGACATCTATCCGACGATTCTGGACTATGCCGGCGCGCGGACGCCGGCTTCCGCCGCCGGGAACAACCTGCGCCCGATCATCGACGGCGAGACGGCGGAGAATCGCAAGCGCCTGTTCGGCGCGATCTACCCGGCGTTTGTGACGAAGACCGACGAGCGGCCGGAGCGCGACATCTTTGCTCTCTACGTCCGTGACGAGCGGTGGAAGTACATCTTCTTCTTGCAGGACATCGTTGCCTCGCGCAACCGAGAGTACTTTCGCATCCAATGGATCGCGACTGACTATCCCGCGCGGCGCAAGGGCGCCGAAGACCTGTACGACCTCCAGACCGATCCCAAGGAACGAACCAACCTGGCTGCGAAGCCCGAACACGCCCAACGGCTCGCCGAAATGCGCGCGTCCGTGCTCACGTGGTGGAAGCAGACGGGCGGGAAACCGATCGACGCTCTGGCGGAATAGGGCTGAGGGACGGGACGATTGTCCGCCCGCTTGGCATCGGTCTTGTCGGCAGTCCCGTCGCCGTCTCCCGTCCTTTCGCGTCCCCGTCTGAAACAAATTTCTCTATAATGGTTGAGAGCGGCCATGGAACCGTACAGCGCCCGCGCTCGTCTTAGGCCGATAGTGAAACCTGCCGAACTCTTCAATGGCGTGCGGGGCCTGCTCGATTGCGGCCTTCAGCGGAGCTCCCGCCGAGCGTTGCACACGCTGGTATTGGCACTTGTGGTGGTAGCGTTGCCGACTCTCTTTCCCCAGACGGGGGGCGCGAGCGGTCAGATCCGCGTGTTCGTGACGGAGAGCACTAGCTGGTCCGTGTCGGGAACTGAAACGGTAATTGAAGGCGACGGAGGCGGCCACATGCAGGGCGGCGCCAAGCCACAAACCGCCGAGATCATGAAGACGATCAGCAAGAGGCGCGAATGCGCCGGGGTCGTCGTGACGATCAATCGAGAGAAAGCGGACTACATTCTTCTTCTCGAACGAGTTGGTGGCAGGGATATCATCGCGAAAGACAACAAGATGGCGCTGTTTAACCGGGACGGAGACATGGTCGCCAGCAGTTCCACCCGCTCTCTCGGCAACGCGGTCAAAGACGCCTGCTTGGCGATTCAGGGCAGCTACTAGATCGCTCGCGAGGCCTGTCTCGCGCGTAGGCGAGCCTGCGCTGGCCATCACCAGAGCGAGATCGGCCGCAACCAGCTTCAGGCGCCGGCACACCGCCTCCACGCCAGCTTCGGCAGTCCCAGGGTTCGCCGCTCGAATCCCGCGTGGGGGACGTGCCGCGCCAAGCCCGCCGGAACGTGTGGGCACACAGGAACAACCGGCACCTGGACGCGAGGCGCGGAAACGCGGCCACGGAGCATCTGCGGCGGCCGACGACCTCCGCATGCCGCACCGGGCGCACCAGCAGCCAGGCATCGTCACCATGGACTGCCGAGCTGCGATTGACAGCGGCGAGCCTTCGACGTGGAAGCACGGAAATCGGCTCGCTTTGCGGCCCGCTCCGAATATCCCAATATACTGATGCTCTGATCTCGATATGACAGCTTCAGAAGATTCTCCTCAGGCACGCCGAACCGCGGTGGAGCGTGCCCTCTATTGGGTCGAGCGGGTGGGCAACCGCTTGCCCGATCCGGCTGCGCTCTTCGTAGTGGCCCTCGTCGCGGTTTGGATCGCATCGTTGCTGCTGGCCGGCCACGAATTCACGGTTCCGGCCAAGGACGGAGCGCGGACACTGGTCGTCCAGAACCAGCTCTCCGGGTCGAGCCTGGCCGCGTTCCTGGCGAGCATGGTGACGGTCTTCACCGGCTTCGCCCCCCTGGGCGTGGTCTTGGTGGCGCTGCTAGGCGTAGGGGTTGCCGAGCACACCGGATTCATCCGCGCAAGCCTGAAGGGCCTGGTCGCGCTCACTCCGCGGAGCCTGCTCTCCCCCATGCTGCTCTTGGTCGCCATCATCAGCCACACGGCGGCGGATGTCGGCTACGTGCTGGTCATTCCATTGGGAGGCGTCATCTTTCACGCTGCCGGACGCCATCCCTTGGCTGGTATCGCCTGTGCATTCGCAGGGGTCTCGGGCGGCTTCGGCGCCAACTTCATTCCATCGGCTATCGATCCGCTGCTCCAAGGTTTCACTCAGTCGGCCGCGCAGATCTTGGATTCGGGCCGCGAGGTTAACCCCTTGTGCAACTGGCTGTTCACTAGCGTGTCGAGCGCGCTTGTGATAGTCGTCGGGTGGATCTTGACTGACCGAGTGATCGAACCGCGGCTCAAAGGGACCGTCTTGGATGGCGAGGGCTCGGACAGTGTCGAGGAGCAAGCGCTTTCCCGAAAAGAACGGGCCGGGGTCTGGGCCGGACTCGCAGCCATGGCGCTGGGAGTGCTGGCGCTGTTCTTGGCAGTGCTGCCGGCGGATTCCCCGCTGCGCGCACCGAACGGGCAGCTCAGTTCGTTCGCAGCTCCGTTGATGCAGTCGATGATCCCGCTGATCTTCCTGCTGTTCCTGATTCCCGGCACCATCTATGGATACGTGGCGGGCACTGTCAAGAGCCATCGCGACATCATCACCGGCATGAGCAAGTCCATGTCGACGATGGGCTATTACCTGACGATGATCTTCTTCTGCGCTCAGTTCACCGCAGCATTCGCCAAGTCCAACCTAGGCGCGCTGCTAGCGGTGGAAGGCGCGGAATTCCTCAAGGCCCTGGGGCTGCCGGGCATGCTGACGATTGGCGGCATCATCGTGCTGAGCGCCTTCGTGAACCTGCTCGTCGGGTCAGCGTCCGGCAAGTGGGCCCTGCTGGCGCCGGTCTTCGTCCCGGTCCTGATGCAAGTGGGACTCTCCCCGGAACTCACCCAGGCCGCCTACCGCGTGGGCGATTCGACTACGAATATCGTCACGCCCCTGATGCCGTACTTTCCGCTCGTGGTGGCCTTCTGCCAGCGCTGGGTGAAGAGCACGGGAATCGGCACGGTCACCTCCCTGATGCTGCCCTATTCGATCACCCTGCTGATCACGTGGTCTTTGGCTCTGGGGCTGTACTGGGCGCTGGGCATCCCGCTAGGGCTGCAGTCCACGTACACGTACCCGTAATCGCGGGTGGCTCGATCAATCGGAGCCTGGTTCTCAGCAGGCCGCCGAGCAGGCCTCGTCAGCTTCCGTCGCCGCCGGTGTCGGAACTCGCGGGGTACGCATCCGGGCAGGCTGCTTCAAGCGCACCTGCAGGAGACAGATCCGGTGCCACCTCAATCGTGATCTTGGCGACCGGGTTCCTCCAGTCGTAAACTTCGGGCGGAAAGCCTCCGCATCCGTGAATCCCGCTATGGATATGCACGGCGCCTTCGATCGCGACCGAACAGGATCCCGGCCGCGGCGGTCTAGGGCAGGGCGCAGGGATTTGGGAGCAAAGCTCCGTGTTCGCTTCCGAGCCGGCGTCCCAGCCGTCTAGGAAATACGTGCTCGTGCCGATGCACGGGACTTCGACGCCAAGCAGCGAGACGAATCCGTCGTTCGTCATCTCGATCATCGAAGCGGACGATATCAGCCGATGGTCAGAGTCGAACTCGACGTTCACCGTGGCAGTCCTCGTCGGACGGACAAACGCGCTCAGCACGGTCACAGCGAGCACATCGGGCTCTGCGCTGAACTTATTGACCAAGCCGCTCGTGCTGCCCTGCTCGGCAAGCGCGGAAAGTTCCGTGCTCGAGGGCTCTCCGGGAACGAACAAGGGCGGGGCCGCATGGCTGTGGGTAATGAACACCGCGGGTGTGAGGATTTGGCCCTTGGCCAGATTTGTGACCGTGACAGTCGCGACAGCGGGCTCTACTTGTTGCGTTTCCTCTACTTGTTGCGCGGACAAGTGGTCCCCCGTGCCCACCCAATGGAGTGTCACGAAGACGCCGACAATGGCAAGTCGCCCCATGGACTCAGCATAGGACATTGGCCTTTTGACCAAGCGAAACCGCCCATAGGCGCGGTGTCGAGCATGCGAAGCACGGTCCGCGGCCCGCAACTTGCGACGCCGCGCTTCAAGCCCCGGACGCGAGATAGAACGTGATCAAGTCCTGGTTCTTCGGCGGCTCGGCGCCGAGCTGTCGCAGCATCGAAGTGACCTGTCCGCGGTGATAGGTCGCATGGTTGACGACATGCTGCAGCATGTGCCAAAAGACCGATTCGATCGGCGTGCCGCTGAAGTGCTTGTATTCGATCTTGCGATCAATACCCTCGGGTCCAAGTCGGTTCACGAAGTCCCGGATCCGAGCCTCCTCACGAACCCAGCGGGCACGCAAGTCCTGCACCGTCTCGAAATCCGCCGGCCCGAGGTGTGCGCTCGGTGGATTGCCCTCCCAACGGGAGCACCACACCGATTCTGCCGACACTACGTGCGCAAGCGTGTCGCGGACCGAGCCGAAGCTGTTCCCGAGATCCTGATGGAACTGCTCTCGGGTCAGCCGCTCGACTGCATCGAGCAGCCTGTCGCGAGCCCAATAGTGAAAGTTCAGCAGGTCTGACAGCGCTTCTGGCGTCATTCCCCGAGCATATCCGACTCCGCGGGCTTGGCGACGCCATCTCGCCGTAGCTGGCTGCACTCCAGAATATGCGCCCGGAGACGAGACCAAGCGGTCAGCCCCTCTCCGCGAATACCCGGGCGCTGCGGTCAAGCGGACATCGGCTGTAGGTTAGGATGAGCCTGCGGCCCGGCTGTCCTCCCGAGCGGCGCTCCGGGGAAATACGGGCCTGGCAGTACGCTGTAGCCCTTGCATGGAGACGCTGCTCGACCTCCTGCCTCGGATCGAACGCCTTGGATCCAGAGAGGCGTTGCGCTTCTGGAACGGATACCGCACTTGGCGCTGGTCTTACGCCGACCTAGACGCCGGGATCCGGCGCTTCGTCGCCTTTCTGGACCGCAGCGGGGTGGCCTCGGGCGACCGCGTGGTGCTGTGGTCCGAGAACCGGCCCGAGTGGGTCGCGATCTTCTGGGCATGCCTGGCACGCGGGGTCCAGGTCGTGCCTCTCGACCATCAATCCTCCGCGGACTTCGTCAGCCGCATCGTGGATCAAACCGGCGCGAGGCTGCTGGTGCATGGTGGCGCCGCGGCCGGCTCGGCCGCGGCTGCGGAGTGCTTCGCGATCGAGTCGCTCGACGGGCTCACAAGCGGACCGCGCTTCAGCCCGACGCCTGTCAGTGGAGGTGATCTGGTCCAGATCATGTACACCTCCGGGACCACTGCCGAGCCCAAGGGCGTGATCCACCTGCATCGCAACATCTGCGCCAATTTGGATCCGATTCGAGAAGAGATCGACCGATACAAGAAGTGGGCCGCGCCGTTCCAGCCGATTCGAATCCTCGACCTTCTGCCGCTGAGCCATATGTTCGGGCAGTCCATGGGCCTGTTCATCCCGCTGCTGCTCGAAGGATCGGCGGTGTTCATGGCGGGGCTGCACCCCGGTTTGATCCGCCAGGCGGTCCGCAGGGAGCGGATTTCGGTTCTGGCCTGCGTGCCCCGCATTCTCGAGAGCCTGCGGGCGGACGCCGAGCGGCACCACCCTCGCGCCAGGGCCGTCCCGGCGAAGCCGGGCGGGCCGCTCCGCAGGTGGTGGCGTCACCGGGACATCCATCGAGACTTTGGGCTGAAATTCTGGGCATTCGTCGTCGGTGGCGCGATGCTGGACCCGGAGACTGAGAAGTTCTGGTCCAAGGTCGGCTTGCTCGTGATCCAAGGCTACGGTCTCACCGAAACGAGCCCGGTGGTGTCAGTGAACCACCCCTTCCGTGCGCGACGCGGCACGCTCGGCGAGGTGGTTGGCAGCCAGGAAGTCCGTATCGCGGATGACGGGGAAATCCTTGTCAGGGGGAACAGTGTCGTAGGCGACTATCTGGAAGGCGGCTCCCGCCGCACGCGTGCCGTGGACGAGGACGGCTGGTTTCACACGGGGGACATCGGCGAGCGCGATGCCAGGGGCAGTCTGGTCTACAGAGGGCGGAAGAAAGACCTCATCGTCACCGCGGACGGAATGAACGTCCATCCCGAGGACATCGAGAGAGCCCTCAAGCTCGAGGGCGAGGTGCGGGATGCGGTGGTGGTGCCGGTCGGGCCGGCGAGCGCGCAGAGGATTCATGCCGCGCTCATTCTCCACGCTTCCGGCGGGGACCCTCTCGCGATCATCGAGAGAGCAAACCGCCGGCTCGAGCCGCACCAGAGAATCCAGAGCGCCTCCGAATGGCCGGAAGAGGAGTTTCCGCGCACGGCGTCGACCTTTAAGACGCAGAGGCGGAAAGTGGCCGAGCGCATGTCCTCGACGGCTCCTGCCACGGGTCCAGACGGCGGATCCGGTTTGGACGGAATCCTGCTGGGCCTTACCGGACGCAGCCCCGAGAGCCTAGAGGACGACCAGCGCTTGGCAGAAGACCTGGGGCTGTCATCGCTCGAGCGGATTGACATGCTGGCAGCGCTCGAAGACCGGCATGGGCTCGAACTGAGCGAGACGGCCTTCTCGGCTCTATCGACTGTCGGTCAGGTTCGTGCGTGGGTCGCTGGCCAGGCCGCCAACCCAGCGACCGGTCCCGCGGATGAACGCGCCGGATCGGGCGCGACGCAGCCCGCATCCACGGCGCCTCGCATCCCTCCGCCGCGCTGGGCGCGGAGCCGTCCGGTCGCGATGGCGCGGGGAGCGCTGCGCCAAGGAATGTTCCTTCCGCTATTCCGTCACTACATTGCGCTGGATGTCGCGGGACTGCCGAATCTGGATGGCGTCGCGCCACCGGTCATTTTCGCTGCCAACCATGCCAGCCACCTCGACACCGTTGCGCTAGCGGCAGCGCTTCCAGCCGAGTGGCGTGGCAAGCTGGCTCCGGCGGTGCGTCAGCAGCACTTCTTCCCTTCCGACAGCTCGCCTGGCATGGGCCGGCGGGTTGGAATGCGGGCGCTGTACTACCTCTGCTGCGGACTGTTCAACGCCTATC